>NZ_CAXPJM010000014.1:0-99279 GCF_964217435.1 Aurantimonas sp. | reverse complement strand
CGGCGACCGGAGGGGTCACCGCGCGCCGGCGTCTGTGCGCTGCCTGTGCGGCCGGCCTATTCGGCGGGGCGAAGCTTGCGGGCGTCCTCGGGCGACGGCAGATAATCGGCGCCGTCGGCATAGCGCCAGTCGACCATGACGCCCTGGCCATCGCGCACCGCCGTGCGACCGACCCAGGCGCCCAGGGTGGACTGGTGGTCGGCCTCGCGGAAGGTGAAGGGGCCGGACGGGGCGTCGGGAACCTCGAGGCCCTCGAAGGCGGCAATCAGCGAGTCGGCGTCGGTGGCGCCGCCGGCCTTCGTCAGGGCGGCGGCGAGGGCCTTCATCCCGTTATAGCCGACCAGCGAGCCGGCATAGGGATGCTCGCCGTATTTCGCCTCGTAGGCGGTGCGGAAGGCGTCATGCTCCGGCGTGTCGATATCGTACCAGGGGTAGCCGGTGACGATCCAGCCTTCGGGGGCCTCGGCGCCCAGCGGCTCGAGATATTCTGGCTCGCCGGACAGGAGCGAGGCGACCTCGCGGCCGTCGAACAGGCCGCGAATGTCGCCCTCTCGGACGAATTTGGCGAGGTCGGCGCCGAAGGTGACGTTGAAGATCGCGTCGGGCTTCATGGCTTCGAGGGCGCGCACGGTGGGGCCGGCGTCGAGCTTGCCCTGGGGCGGCCACTGCTCGCCGACGAACTCGACGTCGGGCTTGCGCTTCTTCAGCTCGGCCTTGAAGGCGGTGACGGCATCGGTGCCATAGGCGTAGTTCGGCGCGATGGTCGCCCAGCGGGTGGCGTCGAGCTTGGCGGCCTCTTCGGCCAGCATCGCGGCCTGCATCGCCGTCGAGGGGCGCAGGCGGAAGGTGTAGCGGTTGCCCTGCGACCAGACGATGGCGTCGGCCAGCGGCTCGGTGGCCAGATACGGCACCTGGCGCTGCTTGGCGAAGTCGGTGAGGGCGAGGCCGACATTGGAGAAGAAGCCGCCCCACACGACCGCGACGTCGTCGGAAGCGACGAATTCCTCGGCGATGCGGATGGCGTCGGCGGGCTTGCCATTGTCGTCGCGACTGACGACCGCGACCGGCCGGCCGTCGATGCCGCCGGCGGCGTTGATCTCTTCCAGCGCCAGTTCCCAGCCCTTGCGGTAGGGGCCGGTGAAGGCGGGCAGGGTGGTGTAGCTGTTCATCTCGCCGAGGGTGATCGGCTCCTGGGCGAGGCTTGGGGCGGCGAGCCCGGCGAACAGGCCGAGGGCCCCTGCGAGCGTGGCGAACATCCGTCCGGTGATCATGGCAAGTCCCCGTGTCTGCGGCCGCAGCTCCCCCGGTCTCGAGGGCCGACCCTGCCCCGGCGTCATGGCCGAAAGCGGCTGCCATCGCAAGGCCACAAGGACGTCATAGCCCCGCCAAGGCCGTATCCCGACAGGGCAAATCGCCGCTTTCGCGTCAGCCCGGCGCAGGCTTTGAGGCTTAATCTCCGGTTAACCGACGTCCGATTAGATCGCCCAGCAACCGAAAATTAACGCAGATGACCAAAGCGCTAACAGACACCCGTCCGATCCGTCTCAAGGGCCGCTCCTTCCTCGCGCTGGTGCTGTCCCCCGAGCTGCCGTTCGACAGCTGGCTGGCTCGCCTCGACGATCTGGCCGCCCGTTCGACCGGCTTCTTCCTCGGCCGTCCCATCGTTCTCGACGTCGAGGGCCTGGACATCGACCAGGCGCAGCTGAAGGAACTGATCGGCGAACTCGGCGAGCGCAGTGTCCGGATCATGGGCATCGAGGGCGCGCGCGCCTCGCTGCTCGGCTTCGGCATGCCGCCGGCGATGAAGGGCGGACGTCCGGCCGACGATTTCGAGGCACCGGCTGCGCCGGCTCCCGCGAGCGCGCCGGCCAGCACTGCCACGAAGGCCGAAGCGCCGGCCCCACGGCCCGAGCCGCAGCCGGTCCGGGCAATGCCGTCGATCATCATCCACGAGCCGGTGCGCTCGGGCCAGTCGGTGATCTTCCCGGAAGGCGACGTGACCATTCTCGGCTCCGTCGCGTCCGGTTCGGAGATCGTCGCAGGCGGCTCGATCCACGTCTACGGCACCCTCAGGGGCCGGGCGATGGCCGGTTCGGTCGGCAACGCCTCGGCCCGCATCTTCTGCCGCAAGCTCGAGGCCGAGCTTCTGGCGATCGACGGCCTCTACAAGATGGCCGACGACATGAATCCGGCGCATCGCGGGCAGGCCGTGCAGGTCTGGCTCGACGGCGACACGCTGAAGACGGAAATCCTGGTCTAGCCGGCGGCCGACCAGCATACAGGAGAACGAGATGGCAAAAGTAATCGTGGTGACCTCGGGCAAGGGAGGCGTCGGCAAGACGACCTCCACGGCAGCGCTCGGCGCCGCGCTGGCGCAGCGGGGCGAGAAGACCGTCGTGGTCGATTTCGACGTCGGCCTGCGCAATCTCGACCTGGTCATGGGCGCCGAGCGCCGGGTGGTCTACGACCTGATCAACGTGGTGCAGGGCGACGCCAAGCTGCCGCAGGCGCTGATCCGCGACAAGCGGCTGGAGACTTTGTTCCTGCTGCCGGCCTCGCAGACCCGCGACAAGGACAATCTCACGTCGGAAGGCGTCGAGATCGTCATGAACGAGCTGCGCGAGAGCTTCGACTGGATCATCTGCGACAGCCCCGCCGGCATCGAGCGCGGCGCGACCCTGGCGATGCGCCATGCGGACGTCGCCGTCGTCGTGACCAACCCGGAAGTCTCCTCGGTGCGCGATTCGGACCGGATCATCGGTCTGCTGGACGCCAAGACCGCCAAGGCCGAGCGCGGCGAGCGCATGGAGAAGCACCTGCTTCTGACCCGCTACGACCCGAACCGGGCCGAGCGCGGCGACATGCTGAAGGTCGAGGACGTGCTGGAGATCCTGTCGATCCCGCTCCTCGGCATCATTCCCGAATCGATGGACGTGCTGCGCGCGTCCAACCTCGGCACGCCGGTCACGCTGGGCGACGCCCGCAGCGCACCGGCGCTGGCCTACACCGACGCCGCGCGCCGCCTGGCCGGCGAGACCGTTCCCATGGTGATCCCGGGGGAGAAGCGCGGCCTGTTCGGCAAGATCTTCGGACGGAGAGCGGCATGAGCCTTTTCAGTTTCTTCAGCAAGCAGAGCTCGGCGCCGATGGCGCGCGAGCGCCTGCAGGTCCTGCTCGCCCACGAGCGCGCGACGGTCGGCCATTCCGATCTCGTCGGGCTCCTGCGCGAGGAGATTCTCGCGGTGATCGCACGGCACGTCCATGTCGACCGCGAGAAGGTGATCGTGAAGATGGATCGCGGCGAACAGGTCTCGACCCTCGAGGTCGACATCGAGATTCCCGTGACCGCGAGCGTGCGGGCCGCCTGACGGCGCCCGCCCCAACCCGCGGCGGGATCCCCGTCGCGGAACCGGCAAGAAGGAGAACACGATGAGCCGAGTGACCATGCTCGAGCGGCTCAAGGAGCTGCAGAAGACGCCGAAGTTCCAGAACCGCGACATCCGCACGATCAGCGCGATCCTCTCCAACGAGGCGCTGGCCAAGCATGTGGAAGCCTGCGAGCAGTCGGCGGCGCGCTGAACCGAGCGCCTGACATGCATCGAGGCCCGGCTGCAGGAGACTGCGGCCGGGCCTTTTGCGTTCGGGCCGCGCACGGCACGCAGCGCCCGCCCGTGCGGCGAATTGGCTTGCGTCGCGCCGGCCGATCGCTAGTCTGCGAGACGAACGGATTCGACGCTTGCGCCGGGTCCGTCGAAGGATGGTTCCCCCGCTGCCACGCGGCAGGGGCGAAGAGGGAATGCGACGGGCCGACCCAAACAGGGGGTCCATATCGCAGCCGACCCCGCGACTGTAGAGCGGCGAGGTCTTCACCACCGGGATGCGTCGGGCCGTCAGGCCAGGCGAGACCGGCGAAAAGCCACTGGAGATGTCTCCGGGAAGGCCAGGCGAAGACCGACGACCCGCGAGCCAGGAGACCTGCCATCCACGTGCGACGTCTACGGGACGGGATGTTCCTTCAGGACCTGTGTTTCGATCCGGCGGCCGTCGTGCCGCGGAGTTTCGGGGAAACGCCGGTTTTTTGGGACTATCCGCGTCCGTTCCAACAGGACACGGGAGTTGTCTTCATGCCTTTCCGCAATCGTTTCGCCGTCACGGCGCTGCTGTCCCTGATTCCGACCGCGGCCTTCGCCCACCACCCGGCTGGTGGCATGGCGCCGCAGAGCATGGGCGAGGGCCTGTTGTCGGGTCTTGCCCATCCGGTCATCGGCCTCGACCATCTGGCCTTCATCATCGGTGTCGGCCTGCTCGCCGCGCTGACCGCGCATCGCTTCGCCGCGCCGCTGCTGTTCATCGGCGCCACCGTCGCCGGCACGCTGCTGCACCTGATGGCCTTCGACCTGCCGGCCGCCGAGTTCGTCGTCGCCCTGTCGGTCGCCGGCATCGGCATCCTCGCTTTGTCCGGCCGCTCCTACGGCATGCTGGCGATCGGTTCGCTCTTTGCCGTCGCCGGCCTGTTCCACGGCTATGCCTATGGCGAAGCGGTGGTCGGTTCGGAATCGAGCGCCGTCGCCGCCTATCTGATCGGCTTCGCGGCCATCCAGTATGTCGTCGCGGTCTCCGCCGGCTTCATCGCCGTGCGGCTTCTCGGCAGCGGCCTGGCCGCCCGCGAGAATTTCGGCCTGCGGGTGTCGGGCGGCGTCGTCGCCGGTGCCGGGGCGATGATCCTCGGCGAGCAGCTCCTGGCGATCGCCGGTTTTGCCGGCTGAGGCCGGCGCGACCGACCGCCTCGTCCTCGTTCTCGGCGGCGCGCGCTCTGGCAAGAGCGCCTTCGCCGAGCGCCGCGTCGGCGAGAGCGGCCGTGCCCCCGTCTACATCGCGACGGGGCAGGCCTTCGACGCCGAAATGACCGCCCGGATCGACGCGCACAAAGCGCGTCGGCCGGCGCCGTGGCGCACCGTCGAGGCGCCGCTCGATCTCGTCGCGACCATCGAAAGCGAGGCGGCGCCGGACCGGGCGCTGCTGGTCGACTGCCTGACGCTCTGGGTGTCGAATTTGATGCTCGCGGAACGCGACGTCGACGCGGAGGCCGACCGGCTCGTGGCCTGCCTGACGGGCCGGCCGCCGGGGCTGATCGTCTTCGTCTCCAACGAGGTCGGCCTGTCGATCGTCCCCGAAAATGCCATGGCGCGGCGCTTCCGCGACCACGCCGGGCGTCTCCACCAACTGATCGCGGCCGTGTGCGACGAGGCGATCTTCGTCGCCGCCGGCCTGCCGCTCACCCTGAAAGGTTGAAGCCTTGCAGAAGATACCAGCCACCGTCGTCACCGGCTTTCTCGGCGCGGGCAAGACGACGCTGATCCGCAACATGCTGCAGAATGCCGGCGGCCGGAAGATCGCCCTGATCATCAACGAGTTCGGCGATTTGGGCGTCGATGGCGACATCCTGACCGGTTGCGGCATCGAGACCTGCACCGAGGACGACGTGGTCGAGCTGACCAATGGCTGCATCTGCTGCACCGTCGCCGACGACTTCATCCCGACCATGACCAAGCTGCTCGCCCGCGACCGGCTGCCGGATCACATCGTCATCGAGACCTCGGGGCTGGCGCTGCCGCAGCCGCTGGTCGCGGCGTTCAACTGGCCCGAGGTCAAAACGCGGGTGACGGTGGACGGCGTGGTGACGGTCATCGACACCGCGGCGGTCGCCGCCGGACGCTTTGCCGACGACGAGGCCAAGGTCGCCGCGGCGCGGGCCGCCGACGAGAGCCTCGACCACGACAATCCGCTGGAAGAGCTGTTCGAGGACCAGATCCGCGCGGCCGACCTGATCGTCCTGAACAAGGCCGACCTCGTCGACGCGGCGACGCTGGAACGGGTGCGCGGCGAGATCGGCAGCCAGTGCGCCGAGGCCGTGAAGATCGTCACGGCGGAAGGCGGCGTGCTGCCGACCGACGTGCTGCTGGGCCTGTCCGCCGGGACCGAAGACCTGATCGCGGATCGCAAGTCGCATCACGAGCTTCACCATGAAGGCGAGGGCCACGATCACGACCATGACGAGTTCGAGAGCTTCGTCGTGGAGGCCGGGCAGGTCGCCGATCCGAAGGCGTTCGCGGACGGGCTGTCGGCGGTCATCGCCGGCCACGACATCCTGCGGCTGAAGGGCTTTGCCGATGTGCCGGGCAAGCCGATGCGGCTGGTCGTGCAGGCCGTCGGCCAGCGCATCGAGACCTATTTCGACCGGCCCTGGAAGCCGGGCGAGACCCGCGCCACGCGGCTGGTCGTCATCGGCCTGCATGACGGGCTGGACGCGGCGACCTGCGGGACGATCCGGGCGACCATCCGCGCCCTGACCGACGGAGCGGCGCAGGCGGCGGCGGAGTAGGGCGCAGCCTCGTGCATCTCCTCCTTGCCCAGAAAGGCACGATCGACGATGGCGGCGAGGCGGTCGATCTCGGCCAGACGCCGGCCGACATCGTCGTGCTGTCGGCAGCCGATACGGAGATCGCCGGCCTGGCCGGTGCAGCCGGACGGCTGGGCGCGGCTGCTCCGTCGCTGCGGCTGGCAAACTTCCTGCGGCTGAAGCATCCGATGTCGGTCGACGCCTATGTCGCCCGAACGCTTCGCCACGCCAAGCTGGTGGTGGTGCGCATTCTCGGCGGCGCAGCCTACTGGCCCTACGGGCTGGACGCGCTGCTGGCCAATGCCCAGGCGACCGGCGGCCATCTGGTCGTGGTGCCGGGCGACGACAAGCCGGACCCGGGGCTCGACCGCTACAACACGCTTGGAGAGGGGCCGCGCGACCGGCTGTGGCGCTATCTCGTCGAGGGCGGGCCGGCGAATGCGGAGAATTTCCTGCAGGCGCTGGGCGCAATCCTGTCGGACGGAGACTGGCCGCCGGAGGCGCAGCCGCTCCTGAAGGCGGGCAGGCTGGAACTGGCGGGCGTCGAAACCGACGCGTCGCGACGAGCTGCCGCTCCGGCGCTGCACCCGGATGCTCCCGGCGAAACAGTGGCGGCGCCGGGGGCGCGGCCGCTGGCGGCGATCGTCTTCTACCGGGCGCTGATGCAAAGCGGCCAGACCGAGCCGGTCGAGGCGCTGGCGACGGCGATGGCGCGGCAGGGGCTCGACGTCCTGCCGGTCTATGTCTCCAGCCTCAAGGACCCGGTGTCGATCGAGACCCTGCGGGCGCTGTTTGTCGAGCGGGCGCCGGATGTCGTCGTCAATCTGACCGGCTTCGCGGTCTCGTCGCCCGGCGGCGAGCGGGTGCCGACCGTGCTGGAGGAAGGCGGGGCCGTCGTATTACAGGCGGTGCTGGCGAGCGGCGCGCGCGAGGCTTGGGAGACGTCGTCGCAGGGACTGTCGGCGCGCGATCTGGCGATGAATGTCGCCCTGCCGGAAGTGGACGGGCGGGTGCTCGGCCGGGCCATCGCCTTCAAGTCGGCGGGCGACTGGGATCCGCTGACCCAGACGGACATCGTGGCGCATCGTTCGCTGCCGGACCGGGTGGAGTTCGTCGCCGAACTGGCGGCGCGCTGGTGCCGGCTGCGGGTGAAGCCTGCGAAAGCGCGGCGGGTGGCGATCCTCTTGGCGAACTACCCCAATCGGGACGGGCGGCTCGGCAACGGCGTCGGCCTGGATACGCCAGCCGGGACCATCACCGTTCTGAACGCCATGGCGGCGGCGGGTTACGACGTCGCCGACGTGCCGGCGACGGGTAACGGGCTGATCGACCATCTGATGGCCGGTCCGACCAATGCCGGGACGGCGGCGCGGCAGATCCGCGAGACGCTGGCGCTGAAGGCCTATCGGGCGTTCTTCGACGGCTTGCCGGAAGCGGTGCGGGTGGCGGTGACGGAGCGCTGGGGCGCGCCGGAGGCCGATCCGTTCTTCCTGGCCGATCGGGACGCGTTTGCCCTGCCGCTGGCACGGTTCGGCGAGACGCTGGTCGGAATCCAGCCGGCGCGCGGTTACAATATCGACCCGAAGGAGACCTACCACTCGCCGGACCTCGTGCCGCCGCACAATTACCTGGCGCTCTATGCCTTCCTGCGGACCCAGTACGACGCCGACGCGGTGATCCACATGGGCAAGCACGGCAATCTGGAATGGCTGCCGGGCAAGGCGCTGGCGTTGTCTGAGGCCTGTTTCCCGGAGGCGGTGTTCGGGGCGCTGCCGCATCTCTATCCGTTCATCGTCAACGATCCGGGCGAGGGCACGCAGGCCAAACGGCGCACGAGCGCGGTGATCATCGACCATCTGACGCCGCCGCTGACGCGGGCCGAAAGCTACGGGCCGCTGCGCGACCTGGAGGCGCTGGTCGACGAATATTACGAGGCGGCCGGCAGCGATCCGCGGCGGCTGGAGCTGCTGAAAGGGCAGATCCTCGATCTCGTCCGCGACATCGGCCTCGATCAGGATGCCGGCATCGCGGAAGGCGAGGCCGAGGACACGGCGCTGGAAAAGCTCGACGCCTATCTGTGCGATTTGAAGGAGATGCAGATCCGCGACGGGCTGCATGTCTTCGGCGTTGCGCCGGAAGGCCGGCTGCTGACCGATCTGACCGTGGCGCTCGCCCGGCTGCCGCGCGGCAGTGCGCCGGGCGACGGCTCGCTGCACCGGGCGATCGCCGCGGATCTGCTGGCGAGCGACGGCGCGGAGGCGGAGGGCTTCGATCCGCTGGATTGCGACATGGCGGCACGCTGGATCGGGGCGCGGCCCGACGTGCTTCAGAAGCTGTCGGCCGACGCTTGGCGCACGGCCGGCGATACGGTGGAGCGGATCGAATGGCTGGCGGCGCGCCTCGTCACCGGTGAGACGGCCGCCGAGCCGGGCTGGACCGCCACGTGGGCGGTGCTGACAGAGGTCGAGACGCGGCTGGCCCCGGCGGTGACGGGGTCGGGCCCGGCTGAAATCGCGGGGCTTCTGGCCGGGCTTGCCGGCCGTTTCGTTGCACCGGGACCGTCGGGTGCACCGACCCGGGGGCGCCCGGATGTCCTGCCGACGGGCCGTAACTTCTTTTCGGTCGACACCCGCGCCGTGCCGACCGAGGCGGCCTACGATCTCGGCCGTCGCTCGGCGGAGCTTCTGGTGACGCGGCATCTGCAGGACGAGGGCGACTGGCCGCGATCGATCGGGCTGACCGCCTGGGGCACCTCCAACATGCGCACCGGCGGCGACGACATCGCCCAGGCGCTGGCGCTGATCGGCGCCCGGCCGGTCTGGGACCGGGCCTCGCGGCGGGTCACCGGCTACGCCATCGTGACGCTGGCCGAGCTCGGCCGGCCGCGGGTCGACGTGACCCTGCGCATTTCGGGCTTCTTCCGCGACGCCTTTCCCGACCAGATCGCGCTGTTCGACCGGGCGATCCGGGCCGTCGGCGCGCTGGAGGAAGAGGCGGCGGACAATCCGATCGCGGCGCGGATGCGAGCCGAGCGGCAGGCGCTCATGGCCGACGGCGTGGATGAGGCCGAGGCTGCGCGGCGGTCGGGCTTTCGCATCTTCGGCTCCAAGCCCGGCGCCTACGGCGCGGGACTGCAGGCGCTGATCGACGAGAAGGGCTGGGACGACCGGGCGGATCTCGCCGAGAGCTACATCGTCTGGGGCTCCTATGCCTACGGGGCGGATGCCGCGGGCGAGGCGGACCGGGCCGGCTTCGAACAGCGGCTGTCGCGGATCGAGGCGGTCGTCCAGAACCAGGACAACCGCGAGCACGACCTCCTGGATTCCGACGATTACTACCAGTTCGAGGGCGGCATGACGGCGGCGGTCGAGCAGGTCTCGGGCGACCGGCCGGTGGTCTATCACAACGACCATTCGCGGCCCGAGCGACCGGTGGTGCGCACGCTGGACGAGGAGATCGGCCGGGTGGTGCGGGCCAGGGTGGTCAATCCGAAATGGATCGCCGGCGTCATGCGCCACGGCTACAAGGGCGCCTTCGAGATCGCCGCGACGGTGGACTATCTCTTCGCCTTCTCGGCGACCACGGGCGCGGTGCGCGACCATCATTTCGAGGCGGTGTACCGGGCCTTCGTGGTGGACGAGCCGGTGCGGGACTTCATGCTCGACAACAATGCGAACGCCTATCGCGAGATGTGCGACAAGCTTGCCGAGGCGATCGACCGGGGCCTATGGATACCGCGCTCGAACTCCGCACGGGCGGAGCTGGGTGTCGGATGACGGACCGCAGGAGGCGCGCGCATGGACATCCGCCAAGTGGAGATGGCCGACGACGAGACGCGCAGCCGCATCGTGGCGCCGCTGGCGGAACTGGCGACGCGCACCGACTTTGCCATGTCGCCGCGCTTTCTGACCCTGGCGCTGAGCGACGCGGCGGGTATCGACGGCGGGCTGATCGCCCAGATCTACTGGAACTGGCTGCATATCGAGGTGCTAGCGGTGCCCGAGCGCCATCGCGGGGCGGGGCTCGGCCGGCGGCTGGTCGAACGGGCCGAGGCGATCGCGCGCGACGACGCGCTGCGCGGCGTCTGGGTCGACACCTATTCGTTCCAGTCGCCCGGCTTCTACGAGGCCATGGGCTATCGCCCCTTCGGCCGGCTGCCGGACTATCCGGAGGGCGAGGAACGCATCTTCTACGCCAAGATCTTCGGCGACCAGACACAGACCGCAGGGGAGGCCTGACATGAACGACAAACCCAAGATCACCGACGGCATGTCGGACGCCGAGCTCGACGCCCGGCACGCCGAGAAGATGAAGAAGAAGAAGGCGGCGCGCGACAAGATCATCGCCACCAAGACGATCGAGAAGGGTCTCGTCATCGTCCATACGGGCAAGGGCAAGGGCAAGTCGACGGCCGGCTTCGGCCTGGTCTTCCGGGCGCTGGGCAACGGCATGAAGGTCGCCGTCGTGCAGTTCGTGAAGGGCAAGTGGGAAACCGGCGAGCGCAAGGTGCTGGAGAAGTTTCCCGACCAGGTGACGATGACCGCCATGGGCGACGGCTTCACCTGGGAGACCCAGGACCGGCAGCGCGACATCGCTGCGGCGAAGGCCGCCTGGGAGCGGGCCAAGGCGCTGATCATGGACGACGAGCACAAGCTGGTGCTGCTCGACGAGCTGAACATCGTCCTGCGCTACGACTATCTCGATCTCGCTGAGGTGATCGAATTTCTGAAGGGCAAGCCGGAGATGAAGCATGTCGTCATCACCGGCCGCAACGCCAAGGACGAGCTGATCGACTTCGCCGACCTCGTCACCGAGATGGAAATGATCAAGCACCCGTTCCGCTCGGGCGTGAAGGCGCAGCTGGGGATCGAGTTCTAGGGTCACCCGCAGGCCTGTGGATGGCGCAACGCGGGCTGCGTTCCGCCTCCATTTCGACACGAGGCGCGAGATGATCGTCCCCTTCCAACGGTTGCAGAGGCAACCGGCTATTGCGTGGGGGATGAAGATGAAGAGCTTTTGCCGGATGGTGTCGCGCCGATCGGTCCTCTCGGCTGTCGTGGTCGTGGCCGCGCTGTGGGCAGGGCCTCAGGCGCAGGCCGAGGACGCCACGGCGCGCCTGGCGGAGACGGTGCGGGGGCTGGAGGAGCGGCTGGACGCCCGCATCGGCGTCTTCATCCGCGACAGCGGCAGTGACTGGCAGTGGGGACACCGCGAAGACGAGCGGTTCCTGATGGCCAGCACCTTCAAGTCGGTTCTGTGCGGGGCGGTGCTGGAGCAGGCCGAACAGGGCGCACTGGCGCTCGACGAGCCGGTGGAGATCCGGGCCGCGGACATTCTCAGCTACGCGCCGGTGACCGAGACGCGCCAGGGCGGCACGATGACGGTCGGCGAACTCTGCCTGGCGACGGCGGACATGAGCGACAACACCGCCGCCAACCTGCTTCTCGCCAGGCTCGGCGGTCCGCAGGCCGTAACCGCCTTCCTGCGCGGCATCGGCGACGCGGTGACCCGGCTCGACCGGACCGAGCCCGATCTCAACATCTTCGCCCCCGGCGATCCGCGCGACACGACCAGCCCCAAAGCCATGGCGACGAGCTGGGAGAACATGCTGATCGGGGACGGATTGCGTCCGGCGTCGCGCGAGCAACTGCGCGAGTGGATGCGCCTTGGCGGCGTGACCGGCAAGCTGATCCGCGCCAGTACGCCCAAGGACTGGGAGGTCGTCGACAAGTCCGGCGGCGGACAGACCCATACGCGCAATCTCGTGGCGATGATCACCCCGCCGGGGCGCGCGCCGGTCTTCGTGGCGATCTATCTGTCCGACTCGCCGGCGGATTTCAGCACGCGCAACGCCGCAGTCGCCGAGATCGGCGCAGCCATCGTCCCGGTGATCGCGGCGCGTTGAGGAGGGGCGCGGCCGGCGGATGATCCTGGGGCTCGTCGACTGACGTCGCTGCGCCGACGCCTCCGGGAGGTGCCGGCGCCCGTGGCGGCAGGCGGGTGGGGCCGGCGCAGCGATGGCTGGGTCGGCCTACCGGCTGCGGTCGCGCTCGGCATCGAGCTCGGCGGCGCGGCCACGGGTGGCGGCGAAGGTCGAGCTGGAGACCGCGACGCGGACGGCCGGCCGGGTGCCGTTGGTGGCGACCCTCACCAGGACCGCCGGCACGGCGGCCACGGCGAGTTCGGGCTGGTCGTTGGCGCGCAGGGTGGCCCGCGCCTCGTCGTCGAGATCGAAGCCGAGCCGTTCCATCGTGGCTTCCGGCTCGGCCTCCAGGGCCTTGCGGACTTCCGGGTCGGTGAAGATCTGTTGCAGGGCCTTCACATAGGTGTCTTCGCCCTTCTGCAGGTCGGTCATGTCACTGCTCCCTTGTCGTGGACGCCGTGGAAATGTCGCAGGGGAATGCCGATCCGTTCGCCCGGCGGGGCCGGTTTCGGGGGCTCGACCGGGATCTCGCGGCGTGCCGCCTGCGATCCGGGGCCGGCGACTTGGCGCAGGCTCGCCAGCCCATTCTGCTGGAAGGTCTCGAGGATCCGCGGAAAATACTTCGCGACCGGCTCCGGGAAGGCATATTCGATCATGTTGCGGCCCTTGTAGACGGCCTGCGAGACGGTGCGCACCGCGGCGACCTTGTCCGAGATCGCGTAGATGTCGGCGGTGGGGATCTTCACGCCCGACTGGAACAGATAGTAGTTCGAGAAGAAGCCGAACTCGTCATACATCGCCTCGGTGACGAGGCCGTTGCGCGCCGCCTCGTCCCACAGGCGCGAGCCGGGGATCTGGCAGTACCATTGCAGGAGAACGCGCACCCCGTAGGTGGCGTGGAGATGGGTGGCGAAGGCGATGGTGCGCTCGACCTCTGTGCGGCCCTCCCAGGGCAGGCCGAGGACGAAGGAGAAGTCGGCCCGGTCGGCGATGCCGAATTTGCGCAGGATGCGGGCGGCCTCTTCCAGCTTGGCGCAGGTGGTGCCCTTGCCGATCAGCGCCAGACCCTCGTCATAGCCGCATTCGGCGCCGACCAGGAACTGCACCGTGTGGGGCGCCATCGCCTCGACATAGGCCTCGTCGCAGATGTCGTTGGCGCGGGAATCGTAGACGAGGCCGGCGTCGAGCCCGCGCTGGCTGATGATCTGGGCGATGCGGGTGGCGCGCTTGACGTTCATCGAGAACTCGTCGTCGATGATGTGGATGTGGCCGGCGCTGGTGCGCGGCACATGCGGCAGGATCATCTCCAGCCGGTCGACGAATTCCTCGGGCTGGATGCCGCGCCAGGTGCGTCGGTAGGAGGTCGAGCAGAACGAGCAGTCGAAGACGCAGCCGCGCGAGGATTCGATCGACAGGGCCTGATAGACCCGGTCGGGCAGGTCGCCGTAATCGGGCACCGGGAAATCGGTGAGTTCGTCCTTGCGGATCAGCTTCTCGATGCTGTTGCGCACGACGACGCCGTCATCGGTCTTCCAGGAGAGGTTCGGGACCTCGTGGAAATCGCGGGAGCCCTCCAGCGCGTTGGCCAGAGCGACGATGGCGGCTTCGCCTTCGCCGCGCACGACGAACTGGACCGGAAAGGCCGACAGCACATACTGGTCGAACATGGTCGGGTGAATGCCGCCGACGACGACCGGGACGTCGGGCCGGCGACGGCGGATCTGCTTCAGCACCTCGATGGCGGTCGGCCAGGACATGGAGGTGGCGCCGATGCCGACGAGATCGGCGCGGTCGATCTCGGCCGAAAAGCCCTGGACCGAACTGGTGCCCAGCGCGATCAGATCGGCGAAATCGACGTGATGGCCGGCCTGAAGCAGGGCGGCGCGCAGGAGATACATGCCATAGGGCGGACATTCGCGATGGGCGTCCATCGCGATGGATTCCAGCGTGTCCTCGAACCGATCCATGATCGGGGGCGCACAGAGAACAACCCGCATGACGGTCTCCCGTATTCGGCATCGATGGAACGGTCCCCGCGGGGCGCTCGCCAGATGCGAGCCTGCAACCGGCAGGGATTATACTGGGCAAAATCAACCCATGATGGCAATCTACAGCAATTCAACCTAAGATGGAAGCCGCATGGCGCGATATCTGACGCAAGGGGAGCCATGACCGGTCCGCAGCAGCCAGACATCGTCGCCTCGCCGCATCTGCATCACCGGGTGTCGCTGGCCGTGCTCGCGGTGCTGACGCTCGGGCCCGTCGTCTGGCTGGCAGTCGTGCGGCCCGGCGATCTGGCCTATTACGCCATCGGGGGCGCGGCCTGGGGGCTGGCCGTCGCGGGCAAGCTGCTCCTGGCGCGGGTGCGGTTCGCGCGGCGCGTGATGAAGGCGGGCGTCGCCGGGGCCGGTCTCTGGGGCCTGGCCTCGGGCCTTGCGGAACTCGGCGTCCTGGCCGCGATCGCTTCTTCCGGCTGGCTGCCGCTGCAACTGGAGGTCGCGGCGATCTGCGGTCTCGGCGCGGCCGGCTTCGAGATCGTCTTCATTCTCGTGACGGGGGCGATCGAGGATTACCGTCACCCTGATCCGGACAAGCTGGCTCGCTGGCTGGCGGGCGCCCGTCGTTCCCTGTGGGTGGCCTATATGGGCGCCATCGAGCGGATCGATGCGACGGCGCTTCACGTGATGACGCGCGTCGCCGTGTTCGACGCGATGATCACCCAGAACTGGGCCCCGGCGCTGGTGGCACTCGGCCTGTTCGCGGCGGTCGACGGGGCGGCGACCTATGGCGCGGGCCGCGACTGGGACTGGTTCGAGCCGCGGATCTGCCGGGCCTTCTATCTTGCGATATCGGCCGCGGCCCTGGCGGGCTGGGTCTATGTGGCGCTGCGCCTGGCCGGCGGCTGAGCCGCGGCCGGCGGGGCGCCGGTCTCCCCGTGGCTTCAGCCGTCGTTCACCACCGTCAGGTCCGCCGGCACGCTGCGCTCCAGCACCAGCCGCATGTTGGGCAGGTCGTTGCCGTCGAGCTTGGTGACGAGGGCGTCGGTGGTCAGGCCGTGGCCGAGCCAGCGCTCCTTCAGCCGGCGGCGCAGCACCGGTTCGGGGACGGCGAGCATCACCGTCAGGTCGAAGCGCTGGCGCAAAGGCGCCCAGGCCGGGTCGTCGAGGAGCAGATAATTGCCCTCGACGAGAATGATGCGGGCCGAGGGCGCGATGATGCGGGCGCCGGCGCGGGCGATCTCGATGGCGCGGTCGAAGACCGGCACGGCGACGGCGCGGCCGTCATCGGCCTTCAGCCGGTCGAGGGTGACGGTCAGCCCGTCGACATCGAAGGTGTGCGGTGCGCCCTTGCGGGGGCGGTGACCGCGCGCGTCCAGCACCAGGTCGTCATAGTGGAAGCCGTCCATCGGCAGGATGTCGGCGATCCCCGGCGCGGCGGTGCCGGTCGCGGCGGCGGACGGCGACGCATCGTTCAACCGGTCGCGCAGATGCTCGACCATGGTGCTCTTGCCGGAGCCGGGCGCCCCGGCCAGCGCAACGATGAGGCGCCGGGAATCGGTGCCCCGGCGCGCGGCGATGGCGTCGAGGATGGGATCCAGGTCGGTCATGGGCATGGGGAGCCTCCGGGAACAGGGAAAACGGTGCGGCAGGACCGGGTGGACGACGGGGCACTGTTCGCATCCGAACGACGGCCGTTCAACAAAGAGAAACGATTCGTCACGAACGGCGCCCTTCCAATTGCGAGGCCAAGGCCGCTTATCTTGCCCCAAGCGACCTCGTGCAACGGAGCGATACCATGACCCTTGCCCTCAAAGGCATTCATCATCTGACCGCCATCACGGCCGATGCGCCCGGCAATCTCCGCTTCTACACGGAAGTCCTGGGCCTGCGGCTGGTCAAGAAGACGGTCAACCAGGACGACACCAGCGCCTATCATCTGTTCTACGCCGACGGAAAGGCGACGCCGGGCACCGACATCACCTTCTTCGACTGGCCGGCCCAGCCCGAGACGCGCGGCAACCATGCGGTCTCGCGGACCGGGCTGCGGGTCGCCGGCCGCGCCAGCCTCGACTACTGGCATGCGCGGCTGACCGAGGCCGGTGTTGCGACCGGCGAGATCGTGGAACTGGATGGTCGCGCCTCGCTCGACTTCGAGGACCCGGAGGGCCAGCGGCTGCGGCTGATCGACGACGGGGGCGCCGGCGAGGCCAATCCCTGGGATGCGAGCAGCGTGCCGGCCGAGCATCAGATCCGGGGCCTCGGCCCGATCACCATGGCGGTGCCGGATCTTGCCCGCACCGCGCCGGTGCTGACCGAGGTGATGAACATGCGCGAAGTCCGCACCTATGAGGCGGACGGTGCGAGCGTGCATGTGTTCGAGATGGGCGAGGGCGGCCCGGCCGCCGAACTGCACGTGGCGGTGGACCCGTCGCTGCCGGCGGCCGGACAGGGCGCGGGCGGCGTGCATCACGTGGCGTTCCGCGCGGCGGACGTTGAGGAACTGCACGCCTGGACCGAGCGGGTGCGCGGCTTCCGCGTGCCGTCGAGCGGCGAGGTGGAGCGATACTATTTCCGCTCGCTGTATTTCCGCGAACCGAACGGGGTGCTCTTCGAGATCGCCACGGACGGGCCGGGCTTTGCCGTCGACGAGCCGATGGAGAGCCTGGGCGAGAGCCTGTCGCTGCCGCCCTTCCTGGAGGCCAAGCGGGCGCAGATCGAAGCCGGCCTGAAGCCGCTCGACCGCCAGGGAAAGGACAGGACATGACTCCCGAGGATTCGAACGCGCTTCTGGCCCGCCATCATCTCGGCCATGCCGGGGCGCCGCTGGAGAGCGCCCGCCGGGTCGTCGTCTGCCTGCACGGGCGCGGCGCGACGGCGGCGGACATTCTGGGCATTGCCGGAGCGATCGGCCTCGGCGACATCGCCTATCTGGCGCCGCAGGCCCGCGGCGGGGCGTGGTATCCGCGCCCCTTCATGGAGCCGCTCGACGCCAACGAGCCGGATCTGAGCGCCGCGCTGGACCGGATCGCGGCGATCCTCGCCGATCTCGACGCGGCAGGGATCGGTGCGGACAAGGTGGTGATCGCCGGCTTCTCGCAGGGCGCCTGCCTGTCGCTGGAATTCGCCGCGCGCCATCCGGGCCGCGTCGCGGCCGTGCTGGGCTTCAGCGGTGGCCTGATCGGGCCTTCGGTGGACGGCCGCGAGGAGACGGGCCGGCTCGACGGCCTGCCGGTGTTCATCGGCTGCAGCGAGCGCGATCCGTTCATTCCGGCCGTGCGGGTGCGCGAGACCGTCGCGCATTACGAAGCGCGCGGCGCGGCGGTGACCGCGGTGCTCTATCCGGAGCCCGGCCATACGATCAACATGGACGAGATCGGCAAGGCGCGGGCGCTGCTGGAAGGCATGGGTGCCTAGAACGCCTCTGTTCGAGAGGCTCTGCCCGGCACGGCGAGGCGCGCCGGGTCCTTTCGCGTGAGGCTGCCTGCGTCAGCCTTCGACGAGCCCGAGATTGAGATCCCCGGCTTCGGCATTGGTGAAGCTCGGCGCGGGATGGTCCGGCGCGGCATCACCCTCGTAGGAGATGCGATAGATGATCCCGCCCGTATCGTCCGACAGGTAGAGCGTGCCATCGGTCGCTTGCGCCATGCCGGACAGGCGTCCCATGTGGCCCCAGCCCGTCGGGCTCTCCTCGTCCTCCATCAGAAAACCGGTGATGAACGGCTTCATTCCGACGGGCTGGCCGTTCTCGAAATCGACGCGCAGCACTTCGTAGCCGGACGGCGTCTTGCGGTTCCAGGAACCGCGCATCGCGATGAACGCATCGCCGCGATATTCCTCCGGAAACGCGTCGCCCGTATAGAACGTCATCTGCATCGGGGCCGCATGGGGGGTGTGAAGTCCAATGGGCTCGCGGCTGTTGGCGGCGTAATCGCTGAAGCTCGAATCCGGCGGCGTATCCTGCGGATTGAAGCGGGACATGGCGTAGACATAGGGCCAGCCATAGCGCTGCCCGTCCTCGATCCGATTGAACTCCTCGTGCTGCTCGTTGTCGCCCAGCCAGTCGATGCCATGGTCGAAGCCGTAGAGCGTGCCGCTGGTCGGCTCGAAGCCGTAACCGATCGTGTTGCGCAGGCCCGAGGCGAAGACGCGCCGATCGGATCCGTCCGTGTTCATCACGGTGATCGTCGCATTCTCCTCGTTGGTTTCACCGCAGGCATTGCAGGTCGATCCGACCGATACGTAGAGCTTGCCGTCCGGTCCCTTCTGAACCATCCGGTTGGGATGCTGGCCGCCCTCGGGAAAGCGGTCGGCCACGAGTTCGAGTTCCCCAAGCGTGCCGTCCTCGGCCCGGCTGGTCCGGTAAACGTCGTTCACGGTCATCAGGTAGACAGTGTCGCCATCGATCTCGATGCCATGCATGTCTTCCTTTTGCGCCACGACCTGGCGCTGATCGGCCCGGCCGTCGCCATCGGTGTCGCGCAGCATCAGCACGTCGCCATTGCTGCGACGCGTCACGTAGAGGGTGCCGTCCTCGGCCACGTCCATCATGCGCGCGTTCTCGACGTCCCGCGCGAAGACGTCGATGGTGAAGCCGTCGGGAAGCGCCAAGCGGCCCATGCGCTCCTCGCTCCACTGGAGCGGCACCGGCTTCAAGACATGGTTGACCATCTCGACGCCCTTACGCCCGCGATCCTCCTCGGCCGAGGCTTCGCTCGCACCGGCGCCGGCCTGCGCGAAGGCGAATTGCGGGAGGGCGAAAACCGACGCCGCCAATAGAAGAGTAAGTCGCATCTGGCGCTCCTTGTTGGGTCTGGGCGGATCGGCGACGCTGCGGCTCGACACGCCTTTCCAGACGAACCTCGCAGCGAGCGCATCGGTTGCAACCGTGTTTGCAAGCCGGCTGTCGATGCCCGGAACGGCTGCCGCGCATCTGCTTCCCTCCGCCTCGACCGGCTCGCCGGTTCGACATCCGTCGCCCAGGACTTCGGTCGATCTGGACTGTTGTCAGTGAGTTCTGCCCCTCCGGAATCCACTGGTGCGAGCCAACGCTTCGGCATAGGATGAACCCGGCGGAAGTCCGCCGGGGAGAAGCATTCGATGCGCGGTTTCGGCAGGCTCTTCTTCGTTTTGGCGGTCGCATTGCTGTTTTCTGGGCAGGCCACAGTGCCTTCCCTTGCGCAAGACGGGCGCCGGGTGATCACCACCGAGGGCGCCGATTATTTCGGCCGCGACTACGACATCCTCAAGGATGTCGATCTCGACCAGTGCACCGCGACCTGTCTCGCCGACGACCGCTGCCAGGCCTTCACCCTCAATACCAACAGCCGCTGGTGCTTCCTGAAGGAGGCGGTGGGCGAATTGCGGACGGTGGCCGGGGCGATTTCCGGCAAGGTCGTGGCCGAGGCCGGGATCGACGCCGACAGCGTCGAGGCGCGCATGGCGGATCTGGCGTTCCTGCCGGCCGCGACGCTGGACGATGCCAGGCAGTTGCGGCTGGAAATCGCCAATGAGGACCGCAGCATCCGGTTCGGCGATGCAAGTGCGCAAGAGATTGCCGGCCTTGCGCGAACGGCACTGACCCATCCGCAGGCGATCCGGGCATGGCGGGAAGCGCTGAAGCGCGCGCCGCTGGCGCATTACGCCTGGCAGGGCATCGCCAATGCGGCGCTCGCCTACACGCCAGAGCAATATGGCGAGCAGCCCGCCAACAACCGGCTGCGCGAGGCCGGCGCGATCAACGCCTATCTGACCGCCGGCCATGACGACGAACGCGCCGCGGCGCTGGCGACCCTGGCCCGCGCCTACGAGGCGGCCCAGAACTGGAAGCGGGCGATCAAGGCCTATCGCGAAAGCCTTGATCTGGCGGAGATGGCGGATGTTCGCGCCAGTCTCGACGCGGTGGTGGCCGCGCACGGTTTCCGCATCGTCGACAACAGCGTCGACAACAACGCGGCCAGCCCGCGCATCTGCCTAAATTTCTCGGACGCGCTGTCGAGCCATCTCACCGGTTCGGAGAATGCCGGCGACTTCGTGCAGGTGGAGGGCGGGGAGATCCTGCCGGTGACGGCGAGCGGGTCGCAGATCTGCATCGAAGGCGTGAAGCACGGCGAGCGCTACCGCATCGTCGCGCGTCCCGGCATCCGCTCCGTCGATGGCGAGACCCTGTCGCGCTCGGCGGAGGTGAGCGTCTATGTGCGCGACCGCGACCCCTCGGTGCGGTTTGCCACCAATGCCTATGTGCTGCCGGCCGGCGGCGAGACGACGATCCCGGTGACGACGATCAACACCGACGAGATCGAGGCGCGGCTGCAGCGCATCGGCGATCGGGCGCTGTCGCGGGCGATCGCCGACGGGCGGCTGTTGCAGCAATTGTCCGAGTGGCAGATCACCGAGGTGGCGACCGAGACCGGCGAGGATGTGTGGACCGGCACGGTCGGCGTGGTGCGCGAGACCAACAGCGAAGTGACGACGGCGATCCCGGTGTCTGAGATCGTGCCGGAGATCCAGCCCGGGGTCTATGTGCTGACCGCCAAGGCGAAGAATGGCCTGCGCTACCAGGACAGCTTCGCCACCCAGTGGTTCGTCGTCAGCGATATCGGGCTGACCAGCCTGGCCGGCGAGGACGGCTTCCACGTCTTCGCGCGCTCGCTGGGCAGCGCCGACCCGATGGCCGGGATCACGCTCGACCTCGTGGCGGCCAACAACCAGGTTCTCGGCACGGCGACGACCGACGCGGCCGGCCATGCGCGGCTGCCGGCGGGCCTCTTGCGCGGCACCGGTGGCGACCGGCCGGCGCTGCTGACGGCGGCGCGGGCGGCGGAGGACTTCGTCTTCCTCGACCTGACCCAGACGCCCTTCGACCTGACCGATCGCGGCGTGGACGGCCGGGCGCCGGCCGGGCCGCTGGACGTGTTCCTGACCTCCGAGCGCGGCATCTACCGCACCGGCGAGACGGCGTTCTTCACAGGCACGATGCGCGACGCCACGGGCGCGGCGGTCGAGGGCCTGACCATGACCCAGATCGTCACCCGGCCCGATGGCGTCGAGCATCGGCGGCGGCAGGTGGTCGATGCGGGTGCCGGCGGTTTCGCCTTCGGCCTCGACCTGCCGGCGGGCGCCATGCGCGGCGTCTGGAAGGTGGCCCTCCATACCGACCCCAAGCAGCCGGCCCTGGCCGAGACCACGGTGATCGTCGAGGATTTCGAGCCGGAGAAGATCGATTTCGAGCTGACGACGCAGGCCGAGACGCTCGACCCCGATGCGCCGCCGGTGATCGCGGTGGCGGCGCGCTACCTCTTCGGTGCCCCGGCTGGCGGGCTGGAGGTCGGCGGCGAAGCGGTGCTGACGGCGACCGACCGTCTCGGCGCCTATCCGGGCTATCGCTTCGGGCTGGCCGGCGACGAGACGACGGCGCTGCGCCAGCCCTTCAACGGAGGGCAGACCGACGAGGCGGGCGATGCGACGATCGGGCTCGATCCGTTCACCGCGCCGGCGACGACCAAGCCGGTGACCGCGGCCCTGCAGGTGCGGGTGATCGATACCGGCGGACGGCCGGTGGAGCGCAGGCTGGAGCTGCCGCTGGCCGGCGCCAAGCCGCGTCTCGGTATCAAGCCGCGTTTCGACGGGACGGTGGGCGAGGGGGCGGAGGCCGGTTTCGACCTGATCGCCATCGACGCCGAGGGCGCGCGCATGGCGCAGGCCGGCATCGACTGGGTCCTCAACAAGGTGAACACCCGCTTCCAGTGGTACGCGACGGGCGGCAACTGGAACTATGAGCCGGTCCGCAGCACCGAGCGCGTCGCCAGCGGCACGGTCGATATCGGGACAGAAGAGCCGGCAGCCCTGTCGCTGCCGGTGGAATGGGGCGAATACGAACTGGTGCTGACCGATCCGTCCGGTGCCGCGGTGCCGGCGAGCGCCGGCTTCGAGGCGGGCTGGTACGTCGCGGCGGCCGCGCTCGACACGCCGGACATGGCCCGGGTGTCGCTGGACAAGCCACGCTATCGGATCGGGGATACGGCCGTCGTGCGGATCGAGCCGCGCTTTGCCGGAACCGCCGAAGTGCTGGTGATGGACGAGCGCGTGATCACCCGGCAGACCGCCGAGATCGCTGCCGAGGGCGGCACGGTGGAACTGCCGGTCACCCGCGACTGGGGGCCGGGCGCCTATATCGCGGCGATCGTCTACCGGCCGATGGATCTCGACCAGAAGCGGATGCCGGGCCGGGCAATCGGGCTGGCCCATGCCGAGGTCGATCCGGGCGAACGGGCCCTGCAGGTCGCCATCGCGGCGCCGGAAAAGACCGAGCCGCGGCAACGGATGACGGTGGAGGTTTCGGTCGATGGCGTCGTGGCGGGCGAGACGGCCTATCTGACCCTGGCGGCGGTGGACGAGGGCATCCTCAACATCACCGGCTTCCAGCCGCCATCGCTGAGCGGGCATTATTTCGGCAAGCGGCGCCTCGGCGTCGACATCCGCGATCTCTATTCCAAGCTGATCGACCGGATGCAGGGCGCACCCGGCAGCGTGCGCTCGGGCGGCGACGCCGGCGCGAGCTACGACAGCCCGCCGCCGATGGAGGCGCTGGTCGCGCTGTTCTCCGGCGTGGTGACGGTCGGTGCGGACGGGACCGCGGCGGTGCCGCTGGACATTCCCGACTTCAACGGCACGCTGAAACTGATGGCGCTGGCCTGGTCGAAGACCGGGGTGGGCGAGGCCAATGCTTCCATGATCGTGCGCGACCCGGTGGTGATCGCGGTCAACCAGCCGCGCTTCCTGGCGCCGGGCGACCGCTCGCGCATCGCCATCGACGTGACCCATGTCGAGGGGCCGACCGGCGCGGCCAGCCTGGCGGTGTCGGGCGCGGAGGGGATCGTCGCCTTCGACGACACCGCGCCGCGGCGCTTCGATCTGGTGGAGGGCCGCCGCGAGACCTTCCTGATGCCGGTGACCGGCGCGGCGGTCGGCGACGGCACGCTGGAGGTGGCGCTGACGCTGCCGAATGGCGACATCCTGTCGAAGCGGGTCACGCTGCCGGTGCGCTCGATCGCGCCGGAGACCGTCGACAAGAGCGCCGTGACCCTGGCGGCGAATGGCGGGCGGTTCGATTTCGACCGCAGCCTCTTCGCGGACTTCCTGCCGGGCACGGCCACCGCGACGCTGAGCGTCACCGGGGCGGCTGAGTTCGACGTGGCCGGTGTGGTGCGGGCGCTCGACGTCTATCCCTATGGCTGCACCGAGCAGATCACCAGCCGGGCGATGCCGCTGGTCTATCTGGAACCGACCATCCTCGCTGCCGGCCTGGACCGCGTCGAGGATGTGAAGATGCGGGTCGATGGCGCCATCTCCGGGGTCCTCGCCAACCAGTCGTCCAGCGGCAGCTTCGGCCTGTGGCGGCCCGATTACGGCGACCTCTGGCTCGACGCCTATGTGACGGACTTCCTGACCCGGGCCCGCGAGGCCGGCTACAATGTGCCCGAGGAAGGCTTCGACCTCGCCATCGACAATCTGCGCAACAGCCTCGCCTATCTGCCGGACGCACCGGATTTCGGGCCGGTGGCCTATGCGAGCTATGTGCTGGCCCGCAACGGCCGGGCGGCGATCGGCGACCTGCGCTATTACGCCGACAACGAGCTGGTGAACTTCCGCACGCCGCTCGCCAAGGCCCAGATCGGCGCGGCGCTGGCGCTCTATGGCGACCGGGTGCGGGCCGAGCGGGTGTTCCGCGCCGCGGTCGACGACGCCATCGGCTCGCCGCTGCTCAATTCGCAGCGCGGCGATTACGGCACGCCGCTGCGCGACGATGCGGCGA
This sequence comes from Aurantimonas sp., assembly GCF_964217435.1. Lineage (NCBI taxonomy): Bacteria > Pseudomonadati > Pseudomonadota > Alphaproteobacteria > Hyphomicrobiales > Aurantimonadaceae > Aurantimonas > Aurantimonas sp. Next base: position 75,146 of record NZ_CAXPJM010000014.1, on the reverse strand, counting down.
TCCTGACGCTGGGGCTGGAGACGGCGATCGACGGGGTCTCCTTCGACGGGCTGGTGCGGCAGGTGAACGATGCGCGGCGGACCCAGCGCTTTACCAGCACGCAGGAGGATTCCTGGTCGCTTCTGGCCGCGCATGCGCTGCTCGACCGCAGTCCGCCCAAGCTGACGGTGGCCGGGCGCGACGTGGAGGGGCCGTATGCGGCGGCCTTCACGGCGGCCGACATCAGCGGCGGGCTGGACATCGCCAATCGCGCGGCAGAGCCGGTGCGGGCCGAGATCACCCTGCGCGGCGTGCCGGAGTTCGCGCCGGCGGCGCAATCGGACGGCTATGCGATCGACCGGCGCTATTACACGCTGGACGGCGATCCGGCCGATCCGTCGGCCATCAGGCAGGGCGAGCGGCTGGTCACGGTGCTGGAGGTGACGCCGCTCGATTCGGGACCGGCACGGCTGATGGTCGACGACCCGCTGCCGGCGGGCTTCGAGATCGACAATCCGGCGATCCTGCGCGGCGGCGACGTGGCGGCGCTGGACTGGCTGCAGTTGACCGGCGAGGCGGCGCATACGGAGTTCCGGGCCGAGCGCTTCCTGGCCGCTATCGACCAGGGCGACGGCGACACGGCCACGAGGCGCTTCGCCTATATCGTGCGGGCGGTGTCGCCGGGCGAGTTCGTCCACCCTGCGGCGCTGGTGCAGAACATGTACGATCCGAGCCGGCGCGGGCGCACCGACGAGACGAGCGTCTCGGTCATCGGTCCGTTGCGGTGAGGGCGGGCGCGAACCGCCGGGCCTTCGCGACGGGGAGTTGAGCTGATGTCGGCGCGGCGCCGTCTGGCGCAACTGGGGCTGCTCGGCCTTCTGCTGGCCATCGCTGTGCTGGGCGCCGGCTATTCGGCCTTCGAGCGGGCGGTGACGGCGCGCATCGCCGCCATCGAGACCCCGGCGACCGGGGTCGAGGTGCGCGACCGCGACGGGGCGCTGCTGCGCGCCTTTGCCAATGGTGACGGGCGCTGGCGGCTGGCCGCCGGGGCCGGCGACGTCGATCCGCGCTATCTGGAGATGCTGGTCGCCTGGGAGGATAAGCGCTTTGCCGAGCATGGCGGCGTCGATCCGGTCGCCTTTGTGCGGGCGGCGTGGCAGTCGCTGGCCGAGCGGCGGATCGTGTCGGGCGGCTCGACGCTGACCATGCAGGTGGCGCGGCTTTTGGGCCGCCTGCCGACGGGAAGTCTTGCCGCCAAGGCCGAGCAGATCCTCGTCGCGCTCGCCCTGGAGCGCAGCCGGACCAAGGCCGAAATCCTGTCGCTCTATCTGCAGCTCGCCCCCTATGGCGGCAATCTGGAGGGCGTGCGGGCAGCGGCGCTCAGCTTCTTTGGCAAGGAGCCGAAGCGGCTGACGGCGGCGGAAGCCGCGCTGCTGGTGGCGCTGCCGCAATCGCCCGAACGCTATCGGCCGGACCGCTATCCCGACCGTGCCCGGGCGGCACGGGACAGGGTGATCGCGCGGATGGCGACGCTGGGGCTGATCAGCGACCGCGAGGCGGGGCGCGCCATGCGCGAGGCGATGCCGACCGGCCGACGGGCGCTGCCGATGCTGGCCGCCCATGCCTCGGTCCGGCTGCACCAGGCAAAGCCCGAGGCTGCGCGGATCGACCTGACCATCGACAAGGCCCTGCAGACGCGGCTGGAGGATTATGCGCGCCAGAAGGCGCAAGGCCTGACGAAGCCGGTGAGCCTTGCCTTCTTGGTGGCGGATGCGGCGACCGGGGAAGTGCTGGCGCAGGTCGGCTCGCCGGACCTCTTCGACCGCGAGCGCCAGGGCTTCGTCGATCTGACCCGGGCGACGCGCTCGCCGGGCTCGACGCTGAAGCCGCTGATCTACGGCCTCGCCTTCGAGCGCGGCATCGCCCATCCCGAAAGCCTCGTCGATGATTCACCCGGTGGCTTCGCCGGCTACACGCCGCAGAATTTCGACCGGGAGTTCGAAGGCGTGATCACGGCGCGGCGGGCGCTGCAACTGTCGCGCAACCTGCCGGCGGTGGAACTGCTCGGCGCGGTCGGGCCGTCGCGGCTGGTCTATCGCATGCGGCGGGCGGGCGCCGCGCCGGAGCTCGGCGACCGGACGCTGCCGGGGCTCGCCATCGGTCTCGGCGGGCTGGGGCTGACGCTGGAAGATCTGGTGCGGATCTATGGCGGGCTCGCCAATGGTGGCGTCGCCATGCCGCTGCATGTGGAGCGCAGCGGCGAGCCGGTGATGGGCAAGCGCATCCTGTCGCCGCAGGCGGCGTGGTACGTGACCTCGATCCTCGCCGGCGCCTCGACCACCACCAAGGGCTCGCCCGGCGACATCGCCTTCAAGACCGGCACCTCCTATGGCTACCGCGACGCCTGGACGATCGGCTATGACGGGCGGCACGTCGTGGGCGTCTGGCTGGGACGGCCCGACGGGGCGCCGGTGGCGGGGCTCGTCGGCCAGGATTCCGCCGTGCCGGTGATGCGCGACGTGTTTGCGCGGATCGGGCCGGTGACGCGGCTCGCCGGTCCGCCGCCGGGCATCCTCGCCTCGGCCGGCGGCGGCCTGCCGCCGCCGATGCGCCGGGTCGGCCGGGCCGCTGATCTCGCCCAGAGCGGGCTGAAGCCGGAGATCGTATTTCCGCCGGATGCGGCGAAGGTGGAACTGGGGCTTGTCTCGGGCGCCGGGAGCGAGCTGTTCCTGAAGGTGCGCAACGGCCAGCCGCCCTTCACCTGGTATGTGGACGGCCGGCCGGTGGCCCGCGACGCGCTGCAGCGACAGGCGCGGTGGCAGCCGTTGGAGCCGGGCTTTGTCGATATCTCGGTGGTGGATGCGATGGGCGCCGCGGCGCGCTCGCGGGTGTTTCTCGACTGAGGCCGGGCCGGCGCGGCCCTGAGCGGCGAGGCACTGGCGCTGGTTCCGGCGGGCAGCGTTCTGCGCGTGCTGGCAGCCGGGGGATGATGCTGGATATGGCGGTCACGCCAGCGGGGCGGCGCAGTGGCCGGCCCCGCTGGGTATTGTTCTTATCGGCGGATGAGGCGGATGGCCTCGCCGACGATGCCGCGGCGGAAAAGCAGCACGCAGAGGACGAAGATGATGCCGATCATGACAGTGACCGGGAAATCCATCGACGCGAAATAGTGCTGCATGGTGACGACGAGCGCGGCGCCGATCGCCGGTCCGAAGATCGTGCCCATGCCGCCGAGGAGGGTCATCAGCACGACCTCGCCGGACATCTGCCAGGCCACGTCGGTGAGCGTCGCGATCTGGAAGACGATGGCCTTGGTCGAGCCGGCGAGACCGGCAATGGCCGCCGACATGACGAAGGCGCCGAGCTTGTAGCGCTCGACCCGGTAGCCCAGCGAGATGGTGCGGTTCTCGTTCTCGCGGATCGCCTTCAGCACATGGCCGAAGGGCGAGTGGACGATGCGCCAGACGGCGAAGAAGCCGAACAGGAAGATCGCCAGAACGAAATAGTAGATGTTGAGCGGGTCGTTGAGATTGACGATGCCCAGCAGATAGCCGCGCGGCACGCCCTGGATGCCGTCCTCGCCATGGGTGAAGGGCGCCTGCAGGAAGATGAAGAAGATCATCTGCGACAGGGCCAGCGTGACCATGGCGAAATAGATGCCCTGGCGGCGGATGGCGAGATAGCCGACCAGAAGACCGATCAGGCCGGCGCCGCCGGCACCCAGCAGGATCGCCGAGAGCGGCTCCCAGCCCCAGACCTTGGCGGCGTGGGCGGTGAAATAGGCCGCGCCGCCGAAGAAGGCGGCATGGCCGAAGGACAGGAGCCCGACATAGCCGAGCAAGAGGTTGAAGGCGATGGCGAAGAGCGCGAAGCAGAGCACGCTCATGATGAAGACCGGATAGACATAGAACGGCGCGACGAGCAGGCCGACGACGGCGATGCCGGCGAGGACGAAGCCGATGGTCGACAGGTCGCGCTGGCCGGGCTTGCGGTCGGGAGTGACGGCGGCGCCGTCGGTTCCCTCGGTGCGGACTTCGCTGGTGTGATCCAGGCTGGTCATGTCACGCCTCCTTCCCGAACAGGCCGGCGGGCCGGATCATGAGCACGATCGCCATGATGACGAAGACGACGATGTTCGAGGCTTCGGGATAGAACACCTTGGTGAGCCCCTCGAGGATGCCCAGCATGTAGCCGGAGATGATGGCGCCGAGGATCGAGCCCATGCCGCCGATCACCACGACGGCGAAGACGATGATGATGAGGTTGGAGCCCATCAGCGGGCTGACCTGGTAGATCGGCGCGGCCAGGACGCCGGCGAGGCCGGCGAGACCGGCGCCGAGCGCATAGGTCAGGGTGAGGAGCAGCGGCACGTTGACGCCGAAGGCCTGGACGAGCTGCGGGTTCTCGGTCGCCGCCCGCAGATAGGCGCCGAGCCGGGTCTTCTCGATCAGCAGCCAGGTGGAGATGCAGATGACCAGCGAGGCGACGACGACGAAGCCGCGATAGTTCGGCATGAACATGAAGCCGAGATTGGTGCCGCCGGCCAGGAGCGCCGGTGTCGGATAGGGATTGCCCGCCGCGCCGAAATAATAGCGGAAGGTGCCCTCGATGATCAGCGCCAGGCCGAAGGTGAAGAGCAGGCCGTAGAGATGGTCGAGGTCGTAGAGCCGCGACAGCATGGTGCGCTCGATCACCGCCGAGAGCATGGCGACGATGAGCGGGGCGACGATCAGCGCCGGCCAGAAGCCGAGGCCGGTATAGGCCAGCACCAGATAGGCGGTGAAGGCGCCGAGCATGTACTGGGCGCCATGGGCGAAGTTGATGACCCGGAGGAGGCCGAAGATGACCGCGAGGCCGAGGCTCAGAAGCGCGTAGAACGAGCCGTTGATGAAGCCGATCAGCAGCTGGCCGAGCAGCGCCGGGAGCGGAATGCCGAAGATCATGGTCATGGCGCTTTACACTCCCACCACTTCGTGCAGCCGGTCCATCCGGGCATCGAGTTCGGAGGTCGGGAAGCTCTCCAGGATGTGACCGTCCTCCATCAGGAAGAAGCGGTCCGCGACCTTGCGGGCAAAGCGGAAGTTCTGTTCCACGAGAAGCAGCGTCATGCCCTTCTTCTTGAGCTCCATCAGCACGTCGCCGATGCGCTGGATGATGACGGGGGCGAGCCCTTCGGTGGGCTCGTCGAGAAGGATGATCTTGACGCCGGTGCGCAGGATGCGGGCGATGGCCAGCATCTGCTGCTCGCCGCCGGACAGCTTGGTGCCCGGCGAGTTGCGGCGTTCGGCAAGGTTGGGGAAGAGGTCGTAGATTTCCTCGATGCTCATGCCGCCGGGCGCCACGGTGGGCGGCAGCATGAGGTTTTCGGAGACCGTCAGCGTGGCGAAGATGCCGCGCTCTTCCGGCACGTAGCCGATGCCCGAATAGGCGGTGCGGTGGACCGGCACCTTCATCATGTCGGCGCCGGCGATGCGGATCGATCCCTCGCGCCGCGGCAGAAGGTTCATGATGGCGCGCAGCGTCGTCGTCTTGCCGGCGCCGTTGCGGCCGACCAGGGTGATCGTCTCGCCTTCGTGCAGATCCAGCGAGACGCCGTGCAGGACGTGGCTTTCGCCGTACCATCCGTGCAGATCGCGCACCTCGAGAAGGGCAGGGCCCTGCGGGCGGCCCGGGGCCTCAATCATCTTCGCTTCCCATATAGGCTTCACGCACGCGCGGATCGGAACTCACCGTCTCGTAGTCGCCTTCGGCGAGAATCTCGCCGCGCGCCAGGACGGTGACGTAGTCGCAGAGATCCGCCACGACGTTGAGGTTGTGTTCGACCATCACCACGGTGCGGTCCTTGGCGATGCGCTTGATCAGGGCCGAGATGCGACCGATGTCCTCGATGCCCATGCCGGCCATGGGCTCGTCGAAGAGCAGCACCGGCGGGTCGAGGGCGAGGGTGGTGGCGATCTCGAGGGCGCGCTTGCGGCCATAGGAGAGCTCGGCGGCATCCAGGTTGGCGTATTCGGCGAGGCCGACCGCGTCGATCAGCTCGTGGGCACGGTCGTCGAGCGTGTGCAGCACCCGGTTGGAGCGCCAGAACTGCGTGCCGAGATGCGCCTTGCGCTGCAGCGCGACGCGGACATTGTCCAGCACCGTCAGATGCGGGAACACCGCGGAGATCTGGAACGAGCGCACCAATCCGAGCCGGGCGACATCGGCCGGCTTGACCCTGGTGATGTCCTTGCCGCGGAAGGTGATGGTGCCCGATGTCGGTGTCAGGAACTTGGTGAGAAGGTTGAAGACCGTCGTCTTGCCGGCCCCGTTGGGACCGATGAGCGCGTGGATGGTGTTTTCGCGCACGTCGAGATCGACGGAATTGACGGCGGTAAAGCCAAAGAATTCCTTGGTCAGGCCGCGGGCGGACAGAATCGCCTCTTGCGGGGATACGCTCATCGGCGCGGGGTACTCCTGTCGGCGTTAAAACGCATTGCCGGGATGGACGCCGGCCCGCATGGGCGGCCGGCGTCCGCTGTCAGATCAGCCCTTGGGGAAGGACGAGACGTCGCAGCCGCTTTCCTCGACGGTGCCGTAGGCCTCGTCGCCGGGAACGGTGGCGACCTCCTTGTAGAGGTCCCAGGGGCCGGTGGATTCCTCGGGCGTCTTCACCTCGAACAGGAACATGTCATAGACCATGCGCCCGTTCTCCAGGACCTTGCCGTTCTTGGCGAAGAGATCCTCGACCGGCATCTCGTGCAGCTTGGCGGCGACCGCCTCGGTCTCGTCGGTGCCGGCGGCCTCGATGGCCTTCAGATACTGCAGGACCGCGGAATAGGTGCCGACATGGATCATGTTCGGCATCTTGCCGAAAGCCTTCATGTAGCGGTCGGCGAATTCGCGGTTCTCGTCGCTCTGGTCCCAGTACCAGCCCTCGGTGAGGTTCAGGCCCTGGGCCGCCTCGACGCCGAGACCGTTGACCTCGGCCAGGGTGAAGAGCAGCGCGGCGAGCTTCTGGCCGGACTGGACGAGGCCGAACTCGGTGGCGGCCTTGACGGCGTTCGCCGTGTCGAGGCCGGCATTGGCGAAGCCGACGACCTTGGCGCCGGAGCTTTGAGCCTGCAGCATGAAGGAGGAATAGTCGGTGGTGGCGAGCGGATGGCGCACGGCGCCGAGCACTTCGCCGCCATTGGCCTCGATCACCTTGGTGGCCTCGCCCTGGAGCGAATCGCCGAAGGTGTAGTCGGCGGTGACGAAGTACCAGCTGTCGTCGCCGTTCTTGACCAGCGAGCCGGCCGTGCCTTGGGACAAAGCGCGGGTGTTGTAGGCCCAGTGGAAGCCGTAGGGGCTGCACTGGCCGCCGGCGATCTCGGTCGAGCCGCCACCGGTGGTCATGGTGATCTTCTTCTTCTCACGCGACAGGCCCTGGACCGCGAGGGCCACGGAGGACGTGGTGAGGTCCATGATCGCGTCGACATTCTGGGTGTCGTACCACTCGCGGGCGATGTTGGAGCCGATGTCGGCCTTGTTCTGGTGGTCGGCCGAGACGATCTCGATCGGCTTGCCGAGAACCGTGCCGCCGAAATCCTCGACCGCGAGGCGGGCACCGACGACGGAGCCTTCGCCCGCCGTGTCGGCATAGACGCCGGAGCGGTCGTTCAGGATGCCGATCTTCACGACGTCGTCGGAAATCTCCTGGGCCGCGGCGGGAAGGGCAGCGGTGGCCGCGACGCCGGCAGCGCACAGGGCGACGAGGCTGGTCTTCATGGTCATCAAATCGATTCCTCCCTTGGAGCGCGGTCGTCACCTCCCCGTGACGGCTGTCGCGCAACTGCATTGGATCGGCCAAACCCCATGACTGCAAGCCGAAACTTCAGGCACTTGTCCTGGAATCGGGCAGCCGGCCAGAAAGCGGAACGGGGGCGGACGCCCGCGGCGCCGCCCCCGTTCCCGTGTGCGTCCTACTTGGCGAAGCTGGCGACGTCGCAGCCCGAATCCTCGACCGAGAGGAAGGCCTCGTTACCCGGCACGGTGGAGATCTCGTTGTAGTAATCCCACGGCTGGGTGGAGTCGTCCGGCGCCTTCACCTGGAAAAGGTACATGTCGTAGACCATGCGACCGTTCTCCTGAACGGTGCCGCTCTTGGCGAAGACGTCCTCGACCGGCAGCTCGTGCATCTTCTCGGCGACGGCGTCGGTGGCATCGGTGCCAGCCGCCTCGACGGCCTTCAGATACTGGGTGACGGCCGAGTAGGTGCCGACCTGGATCATGTTCGGCATGCGCTGGGTGCGCTCCATGAAGCGCTTGGCGAACTCGCGGTTCTCGTCGCTCTGATCCCAGTACCAGCCCTCGGTGAGGTTCAGGCCCTGTGCGGCCTGGAGGCCGAGGCCGTGGACTTCGGCGATGGTGAAGAGCAGGCCGGCGAGCTGCTGGCCGGCCTGGACGATGCCGAACTCAGCGGCGCCCTTGATGGCGCTGGCGGTGTCGAGGCCGGCATTGGCAAGGCCGATGACCTTGGCGCCCGAGCTCTGTGCCTGGAGCAGGAAGGAGGAGAAGTCGGTGGTGCCGAGCGGATGGCGGACCGCGCCAAGGACTTCGCCGCCATTCTCCTTGACGAAGTTGCCGGTCTGCTCCTCGAGGGAATAGCCGAAGGCGTAGTCGGCGGTGAGGAAGAACCAGGTGTCGCCGCCGGCCTTGACCAGCGCGCCGCCGGTGCCGACCGCCAAAGCGTGGGTATCGTAGGCCCAGTGGAAGCCGTAGGGGCTGCACTGGCCGCCGGTCAGCTCGGTGGTCGCCGCGCCGGTGGTGATGGTGATCTTCTCTTTCTCGCGGGACAGGCCCTGGACCGCCAGGGCGACCGACGAGGTGGTCAGCTCCATGATCGCGTCGACATTGTCGACGTCGTACCATTCGCGGGCGATGTTGGAGGCGATGTCAGCCTTGTTCTGGTGGTCGGCGGAGACCATCTCGATCGGCTTGCCGAGAACCGTGCCGCCGAAATCCTCGATCGCCATCTTGGCGGCCTCGACCGACCATTTGCCGCCGAAATCGGCGTAGACGCCCGACTGGTCGTTGAGAATGCCGACCTTGACGACGTCGTTGGACACTTCCTGTGCGCTGACGGTCGCCGGTACGAGGACGGCGGCCGCGGCGGTGCCGGCCAGCAGCAGGCGCGTGAAACTCTGCATATTCGGTGATCCTCCCAGATCGTTCGCTTTCGATCGGGCCCCAGGGCCGATGCCCGGTGAGTCACCCGATCAAGAACAGGACCGATGTTGTGGCCAGCCATCGGAAGGGTGTCAAGCTATACTACGCGAGGCTTAGTATCGGTGCGATCTGTGTTGCGAACGTTGGGTTTTTGTCTGTCGGGGCCTTCCTCTAGGGCATTGATCGACACCGGCCGGCGCGGCGAAACCGGGCGTTCGCCGCGCGCCCGGAACCGGGCGCGGCGGGACTGCGAAGCCAGCGCTCGGCGCCGCCGAGCCAGCGCGCCAGACGCTTTGCCTTGAGATGGCGGTTGATGTCGTAGGCGCGGTCGCCGCGCCGCGCCAGACGCGCCAGATGGCGAAGCTCGGCGGCCAGATGCGACAGCATCTCCTGTCGCTGCCCTTCCGGAATGAGGCTCGGATCGTCGGCCGCGACGGCCGCGTCGAGCGTGGCCGACGGGGCCGCGAAAGGCCGCAGCAACGCCGCGAGCTGATGCCGGGCGGAGCCGTCCGCGGCGACTCGCCGGCGCGCCGCGACATAGCTGCGGGCGGCGGCCTCGAGCCGGATCTGCGACGCTGGGCGGTCGAAGGATGGGGGCATGCGGATGTCCTCCTCGGATGTCCGCATGAGCCTGGCCCGCATGGGCGATGGCGGGGAAAAAATTCCTGTACGATTTCACTTCAATGCCAAAGTTTTGGCCTGAATGCTCAATCCGTCGATCCGAATCGCGTCTCATGAAATAGGAATAATTTCCACAATCGACCGTATCTGGCCTAAGAACGGGGGAGATCCCGAAACAGTGGAGGCAGCGATGCAGGATCAGATCCCGGCCAGAAGCGGAGACATTTCGTCGGACAGGGACGGCCTGCCGGGCGTCCCGGCGGCGACAGCGTCAACCGACGTGCCGCCCGCCCGCCACGGCGTTCCGCCGATCGACACGCGGCTCGGATGCCGCCTGGCGCGGGAGATCGCCAGCACCTTTCTCGACGTGCCGGTCTGCGACATCGACCGGCCGACCCGGGCCATCGCGCCGATCTGCGAAGCGCGCCATGTGGCGATGTATCTCGCCCATGTGGTCTTCCAGATTCCGCTGACCGGCATGGCCGGGCCGTTCGGCCGCGACCGCACGACGATCGCCTATGCGGTGCGGCGGATCGAGGATCGGCGGGACGATGCCGAATTCGACGCGGTGATCGAACGGCTGGAGCGGCTGGGCACGGCGATCCGGGCGGCACTCGCGCGTGGCGGCGGACGCGGAGATGAAGCGTGAGGGCGGGGTTCAACGACGACGAATCGCCGCTCGCGCGCCTCGCCAGGCGCAGGGGCCGGGATGGCGCGGCATTTCTGACGGCGGAGGAGGTGGAGGCCGGCGAGCGGTTGCGCGGCCATTTCACCCGGGGCCAGCTGATGCCCGGCATCAGCCAGCGCTGGGACGCGCAGCCGCGCGGGCAGGGCAGCCGCGGCGCCGGGGACGTTTCGGACTCGGCGATCGACGCCCGGCGGCGTGTGGACGCGGCGATCGGGGCGGTCGGGCCGGAACTCTCCGGCGTCCTGCTCGACTTCTGCTGTTTCCTGAAGGGGCTGGAGACGATTGAGCGGGAGCGGCAATGGCCGGTTCGCTCCGCCAAGCTGCTGCTGAAGGCCGGGCTCGGCGTTCTGGCGCGGCATTACGGGCTGGATCGGCCGGCAGGTCATCGCGAGGGGCATATCCGCCGGTGGGGGACCGCCGATTCGCGACCGACGATCGGCGGGGCGCGAGGTGAGGGCGATCAGCCGGCGGAAGGCTGACGCATGCGAGGCCGAAGCCGGCAGCGCGGCCGCAGCAGGGTGCCGTCCGCGACGGCAGACGCCTCAGGCGGCGGCGAGGGCCTGGCGGGCGTCGTCCTTGATCCGCGCGACCATGGAGCGCAGGCCGTTGGAGCGCTGCGGGCTGAGGTGATCCTTGAGGCCAAGGCGCAGGAAGGTCGCCTCGGCGTCTGCCTCGAGGATCTCCGGCGCGGTCTTGCCGGAAAACAAAGCGAGCGCCACGGCGACGAGACCGCGGACGATATGGGCGTCGGAATCCCCCAGGAAGGTCAGGTGCGGAGGATTGGCCGTGTCGGATTCACTGACCAGCCAGACCTGGCTGGCGCAGCCGCGGACCTTGCTCTCCTCGGTCTGGGAGCCTTCGGGCATCGGCGGCAGGGCGCGGCCGAGCTCGATCAGGTAACGGTACCGGTCTTCCCAGTCGTCGAGATATTCGAAATCCGCCGTGATGTCTTCGATCGTCTGCATTCCGCCTCCGGTCTGGCCCGATACGGCCGTGGGACCGCTCTGATCGCGATATAAGGTCAGCAGACGACGATGTCAGGCCCGGGCGGGGATGCGATCTCGGTGGAAGGTGTCAGGCGCGCGGCGCGGGCTGCGGGATGGGCAGGCGGGCCGGCGTCGTGGCGGCGGGCACAGCGGCGTCGGGACGCGGCTGGCTGGCAACCGTCCGGGTCTCCTCCAGCGCCGGCATGGCGAAAGTGGTGCTGGCGGCCGGCTTTGCGGTGCGTCCGGGCGTTGCGGGACGAGCGAGTTCCAGGACCTGCGCCACGGCGCCGGTGACGATGTCGTCCTGGCGGCTGCTTGCAGGGATCGCGCTGGCCGGAACGGGGTGCTGCGGCGCGGTCGCCTTTACGGCGGCGATGTCGGTGGTCGCCGGCTCGTCGGCCTGACCCTGGATCGTGCGATAGGCGAGGGCGAAGCCGTCGCCGATCCGGTCGCCGGCGAACTGCACCAGATCGCCACCGGCCGAGCAGGCGGCGGGGGCCCGGTCGCAGAAGCCCCAGATGTCGGCGATGGCGGCCTGGGCCCCCATCATGGCGGCGAAGGGATCGATGCCGGCCGCCGCGTCGTCGCCGTCGTTCTGGCCGCTGGGCAGGAACAGCGCGACGAGGCCGAGCAGGAAGGCCGATCTGATGATGAAGCGGATCATTTCAATCCCCGAAATGGCAGAGCATGCATCCGGTCCTGGTCGACCGGTCGTTCGATAAGCGCCACCATGCCACGGCCGTTCCAAGGGGACGTTGAAACTGCGACGCGTAGTTGATTCAAATTGTCCGTTTTCCACCGCCGCTTCGGGTCGGATGGCCGGCGGAACGGGCATCGGGCGGCGCAAGGAAGCGTTAACCATAAGCGAAGACGGACGATGTCCGAATCTGCGCTGTGCCGGGTATCCGACGGCAACGCCAACGGGAAAAGCCGTGGTTTATGGCTTCCTTAAACCGTCGGTCGCATTATCACGGTCGACCGCTGCCGGACCTCGAATTGTCCTCGATGCCCGGCGGCCTGAATGTGAGTGCGAGTTCTTGTATGACCGAGGCGTTGGACGAGCGACAGACAGGAACACCGGCCGGTGGTGCGCTGTCTCTCATCGGCGAACGGCTCGATGTTCTCGTTCCGAACTCCGTCAGCGACGCGGGTGAGCGCCGGGTGCAGGCGCTGGCGATCGGCGGCCTGATCGGCGCCGGTCTGCTCGCCGCGATTGCATCTCCCATCCTGGCACTGCTCCAGTCCGGCATCCTTGCCGTGGCGGCGCCGCTGATCGTCGCCGGCATGGCGCTGGCGGCCGCGGCCTATCTGTCCTCCACCGGCGCCATCGACCATGCCACCTGGCTGGGCGGCACGCTCGTTGCCGGCCTGATCGGCTGGGGCGCGCTGTTCGCGCAATCCTCCTCGGCCGCCTGGCTGATCCTGCTGGCGATCCTGCCGGCCGAATTGCTGATTGCCGGCCGCCGCGGACTGGCCGCGGCGCTGGCCGGGTCGACCCTGGTCTTTGCCGCCTGCCTGCTCGCCGTCGGCCCGCCGGTCTTCACCGCCGGTCTCGACCCCGCCTCGGCGACCCTGATCCTGTGCTATGGCGCGACGCTCGTCCTCCGGCTGGCCCGGCGTTCGACCGGCTCCATCACAGCCACGGCCACGACCTCGGATGCGGCCGTCGCCGGTCCGTCGATCGACGACGCGGCCGCACTCCTGGAGGCGGCGCTGATCTCGCTTGACGCCCGCGGCATGGTGACCGCGGTGTCGCCCGCCGCGCTGGCCGGCATCGGGCAGGAGCGCGACGCCGTGACCGGTCGCAGCCTCGTCGATCTCGTCCATGTCGGCGATCGCGTGGTGTTCCTGCAGGCGCTGGCGGATGCGCGGCGTACCGCGCAGGTCGTCATTGCGGCAGCGCGCTTGCGCCGCGGCGACGGGACCTATCATCCGGCAAGCCTGCGTCTTCGCGGCTGCGCCGAGACCGGTGCCGTGCATGTGGCCGTCGCGGTCGCGGCGCATGCGGCAGGCGAATCGGCGGACCTGCAGACGGCCCTCGACGCGGCCAATCAATCGTCGGCGGCCAAGAGTCAGTTCCTGGCGGCGGTCAGTCACGAATTGCGCACGCCGCTCAACGCGATCATCGGCTTCTCGGACATTCTCGACCAGGAATTCTTCGGAGGCTTCGAGAGCGATCGCCAGAAGGAATATGTCGGGCTGATCCGCCAGTCGGGCCAGCACCTCCTGTCGGTGGTCAACAGCCTGCTCGACGTGTCCAAGATCGAGGCCGGCCGCTACGAGCTGGTGCCGGAAGCCTTCGGGCTGGGCGAGGCGATGGACCTGGCGGTGGACGTCGTGCGCGAGGAAGCGCGGCGCAAGGATCTGCGCCTCGACGTGCGGCCCGGCTGCCGCGACGAGGAGATCACCGCCGACCGGCGGGCCTGCCACCAGATCCTCCTGAACCTCCTGTCCAACGCGCTGAAATTCACCGAGGTCGGCGTGGTGACGCTGGAAAGCCGGCGGGTCGGCCCGATGGTCGAATTCTCGGTCAGCGACACCGGCATCGGCATCGCCGAAAGCGACATCGAGCGCCTGGGCCGGCCCTTCGTGCAGGTCTCGTCCGGCACCACGCGGCGCTACCAGGGCACCGGCCTCGGCCTGTCGCTGGTCAAGGGACTGGCCGAACTGCACGGCGGCGACATGACGATCCGCAGCCAGCCGGGCGTCGGCACCATGGTGACGGTCCGCCTGCCGGCGGTCTATGTCGAAGGCGCCGAATCCACACCAAACCTCAAGGAAAATGTCGTAGCTCTGAGCGATGCCCGCACCCAAACGAATCTCCCCCCGCAGACCCTCGAAGCGCGCCGCTCGGCCTAACATGGGCACGACGCTTCTCGCCCTGACCCGTCGCGGCGCGGCGGGCGTGGCGCGTGCACTCGCACGCCGTCCGGCGCTGTCGGCGGGCCTGACCGGGTTCGCCATCCTGTTCGGCGGCGTGGCCATCAACGCCATGCACCAGCCGGGACCGCATCCGAGCCCGTTCCTGGCGACGCGCGAGCCGGGCGAGGGCGGCGGCACGCGCGTGGCCGGCAACAACCCGGCGCTGATGCCGGTGCCGCTGGTGCGCGAGGTGCAGACGGCACTGGCCGAGGCGGGGATCTACGAAGCGCCAGTGGACGGCCGCCCGGGCCCGGCGACGGATACCGCGATTCGCACCTTCCAGAGCCGCCACGGCCTGACGACGGATGGGGCGGCGACGCCGCTGCTGCTGTCGCAGATCCGGCAGGTGACGGCGCAGGCGCCGAACCCGTCGCCGCGGCCGAACGCCATCGCCAGCATCGAGGAGCGGATGCGGGGCATTCCGCAGAACGTGCCCGACAATTCCACCGACGCGCCCGACGACGCCCTGCAGGCCGAGATCGGCAAGCTCAGCGACAGCGAACTGGTGCGCCGGATCCAGGCCGGGCTGACCTCGGCGCAGGTCGCCGAACTCTCGGCCGACGGCATTCCCGGCGAGCGCACCCGCGAGGCGATCCGCACCTTCGAGGCGCTGGAAGGGCTGGAAGTGACCGGTGCGCCGGACCCGCGGATCCTGGAGCGGCTGATCGAGATCGGCGCGATCCAGTGAGCGGTCGCGCGCGCCGATGCGGATAACCAGCGAACTCCATGTCGCGCAGCTCGTGCGCCGGCTGTTTTCGGCCGGCGACTTCGCCGTGGTCGCACGCCGCGGCGCCGATCAGGCCGGCGCGATCTTCATCGTGGCGCGGCAGCCGGGCGGGGCGTTTCAGCTGTACGGGCCGGCACCCCAGAGCCTGAGCGAGGAGAGCGGCGAGCGCCGCTTCGTTCTCGAACCGGCGGCGGACGAGGCGGCGCTGGAAGCGCGGCTGGCCCGCGAAGCCCGCTTCGACCCGGATTTCTGGGTGGTGGAGATCGAGACCCGCGACCCCGAAGCCTTCATCGACCTCGCCGCGGAATAGATGCGGCGGCCGATCGGCCTCAGCGCTTGCCGATGGAGCGTTCGACGGCCGGCGGCAGGGTGCGGCGGCCGAAGCTGCGTCGCGGCACACCGGCGACCGGACGGATCACCAGATCGGCCGATTGCGGCTGCAACGCTGGCGCGTCGACCATGATGCGGGCCCTTGCGAGGCCGAGGCGGGACCGGCAGTCATCGGCATCCAGCCCGCGATAGATCGTCTTCATCGCCTCGAAGGCCGCGACATCCGCCCCGATGCGGGGCTTGACCAGCATGATCGCGGTGAGGGCATCGGTTGGGCCGGCCCGCAGCACCTTCAAGGCACGACCAAGCCATTCGCCGCTGGCGTCGTCGGCGATCGTCGCGATGGTCGCGGCGTCGAGGGACAGCATGCGACCGAGACCGGCATAGAAGCGTTCGATGCGTCCGGCGCGGGCGTCGGCGACGAGGCCGGAGATCGAGGTTGCCAGCGGTGCTTCGGCTGCCTTGGGCGCTGCCGGTGTCGCCGGTGCACGGCCGGGGCGGGCCAGCCGAAACAGCTCGGCACGGGCGGCCGCGGCGGCATCCTGGCGGACGGGGGTGGGGGCGGAGGACTGGGCCGCGACGGGCGCGGTCGCCGGCTTCGCCACAGCGGCGGGAATTGCGGTCGGGGCCGCTGCGGCGGGGACCGCATCGGCGGCCTCGCGCTCGGCGAGAATGGCGTGAAGGGCAGCGTCCGGGCGCTGGGCCAGCGCCTCCAGATGCCGGCTCTCGAGGCATGGGCTCGTGCGCAGGAACGGTGCCGCGATCTCGAGCGGGGCGCTGCAGATGCGATCGACGATGCCGACGGGCAGGTTGGGCGCGAAGGCGAGGGACTGAGCGAGCGTGCGCTGGGTGTCGGCGCCGAGCTGCGGCCAGGCCGAGGCGACCAGATCGCCGAACTCGCGCAGCTGCCGTTTGCCGGGCGCGCGCTGGGTCAGGAAGCTCATCGTCGCGGCCGTCACGATGGTGTCGAATCCGCCGCGCCGGATGTCCTTTTCGAGGGAGCGGTAGATGCGCGGCAGGACGTCCTTCATGGGGCTCCCGTATGGTTGACCTTTGGTTTCGCCGGGAGGAAGGATTAGCTAAGAAACATTAGCAAGCTGTTAACTGTCGTAGGGTCTGCTGCCCTGCGGACGGCGCGAATGACGAATGCGCCGGTATCAGGACCATCCGGATCATGGTCGATGCGCGATGGTCAGCCCCTGGGTCGACAGCGCCAGATACTGGATGTTGCCGTGCTCCATTGGACGAGGAATCGTACCATGGCAGTCATTGTGAGCCTGAACAGCAAGTCGGACAGATATCAGCGGACACGGCCGGTCGCGCCGGGCGGCCGCACGACGGCGGAGATCATTCTCCTGCCCTGCGTGCGCCGGGAAGCGATTCCGGAACGGGCCGGCAAGGGCGCCGTCGTGATGAAGCGGCAGGCCTGATCGCCAGCGGTTCGGCGTCGGTCGAACACTGTGGCTGGGCGAGCGGGCAGAGCCGGGCGGCCGGCCGCCGGATGCGGTGTTGCCGGGTGAGGGGGACGGCGATCAGCCGTCGCGGCTGGCGGCGGGCTGATTGGCGGTGACCGGACCGAGCGGGCGGCAGGCCAGCGAACCGATGAACTCCTCGACGGCGGGACGCTTGCTCTCCTCGTCCACCAGCACGCGGATGGTCATGTAGCCTTCGCTGAGATCGACCTCGACCGGGATGGTGGTGTCGTCGCCGCTGTCGATATCGGCATTGGCATCGACGATCTGTTCGCGGGTGCCGACGAGAAGGTCGAAGATGCCATCGACGGCGGAGCGGTCGTTGATGCTGTAGAGATTGTCGCCGTTGCGATCGTAGATCGAGGCCGACCAGAAGGTGGTGGGGCCGTAGCTGGCGATCATCCGCACCGGGCCGTCGGCCAGCGAGAAGCGGCAGCTGGCATTGACGAAGGCCGGATCGACGAAGGCGAAGTCGTGGCGATCGGAGCCGGGCGTCGGGGCGATAGTGTCGGGCCCGGCGCTGCGCAGCGCCTCGACGCGGACGGTCTCGTTGAGCGGTCCGAGCCGGGCGAAGCGGCCCCAGGCATTGTTCTCGGCCAGATGCGGCATGGCGAAGATCACCACGATATGGACGAGCGCGGCGCCGATGAGGCCGACGACGATGGCGTAAAGCAGCCTAGCGATCATAGCAGGTCTCGAGGGTGATGCTGGGCAAAGCGAGGCTGTCGACGCCGGTGGAGGCGCTGGCCGGCGTGTCGTAGAGCGCCAAAGCGAGGGTGAAGGGGCCGGTGCCGGAGGTCGCCAGCCAGTTGCCCGAGCGGGCCGAGGGACCAAGGGCGATGGCGAAGGAATTGTCTTCCTCGCGCATCAGGCTGTTGGAGGTGAGCCAGCCATTGCGCCCGGCCGCCGGCGCGATGAGCCGGCCTTCCGGGGTGAAGGGCACCAGCGTCCAGATGCGGGCCGGCGGGGTCTGGCCGGCAAGGCGGTAATTGCACTGGCGGCGCAGCGCGTTGCCGGCGCCGTCCTGGTCGGCGGTGAAGAGGATGCCTTCGCCGATGCCCAGCGTCAGATTGCCGAGGCGGGCGAGGCGGGCTTTGGAATAGGGATCGGCGTCGGGCGCGCCGGCAAAGGGATTGGCCTGCCACGGGCCGACCGACACGGTGCCGATCTCGGTCGAGCGTTGCAGCGCCCAGTCGGCGGACCAGCCGCCGAGGCCGAGGGCGATCGACAGGGCAATGAGGACGAGAAGCGCAAGACGCATGGGCGGTCAGATCCGGGGAGGCCGATGGCGGTCTAGCGCTGCGTGGCGGCGGGGGCGCCGGACGCGCTGGCGGCGGCGAGCTGTTCGGGTTCGAGCGGCGGCAGGGCCTCGAGCCGCTCGACGATATCGTCGAGAACCGCCTGGGCGGCGCGCGACAGCATCTGCGGCCCCTCGGGCGGCGGCGCCTCGCCATCGCTGGTGGCGACCTCGCGCTTTTCGGCCGGGAAGGGATCGTCGATGAACGGGATCGGCTTCAGCTCGATGTTCTTGTGGGCCGTCTCCATGAAGCGCTGCCAGGTCATGGCCGGGAGCGAGCCGCCGGTGAGGTTGCGGGTCGGGCGGAAGCTGTCATTGCCGTACCAGACGGCAGCGGTGAAATTGCCGGTGTAGCCGACGAACCAACCGTCGCGGTAGCTCTGGGTGGTGCCGGTCTTGCCGGCGACGCGGGTCATGGAGAGCTGGGAGCGGCGGGCGGTGCCGCGTTCGGAGACCGCGACGAGCATCTCGTTCATGGATTTGGTCGCGTCCTCGGTGAGGATGCGCTTACGCGACGGCATGTCGCGGCGGGCATCCCAGATCGTCTGACCGGAGGCGTCCATCAGCTGCATGATGGCGTGGCGATGGGAATCCATGCCGCCATTGACGAAGACGCCATAGGCGGTCGCCTGGTCGAGGACGGTGACCTCGCTGGTGCCCAGCGCCATGGTCTTGTCGCCGCGCAGCGGGGATTCGACGCCCATCTCGCTGGCCAGCGCCGTGACATTGTCCATGCCGACCTTCTGGCTGAGCTTGACGGCGGGCACGTTGAGGGAACGGGCCAGCGCATTGGCCAGGGTGACGCGGCCGGAGAAGGAGCGGCCGTAATTCTGCGGCGACCAGCGGCCGATGGTGATCGGGCTGTCGACGATGGTGTCGGACGGAGTCATGCCGGCCTGCATGGCGGCGGCATAGACGAAGACCTTGAATGAGGAGCCCGGCTGGCGCAGCGCATTGGTGGCGCGGTTGAACTGGGAGACGCCGTAGTCGCGGCCGCCGACGATGGCACGCACGCCGCCATCCTCGCCGATGACGACCATGGCGCCCTGCTCGACGTCGTAATTCGTGCCGAACTGGCGCAGATGATACTCGACCGATTCATCGGCGAGCTGCTGCAGCCGCATGTCGATGGTGGTGCGGGCGAGAAAGCTGCGCTGCTTGAGGCCCGCCTCGCGGGCGAGGCGCTGCACCTCCTCGAAGGCGAAGTCGAGGAAATAGTCCGGCGACTGGGTGGAGGAGCGGTCGACGGCAACGGCCGGCTGGCGGCGGGAGGCGACGACCTGGCCCTCGGTGACGAAATTGGCCTGGACCATGTTGGTCAGGACCTCGTTGGCGCGGGCGCGCGCCGCCGGCAGGTTGATGTGCGGCGCATAGCGGGCCGGGGCCTTGAACAGGCCGGCCAGCATGGCCGACTCGGCCATGGAGACGTCGCGGATGTTCTTGTCGAAGTAGAATTCCGCCGCGGCGGCCGCGCCGAAGGTGCCGCCGCCCATATAAGCGCGGTCGAGATACATGGCGAGGATCTCGCGCTTGGTCAGATTCGACTCCAGCCAGAGCGAGATGAAGGCTTCCTTGATCTTGCGATCGATGGTCCGCTCGTTGGACAGGAACAGGTTCTTGGCGAGCTGCTGGGTGAGGGTGGAGCCGCCCTGGACGACGCCGCCGGCGCGGGCGTTCTCGGACATGGCGCGGGCGAGGCCGAAGAAGTCGATGCCCCAATGCTCGAAGAAGCGCCGGTCCTCGGTGGCCAGTACCGCCTTGATGAAGGAATCCGGCATCTCGTCGATGGGCACGGCGGCCGCGCGCAGCACGCCGCGGCGGCCGATCTCGTCGCCATGGCGGTCGAGGAACTGGACGGAATAGTCGGTTTCCTGGGGCAGGCCCTTCGCCGTGACCTTCATCGCCGGCTGGGCCAGCGCCAGAAGCAGCACGAAGCCGGCAAGACCAAGGGTCAGGCCTTCGCCCATGACCTCGAACAGGAAGCGGTTGAAGCCGCGCACGCGGAACTTGCGGGAGAACACGGTGACGCCTTCCCACCACGCCGCGAAGGCATGGAAGGAGCGCCACAGGCTGGAGTCGATCCAGGCGTCGATCTCGATCAGTCGCGAGGGCTGCCTGCGCCGCCGGCGTTTTTCGGGAGTTTCGTCCAAGGTCAACCTGTCACTCTCGGCCGGACCCCGCGCCCGCGACGCATCTGCGGCCGCGACGCGACGTCCCTTCATCAGGAAGTGCTTGTACCCTATACGTCGAGATCATGAAAAAGTCGCGAGGAAGTGCAGACATTTCAACCATGCGTGATTCCGGCAACAAGCCCTTCTGGCAGGCCAAGAGCCTCGAGGAGATGACCCCCCACGAGTGGGAGTCGCTCTGCGACGGCTGCGGGCGCTGCTGTCTCAACAAGCTGGAGGATTGGGACACGGGCGAGATCGCCTGGACCAATGTCGGTTGCCAGCTCTTGGACGGCGAGAGCTGCCGCTGCCGCGACTACGACAACCGGCAGGCGACGGTGCCCGACTGCGTGTCGCTGGACGTGGCGACGGTGCGCTCGATCGGCTGGCTGCCGCCGAGCTGCGCCTACCGGCTGGTGGCCGAGGGGAGCGATCTCTACTGGTGGCACCACCTGGTCTCGGGCGATCCCGACACGGTGCACCAGGCCGGCGTCTCGGTGCGCGGCCGCACGGTCAGCGAGGCCGGCATGGCGCTGGAGGATTACGAGGACCATCTGGCGGCCTGGCCGGGCGAGAACCCGATGGATGATGCCGCTTAGGGGGGGCATGAAAGAACTAGGGAAAAAGACCTAATTATATACGTGATAAAATTGAAATATTCCTATGGGTGATCCGCGACAGGCCGGCAGAGACGGAAGCGGAGATCGAGGTTACCCTTGAGATGGTGGCCGCTGCTGGAACTCTGATTTCGCTGAACAACGCGGAGAGGGATTCCGGCGCAAGCTAACTATAGATGTCTATAAGGCGATGGAGTCGGCAAGGATTCAGCGTAGTGATAGTCGATTGTAGAAATTTTTACCGACGCGTTGATTGTTTTCGCGCATAAGTTGGCGATGTCTTCGGATTTCACAGGTTTCAGGTCTGACAAAGTCAAAGCTCTAGTTCTCGACTGTGGTTTTTCTAGCTTAGGGTTTATGCGCAGGAGGTGTATCTCTTGTGCATCCTTGACGGGGATTGTCGTCCAGAAATCATGAATAAGCCGGTTCCTCTCGGTTCTTATCTCATTGTCGATCTCGTTTATCGTGTCTTCAAGCTCAGTGAACCAATCGTGAGATATCTTCTTAGCGAAGCCAAGTGTCCGCAGAGCCTGAATTTTGGATCGCATGTCCAGCTGGCTAAGCATGATTGTCTTCGTGTTGGGGTCCGAGAAGTCCGCTAGTCTTGCAAGCAAGATGGTAATGTCCATCTCAAGGGCGCTCCAAGCGACGCATAGACGACCGATTTCATGGGCGTGGGAGTCGAATGCCTGCATCCGCGTTTTCATGAAATTTTCCAGACCGGAGATGACTTCCATGGCGGGGACCCCAAAGACAAAGAGATGGATGAAACCACGCGCATTATGGAGCGCTTGGTTAATACGCCTTCCAGTCTAAGGGCGGGAGGGAGGATAAGGAAGGCGAGCAGGCTTCGCGGAGGACTGCAGTGAAAAGGACTCGCGAAAATTGCGACGCTGTAGTCGGATGGGCGGATGGAAAACCGACCTCCTCTCCCACGCCGCCCTTCGGCGTGGTCTCGAACGAGCCATCCTTCATAGCCTCGCGAATGCGAAGGCACATGAACCAAGCGGTCTTGTAGCTAGGAAAAAAGTCCTTGACGGCGTGACGGTGGTCGGGTAGGGTTCAGCTACAGTCGAGAAATTGCGGGCGGCGGGGTTTGACCCCGGCGCCCTTTTTGTTGGCCGGTGTCGCCGGCGGCGGGTTCGGGGGCAGGCGCGGCATGGCGGAGCTGTTGTCGGAGCGACTGTTCGTGCTGCTGCGCCGCGAGGTCGAGACGCTGCAGGCCGAGTTCTCGGACAATATTCCTTTATCGCGGGCGGCCGGCGCGGCGCGGGCCAATGCGCCCAGGGCAGCGACCGCCAACGGGGCGAAGCGGCGGGCGCCGGCGAAGGCTGGCGGTGAGGCCGCGCAGGCGCCGCGTCGGGCGAGCGCCAAGGAGCGGGTGGAGAGCATCGGCCAGGCGGCACGCACGCTGGAAAAGCTCCTGGAACTGAAGCGGCTGGAACGGCTGGCGGTGGAGGGCGGCGACGCGGACGCGGCGGAGACGGCCCGGCTGCGCGAAGAGTTTCTGTCGCGGCTGCGCAGCCTCGATGCGCGGCGGCGCGAGGGGGCGACCTTGTTCGATGCCGACGGCGCCTATGCAGGCGATCCGCGGCCGGTGGATGACGGGCCGGCGGGGCCTTCCGCGGCGACGGATGGCGCATGACCGGCGGGCGGCGGGTTGGCGCGACGGGGCAGGGCGGCGGCGACGATGAAGGCGCCGATGGCGGGTCGGGCCGTGCGGGTTTGGCACGGGGCGTGGGTGCGGCGTCTAGGGTCGCTGGGAGCAAGGCGGCGGCCGGCGATGGCGGCGCTGCCGTTGCGGGCGGCTGTGGAAACGGATCGGAGGTCGGAGCCGCTGCGGCAGCGGACGACGCGGGGCTGCCGCTCTTGTCGGAGGCGGAATATCAGGCGGAAGTGGCCGAGCTGTCGGGCGAGTATCCTGGACCGGTGCTGGCGAGCGCGTCGCCGCACTGGCTGCGGCTGGCGCGGCGCTCGCAATTGCCGCCGCCCGGCCACTGGCGGCAATGGCTGCTGATCGGCGGGCGCGGCTCGGGCAAGACCCGGGCCGGGGCCGAATGGGTGCGGGCGATGGCGGCGGGGGCACCGCCGATCGCCGCGCGCCCGCATGGCCGGATCGCGCTGATCGCCGAAACCCTGGGAGATGCGCGCGAGGTGATGATCGCCGGCGAAAGCGGGATCGTGGCGGCCTCGGTGGAGGGGCGGCCGGTCTATGAGGTGAGCCGGCGGCGGCTGGTGTTTCCGAACGGGGCGATCGCGCATGTGTTCTCGTCGGAGGACCCGGACGCGCTGCGCGGCTACCAGTTCGACGCGGCCTGGGGCGACGAATTCGCCAAATGGGTGCATGGCGAAGCCTGTTTCGACAATCTGCAGTTCGGTCTGCGCCTGGGCGTGCGGCCACGGGCGCTGTTCACCACGACGCCGCGGCCGATCCCGCTTCTGAAGCAGTTGATGGCGGATGCCGGGACGGCGACGACCCACATGCGCACGGCGGAGAACGCGGCGAATCTGGCGCCGGGATTCCTGGCGGCGATGGAGGCCCGCTATGGCGGGTCGCGGCTCGGCCGGCAGGAGCTGGAAGGGCTGATTCTGGAGGCGCGCGAGGACGCGCTGTTCGACGTGGCGGCGATCGACAGGGCGCGGGTGCGCACCGCGCCGGAGCTGCGGCGGGTGGTGGTGGCGGTGGACCCGCCGGCGACGGCGACGACGCGCTCGGACGCCTGCGGCATCGTCGCGGCAGGCCATGCGGCGGACGGCACGATCTATGTGCTGGCCGATGCGAGCCGGCGCGGGGCGAAGCCGCATCAATGGGCGGGCGCCGCGGTGGCGCTGTTCGAGCGGCTGGAGGCGGACCGGATCGTCGCCGAGGTGAACCAGGGCGGCGACATGGTGGAGGCGGTGATCCGCGCCTGCGCGCCGAGCGTGCCGTTTCGCGCCGTGCGGGCGTCGCGGGGCAAATGGCTGCGGGCCGAGCCGGTGGCGG
This sequence comes from Aurantimonas sp., assembly GCF_964217435.1. NCBI lineage: Bacteria > Pseudomonadati > Pseudomonadota > Alphaproteobacteria > Hyphomicrobiales > Aurantimonadaceae > Aurantimonas > Aurantimonas sp. Next base: position 51,167 of record NZ_CAXPJM010000014.1, on the reverse strand, counting down.
CGCTCTACGAGCAGGGCCGGGTGCGCCATGCGGGGCGGTTTCCCGAACTGGAAGACGAGATGGCCGATTTCGGCCCGGACGGCTTAAGCGGCGGGCGCTCGCCGGACCGGCTCGACGCGCTGGTCTGGGCGGTAACGGCGCTGACCGGGCCGGTGCGCGACCCGCGGGTGCGCGGGCTTTGAGGCGGCTTCCGCGTCATTCGAAGCAATCTGGAGACATTTCATGGGACTGGCACGGACGATCGCCGACTGGCTCGGCGGCGGGAGCGATGCGCGTGCGGCGGTGCCGGGGGAGCGAAAGGGCGTGGGGTCTGCCGGCGGGGCGCTGGTGTTTTCGGGCGGCGGCGATCCGGGCGGATGGAGCGAGCGCGGCTATGAGGGGCTGGCGCGGGCGGGCTTCATGCAGAACCCGGTGGTCTATCGCTCGGTCCGGCTGATTGCCGAGACCGCGGCGGCGATCCCGATGCTGCTCTACGAGGGCAGCCGGGAGGTCACGGCGCATCCGATCCTCGACCTTCTGCGCCGACCGAACCCGGCCAGCGACGGCCAGAGCCTGACCGAGACCCTGTGCGGGCATCTGCTCCTGTCGGGCAACGCCTATCTGGAGGCGACCGGCATCGACGGCGAGATCCGGGCGCTGCATGCGCTGCGGCCGGACCGGGTGCGGATCGTCGAGGGCAGCGATGGCTGGCCGGAGGCTTATGAATATCGCGCCGGCCACGCGGTGCGCCGGATCGCGGCTGAGGGGAATGGCGAGCGGCCGGCGACGCTCCTGCACGTGCGGCTGTTCCATCCGCTTGCCGAAACGGCGGGCTATTCGCCGCTGGCGGCAGCGCAGACGGCGCTCGATTTGCACAATGCGGCGTCGCGCTGGAACAAGGCGCTGCTCGACAATTCGGCCCGGCCGTCAGGGGCGCTGGTCTATCAGCCGGCCGACGGGGGCAATCTGGCGCCCGAGCAGTTCGACCGGCTGAAGGCCGAGCTCGAAAGCGGCTATGCCGGGGCGGCGCGGGCCGGGCGGCCGATGCTGCTGGAAGGCGGGCTCGACTGGAAGGCGATGGCGCTGTCGCCCAAGGACATGGATTTCATCGAGGCGCGCAACGGCGCGGCGCGGGACATCGCGCTGGCCTTCGGCGTGCCGCCGATGCTGCTGGGGATCCCCGGCGACCTGACCTATGCGAATTATGCCGAGGCCAACCGCGCCTTCTTCCGGCTGACGGTGCTGCCGCTGGCGGGACGCCTGGCCGGGGCGATCGGCGACTGGCTGGGCGGCCATTTCGGCGCGCCCGACCTGCGGCTGGCGCAGGATCTCGACCGGGTCGAGGGGCTGAGCGCCGAACGCGAGGCGTTGTGGGCGCGGGTGGGGACGGCGGACTTCCTGTCGCGCTCCGAAAAGCGCGAGGCGGTGGGGTACGGCGCCGAGGTGTGAGGCGTCCCGGAGCAATCGCGACACTTGGTTAAGTCCTGGCTAACCACCGGGCGAGGTAAGCCCGTGGAAACCATGCGGCCATCCTTCTCGTGCCTGTCTGTAGCTGCAGTGTCGCGGCTTCGATGAATGCGAGAGGAGCCCGCCGTGAAAGACGACGATGGCGCCATTGGCTGCGCCAGGGCCGGGCTGATCCTGCTGCTCGTGTGCCTGGTGTTCTGGGGCATCGTGTTCTGGTGGATCGCCTGATCGCGCCCGACGGCTGATGGGGCCGCGCGGTTTTCCCGCGCGGCCCGCCGCTTGGGTGGGCGCTGTTGCTGCGTGGCCGAAACCGGCATCCGGCGGTTCGGGAAACACCCGAGACGTCTTCTGTAATCGACAGACATGACATGTGCCGGGGTCCTTGAGAGCGGGCCGGCCGGCGCGCGACCATCCCATGGAGGTGCCGATGAACGTCGAACCCGTGTCCGTTCTGGCGCTCTGGGCGTCGAAGATCCTCGGCGCGGCGGCCGGGTCGGCGATCTCGGTCGCCTATCTCTTGCCCAAGGGGCGGCGCGAGGCGGCGTCGCGCTTCCTGATCGGCATGGTGACCGGCGTGGTGTTCGGCCCGCCGGCCGGGCTGATGCTGGCCGAGCATCTCGACCTCGGCCAGACGCTGAGCGCCATGGAGCTGGCGCTGATGGGGGTCGGCCTCGGCGAGCCTGTGCGCCTGGTGGGCGCTGGGCGTGCTGTCGCGCTTTGCCGACGGGTTGTTTCGCGGCGGCGAGAACCGGCCGTGGAGAAAGCGATGACCGGCGGGCTGCGCGCCCGCACGGCGCCCGGCGCGACCGAGGACGGGGCGATCCGCGGCTATGCGGCGATCTTCGGCGAGACGGATCTCGCCGGCGACATCATCGAGCCGGGGGCCTTTGCCGCCTCGGTCCTGCGCCGGGGCATGGCCGGCATCGCCATGCTCTCGCAGCACGATCCCGGCCGGCCCGTGGGGCGCTGGCACCATGTGCGCGAGGACCGCACCGGTCTTTATGTCGAGGGCGCCCTGGCGCTGGCGACGGCGGCCGGGCGCGAGGCGGCCGGGCTGATCGCGGCGGGGGCGCTGGACGGCCTGTCCATCGGCTTTCGCACCAGGCTCGCGCGCCGCGGCGCCGGCACAGCCCGGCGGCGGCTGGTGACCATCGATCTGTGGGAGGTCTCGCTGGTGACCTTCCCGATGCAGGAGCGGGCGCGCCTGTTTGCGGGCGTGGCCAGCGCGGCGGATCATGCCGCCCCGCGGCGCGCCCTGACCGCGACCGGCTTTGCCGACTGACATCTGAACTCTTCAGAAGCGAAACGGAGAATCCGCATGAGCGACCATTCCCATCCGTCCCTCGAGACCAAGGCGCATGCGCCGGAGGCCGGAGCGGCCTTCCACGAATTCATGCAGGCCTTTGAGAGCTTTCGCGAGGCCAATGACGAGCGCCTGGGCGAGATCGAGAAGCGCATGAGCGCCGACATCCTGACCGAGGAGAAGGTCGATCGGATTTCCAGGAGCCTCGACGAGCAGGAGCGGCGTGTCGAGCGGCTGATCCTGAAGGAGGCGCGGCCGGCGCTTGGCGGGGGCGAACGCCGGCCTGCGGCCGGGCCGAGCGAGCATCGCAGCGCTTTCGAGCGCTATGTGCGCGGCGGCGACGAGCAGGGGCTGCGGCGGCTCGAGGAAAAGGCGATGTCGAGCCTGACCGGCGCCGATGGCGGCTTCCTGGTGCCGGACGAGACCGAGACCGAGATCGGCCGGCGGCTGGCGGCGATCTCGCCGATCCGGGCCATCGCGACGGTGCGCATGGTCTCGGCGGCCGTGCTGAAGAAGCCCTTCGCGATCGACGGCGCGCAGACCGGCTGGGTCGGCGAGGCCGATGCCCGGCCGCAGACCACCGCACCGCAGCTCGCCGAACTCGCCTTTCCGACGATGGAACTCTACGCCATGCCAGCGGCGACCAACGCGCTGCTCGACGATGCGGCGGTGGATATCGATCGCTGGATCGGCGACGAGGTCGAGCAGGCCTTCGCGGCGCAGGAGGGCGCGGCCTTCGTCAATGGCGACGGCGTGGCCAAGCCGAAGGGCTTCATGACCTATCCGACGGTGGACGAGGGCGCCTGGGCCTGGGGCTCGGTGGGCACGGTGGCGACCGGCGCCGACGGCGGCTTTGCGCCGGGCGAGGCGGCCGACAGCCTGCTCGACCTCGTCTATGCGCTGAAGGCCGGCTACCGGCAGAACGCCAGCTTCGTGATGAACCGCCGCACCCAGGCGAGCGTGCGCAAGCTGAAGGATGGCGACGGCAACTATCTGTGGCAGCCGCCGGCCAGCGCCGGGGCGCGGGCGACGCTGATGGGCTTTCCGACGGTCGAGGCCGAGGACATGCCGGATATCGCCGCGGACGCGAAGGCGATCGCCTTCGGCGATTTCGGCCGCTTCTACCTGGTCGTTGACCGGCAGGGCGTGCGGGTCCTGCGCGATCCCTATTCGGCCAAGCCCTACGTCCTCTTCTACACGACCAAGCGGGTCGGTGGCGGCATCCAGGACTTCGACGCCGCCAAGTTCCTCGACTTCGCCGCCTGAAGGGCGGCTGAGCGGCGAGACGGATGACGGCCGGGCAGACGCCCGGCCGTTTGCTTTGGCGGAGGGACGGATGACGATCATCGATCTGGGGCTCGGCGGGGCCGAGGAGCCGGCAAGCGTGGCCGAGGCGAAGGCCTGGGCACGGATCGACCGGGACGACGAGGACGATCTGATTGCCGCGCTGATCCGCGCGGCGCGCGAGACCATCGAGGCGATGGCCGGGCTGGTCCTGGTGCAGCGGTCCTTCCGGCTGGCGCTCGATCCGGTGCCGGCCGACGGCTGGGTGGAGATCGCCCGCCGGCCGATGGGGGCGATCACCGGCGTGACCGCCTACGCCTCGGGCGGAGTGCCCGTGATGTTCGATGCGGGCGAGGCGATCGTCGAGCGGGCGCTGGGAGTGGAGGCGATCCGGGTGTCGCCGGGCGTGCGGGCGGCGGCGGTGAACGGCGTCGAAGTGGAGTTCGAGGCGGGATTTGCGGCTGGTGCGGTGCCGGAGAATCTGCGAACCGCGCTCCTGGTGATCGTCGCGGCATCCTACGAGATGCGGGCGGCGGTCGATCCCGGGCAGCAGCCGGCGGTGATGCCGGAGCTCGCGCGGTCGCTGATCGCGCCCTATCGGCGGGTGCGGATCTGATGGCGCCCCTGTTCCTCGATCCGGGGCTGCTGCGCAAGCGCGCGGCGCTGCTGGCGCCCGAAGCGGAGCCGGACGGCGCCGGCGGCGCGGCGACGCGCTGGACGGAAATTCGGGAGCTGTCGGTGCATGTGGAGCCGGTGACCGTGGCGGCGCGCGAGCGGTTCGACCGACAAGAGGCGACGATCACGCACCGGGTGATCTGCCGTTCGAGCGGGGAGGTGGTGCGCGGGCGCGCCTTCGGCATCGGGACGCGGCGCCTCGTCATCGCCTCGGTGCACGATCCGGACGAGACGGGGCGCTTTCTGGTGTGCCGGTGCGAGGAGGAGGCGTGATGCGGATTGCGGTGGAGATCCGGCGGCTGCGCAGCCGCCTGCCGCTCGAACGGCTGGTGCGCGCGGGTCGCCGGCCGGGGCGCCCGCGCTCGACCGTGCCGGCGGGGAGCTGGCCGTCGACCTCGAACATGCCGCGGCATCTCGGGACGCTGGACGAGGGCGATACGGGGCCTGGCGACGATCTGCGGGATGCGTGGGGCTCGCCGGCGACGGTCTGATCTTGCGGGCCAGCGCGATCACTTGTGCGCGACGAGGCATAAGAGGTCGCAGTTCGTCTGGCGGACGCAAGGGCACGCCATATATCATCTTGTAGACATCCGTGAGCGAGGAGGATGACATGGCGCATCCCAGTGCCGAACTCCAGACGACGATCTTCGAGACGCTGACCGCCGACCCATCGCTGACATCTTTGTTGGGCGGGCCGAAAGTGTTCGACCGCAGACCGGAACATGCAAGCTTTCCATATCTGACGCTCGGCCGCACGGCGGTGGTGGACTGGTCGACCGGGACCGAGGACGGCTCCGAGCACATCCTGACCCTGCATGTCTGGGCGAAGGGTGGCGGCAAGGCCGAGACCTACGAGATCATGGACAAGGTGGCCGGCCGGCTGAACGACGCGCATCTGCCGCTGGAGGGCCACCACCTGGTCAATCTGCAACTGCAATTTGCCGAGGCACGGCAGGAACCGGACTCGGCCACCTATCACGGCATATTGCGGTTCCGGGCGGTGACCGAACCGCTGGCCTGACCGCCAGCCGGAGCGGGGCATCTCCCGCAGACACTCAAGCGACATCGACACGGGCGGTCTTTCGGGGCCGCCCTTTTCTTTGGCCGGTGCCCACTGGCACCGGGGCGGAAAGGACGACGCGAATGGCCGCACAAAGAGGCAAGGACCTTCTCCTGAAGATGGACGAAAACCGGGACGGGAGCTTCGTCACCGTGGCGGGGCTGCGGACCCGGCGGATCGCCTTCAACGCCGAGACGGTGGACATCACCGACGCCGAGAGCGCCGGCCGCTGGCGCGAACTCCTGGGCGGGGCCGGGGTGCAGCGGGCGTCGCTGTCGGGATCGGGCATCTTCAAAGATGCCGCCTCGGACGCCAGTCTGCGGCAGGTGTTCTTCGCCGGAGACATCGTGCCGTATCAGGTGGCGATCCCGGAATTCGGCACGATTACCGGACCGTTCCAGCTGACGGCGCTGGAATATGCCGGCGAGCACAATGGCGAGATCACCTTCGAGGCGACGCTGGAATCGGCCGGCGCGCTGGCCTTCGTGGCGGTCTGACGATGGCGGTCAATCGCCATCGCGGCGAGGTGCCGGCGATCATCGACGGGCGCGAGCGCACGCTCTGCCTGACGCTGGGGGCGCTGGCCGAACTGGAGGACGCCTTCGCGGCGGACAGCCTGGCCGGGCTGGTGGAGCGCTTCGGCACCGGCCGGCTGTCGGCCCGCGACCTGACGCGGATCCTGGCGGCGGGTCTGCGCGGTGGCGGCGCGGATGTCAGCGAGGCCGAAATGGGGGCCATGCGGATCGACGGAGGGGCGGCGGGCGCGGCGACGGTTGCCGCGCGATTGCTGGCCGCGGCCTTCGGCACGCCGGGCGAGGAGACGGAGCCGGCCCCGCCAAACCCCTGAACGCCGTGCCGGATCGACCGGCGCCCGGCACGGCATTTCCCTGGAGCGAGGCGATGCAGGCGGGGCTCGGCCTGCTGCGCCTGTCGCCGCGCGCATTCTGGGCCGCGACGCCGCGCGAGCTGGCGGCAGCGCTGGCGCCCTTCGGCACCGTGGCGGGCGAGGCGCCCGCACGCGCCGCGCTGATTGCCCTGATGCGGCGCTTTCCCGACCGGGATTCTTCGAACTGACGAGGTGACAGGATGGAGCCGGACGAGACCATGAACGTCGCGATCGTCGCCGATACCAGCGGGTTCGAGCAGGCGATGGGGGACCTGACGCAGCGCGCCAATTCCTTCGGCTCGGCGATCGCGTCGGCGATGAAGGGCGCGGTGACGGGCGGGCGCTCGCTCGACGGCGTGTTGCGCCAGCTCGGCCAGCGGATCTCGACGATCGCGCTGGATGCCGCGCTGAAGCCGCTGACGGATCAGGCGGCGAACGTCCTTGGCAATGTGCTGGGCGGGCTGGGTGGCGATGGCGGCGTGCCCGCCGCGACCGGCATCGTGCCCTTCGCCAAGGGCGGCGTGGTCGCCGCGCCGAGCTATTTTCCGACGGCCGGCAAGCTGGGGCTGATGGGCGAGGCGGGGGCAGAGGCGATCCTGCCGCTGCAGCGCGGCGCCGACGGAACGCTGGGGGTGGCGAGCACCGGTGCGCCGGCCGGCCCGTCCATCGTGTTCAACGTGACGACGCCCGATGCGACGAGCTTCAAACGGTCCGAGGCGCAGATCCAGGCGATGCTGGCGCGGGCCGCCAGCCGCGGCCGGCGGGGATTGTGACCATGGCAATCGAAGCCTTCAGCGAGGCGCGGTTTCCGCTGCGCGTGTCCTTCGGGACCAGTGGCGGGCCGGAGCGGCGCACGGAGATCGTGCGGCTGTCGACCGGCTTCGAACATCGCAACCAGCGCCACCGCCATTCCGTGCGCCGCTACGACGCGGGGTCGGGCGTGCGCAGTCTCGCCGATCTGGTGGCGGTGCTGGATTTCTTCGAGGCGCGCCGGGGCCGGCTGACGGGGTTCCGCTTTCGCGATCCGCTGGACTGGCGGTCCTGCGCCCATGGGGGGAGCCCAAGCGCCCTCGATCAGGCGATCGGTGTGGGCGATGGCGTGACGACGGAATTTGCGCTGGTCAAGCGCTATGGCCTGGGCGCCGACGCCTATGTCCGGCCGATCGCCAAGCCGGCGGGGGAGACGGTCCGGATCGCAGTGGACGGGAGCGAGGTCGCGGCGGGGATGGCTGTCGACCCGGTGACCGGGATCGTCACCTTCGCCGCCCCGCCGGCCGAGGGCGCGGCGATCACCGCCGGTTACGATTTCGATGTGCCGGTGCGGTTCGACATGGACCAGCTGACCGTGAACCTCGCGGCCTCCGAGGCCGGGGAAATCCCGTCCATCCCGCTGATCGAGGTGCGCCTGTGAGACCGATTCCCCCGGGACTGGCGACGCATCTGCAGGGACCGCAGACGACGCTCGCCCATTGCTGGCGCCTGACCCGCCGGGACGGCGTAGTGCTGGGCTTCACTGATCACGATGCGGCGCTGGTTCTTGCCGGGACCCGCTTCGAGGCGGCGACGGGCCTGACCGGCAGCGAGGCCGAGGAGATGCTGGGGCTGGCGGCGGCCAGCCGCGAGGTCGAGGGGGCGCTGGATTCCGCTGCCATCGACGAGGCCGACATCCGGGCAGGGCGCTACGACGCGGCGCGGATCGAGACCTTCGTCGTGAACTGGCAGAGCCCGGAGGATCACGTCCTCGTCGATGTCGCGGAACTGGGCGAAGTGAAGCGGGGCGAGACCGGCTTTGCCGCCGAACTGCGCGGCGTCGCGGCACAGCTCGACCGGGTGCGGGGGCGGATCTACCGGCGGCGATGCGATGCGGTGTTCGGCGATGCGCGCTGCGGCTTCGCGGCCGCGGTGGCGCCCTACACGATCGAGACGACTGTCGTGGGCGGCGAGGGATCGCGGATGGTCGTCGCCGACACGCTCGGCGGTGCGCCGGCGCTGTTCCAGAACGGCCGGCTGACAATGCTGGGCGGAATGGCCGAGGGGCTCGGGGCCGACATCGTCTCGGCCATGGCGGGCGGCGAGGGGACGGTGACGCTGGTGCTGGCGGAGGCGCCGGGGGCGACGCCTTTGCCTGGGGACGCGGTGCGACTGGTGCAGGGCTGCGACAAGCGCTTTGCCACCTGCCGCGACCGGTTCGGCAATGCGGTGAATTTTCGCGGCTTTCCGCACATGCCGGGCGGCGATGCGGCGCTGGCCATCGCCAAGAGCGACGGACGCCATGACGGCGCGCCGGTGGTGCCATGAGCACGGAGCAGGCGGACCCGCACGAGGCTGCTGCTGATGGTGGCGGGCCGGCCGTTGATGCGGAGTTGCCGCCGGCGCTGATCGTGGCGCGCGGCTTCCTGGGAACGCCCTATCGCCATCAGGGCAGCCGGCGGGGCGTCGGCTGTGACTGCCTCGGCCTGCTCCGCGGGGTCTGGCGCGAGCTGCATGGCGCCGAGCCCGAGGATCCGGGGCCCTACCGGGTCGACTGGGCGACGCGCTCGGGGCCGGATCGGCTGCTGGAGGGTGCGCGGCGGCATCTGCGGGAGATCGCCAGCGCCGATGCGCGGCCCGGCGATGTCCTCCTGTTTCGCTGGCGGGTCGGCGCGCCGACCACCCATTGCGGCATTCTCGACGCAGAGGATCGTCTGATCCACGCCTATGAGGGCGCTTCGGTCGTTTCCTCGCCGATGCCGCATGCCTGGACGCGCTGCATTGCCGGCGTCTTTCGCTTTCCGGAGTAGACCATGGCGACGATCCTGTTGCAGGCGGCCGGCGGTCTCGTCGGCGGTGTGCTGGGCGGGCCGTTCGGCGCGGTGCTCGGCCGCGCGGCCGGTGCCCTGGCGGGCGCCTCGATCGACGCGGCGTTGTTCGGCACGACGAAGCGGACGGAAGGCCCGCGGCTGACGGAAAGCCGGATCATGGGCGCCGACGAGGGCGCCGGCATTCCACGGCTCTACGGCACGGCGCGGGTGGCGGGGCAGGTGATCTGGGCGACGCGCTTCGAGGAGGATTCGGCCACCGAGCGGCGCGGCGGCAAGGGCGGCGGCCCGAAGGTCGAGAGCACGACCTACAGCTATTACGGCAATGTCGCCGTCGGCCTGTGCGAGGGGCCGATCGCCGGCATCCGCCGGATCTGGGCCGATGGCGAGGAGATCGACCGCGAGCAGGTCGTCCACCGCGTCTATCCGGGGAACGAGATCCAGGCGCCCGATCCGCTGATCGAGGCGCGGCAGGGGGCGGGCAATGCGCCGGCCTATCGGGGGCTCGCCTATCTCGTCTTCGAGCGGCTGCCGCTGGAGCGCTGGGGCAACCGGCTGCCGCAGATCACATGCGAGATCCTGCGTCCGGTCGGGCAGATGGAAGCGCAGATCCGTGCCGTCACCATCATTCCCGGCGCCAGCGAGCACGGGCTCGATCCGCTGCCGGTGCGCGAGCGGCTTGGACCGGGCGAGGACCGGCTGGTCAACCGCAACATGCTGTTCGGACCGAGTGACTGGACCGCGTCGCTGGACGAGCTGGAGGCGCTGTGCCCGGCGCTGGAGCGGGCGGCGCTGGTGGTGTCCTGGTTCGGCGACGATCTGCGGGCGGGACACTGCACCTTGCGGCCGGGGATCGAGATCGGCACGCGTGACGAGACCGAGGAATGGCGGGCAGGCGGCGTCGGTCGCGGTGGGGCACGGCTGGTCAGCCGCGTCGATGGCGGGCCGGCCTTCGGCGGTACGCCGGGCGACCGGGGCGTCTCGCGGGCGATCGCCGATCTGAAGGCGCGGGGGCTGGCCGTCACCTATTATCCCTTCGTCCTCATGGACGTGCCGCCGGGCAACGGCCTGCCCGACCCCTATGGGGCAGGCGAACAGGCGGCGTTTCCCTGGCGTGGGCGGATGACGCTGGATCTGGAACCGGGCCGGGCCGGCTCGACCGACGGCACGGCCGCGGCCCGCACCGCCATCGCGGCCTTTCTCGGCACGGCGGGGCCGGAGCATTTCTCCGTCGCGGGCGGAGAGGTCGTCTATGCGGGGCCGGCGGAATGGTCGTATCGGCGGATGATCTTCCATCAGGCGACGCTGGCCGCCATGGCCGGCGTCGACGCCTTCGTCATCGGCTCTGAAATGCGTGGCCTGACCCGCATCCGCGACGAGACCGGGGCGTTTCCCTTCGTCGAGGGTCTGATCGCCATTGCCGGGGCCGTAAAGGCGATGCTGCCTAGCGCGGTCGTGACCTATGCGGCGGACTGGAGCGAGTATGCCGGCTACCAGCCGGCGGATGGTTCGGGCGACGTCTTCTACAATCTCGATCCGCTCTGGGCTTCGCCGGCGATCGACGTGGTCGGCATCGACAATTACCTGCCGCTCGCCGATCTGCGGGACGCAGGCGAGGATGCGGCGGCGGACGAAACGCCTTCGCAATACGACCGGGCGGCGCTGCGGAGCGGCATCGCCGGTGGCGAATATTTCGACTGGTACTATGCCAGCGCGGGCGACCGCGCGGCGGGGCTGCGCACGCCGATCACCGACGGCGCCCATGGCAAGCCCTGGGTCTATCGCGCCAAGGATCTGGCGGGGTGGTGGGCGAACCCGCATGTCGAGCGGCGCGGCGGCGTGGAGATCGCCGGAACCTCGCCCTGGGTGCCGATGGGCAAGCCGATCTGGTTCACCGAACTCGGCTGCCCGGCGATCGACAAGGGCGCCAACCAGCCGAATGTCTTCGTTGATCAGAAATCGTCGGAAAGCCATACGCCGCATTTCTCGGCGGGGGGCCGCGACGATCTCGCCCAGCGCCGCTTCGTCGAGGCGCATCTGGAGCACTGGGACCCGGCCTCGCCAGTCTTCGATGCGGCGGCCAACCCGGTCTCGCCGGTCTATGGCGAGCGGATGGTGGCGCCGGACGCCATCCATCTGTGGACATGGGATGCGCGACCCTATCCAGCCTTTCCCGAGCGATCCGATGTCTGGGCCGATGGCGACAACTGGCGGCGCGGCCACTGGCTGAGCGGCCGGCTGGCGAACGCTCCGGCGGATGCGCTGTTTGCCGCGATCCTGCGCGATCACGGCATTGCCGATTTCGACGTCTCGGCGGTGGATGCGGTCGTGACCGGCTTTGTCGCGGGCGGGCCCAGCTCGGCCCGCCAGGCGCTGGAAGAGCTGATGCGGCTCACCGGGACGGTCGGCCATATGGCGGCGGGCCGGCTGGTGCTCCGCTCGCTGGCCCGGCTGCGGCCCGAAGCGGCGATCACCGCCTTTGCCGACGGGGAGGGGCCCTATGTCGAACTGCGCCGGGCCGATGCGAGCGAGCGGGCGCAGGAGGTCTCGCTGGGCTATCTCGATCCGGCGCGGGCCTATCAGCCGAGCGCCGCCGAGGCGGTGCGGGCGAGCGCCGACCGGCCGCGCAAGGAGATCGTCGAACTGCCGGTGGTGCTGGATGAAGCCCATGCGCGGGAGCTGGCGGCCGCGATGCTGGCGGAAATGGGCAGGCATGCCGAGACCGCGCGCTTCGGGACCGCGACATCGGAACTGGCGCTGGAGGCCGGCGATACGGTGCGGCTCGACGGCCGGGACGGGGCCTGGCTGATCACCCGGATCGAGACGGGGCTCGCCCGTCAGGTGGAAGCGCGGCTGCTGCCGCCACGGCGGCGCGCCTATCCCGACCAGGGGAAGCCGCCGCCGGGGCCGGGGCCGCTGGTGCCGCTCGGTGCCTCGCGGCCGCTGGTGCATCTGCTCGACCTGCCGCTGCCGGAAGGCGGCGACGCCATCGCCGGCGCGCGCTTCGCGATCCACGCGAGGCCTTTCGCGGGCTATGCCGTCGGCGTGTCGCGTACGGGCGACGGCTTCGACACACGCAGCATCGCCACCCGTGCGGCGACGACCGGGGCGCTGATCGAAGCGCTGGAAGCCGGCCCCCGCGGTGTGCTCGACCGCGGGCGTCGGCTGGTCGTGCGGCTGCATCGCGGCGCGCTGTCCTCGATCGACGAGGGAGCGCTGCTCGATGGCGGCAATCTCTGCGCCGTTGAGAGCGCGTCGGGCGCCTGGGAGGTGCTGCAATTCGCCAGCGCTACCGAGACCGCGCCGCAGGTCTTCGAGCTGAGCAGATTGTTGCGGGCGCAGGGCGGCACCGAGGATGCGATGGCGGCGGGAGCCGCGCCGGGGGCGGCCTTCGTGCTGCTCGATGCGGCCTGCGAAGCGCTGGGCCTTGGCACCGGCGAGGTCGGGCGCGACCTGACGATCCGCGTATCGCCGCTCGGCCGGCTCGCCGACGATCCGGCGGTCGTCACACTGCCCGCCACCCTGGGGGCACGCTCGGTGCGGCCGCTGTCGCCGGTGCATCTGCGCGCGCAATTCCAGCCGGACGGCGCGCTGGCGCTGGCGTGGATCCGGCGGACGCGGATCGGCGGCGACGGCTGGGACGGGCTCGACGTGCCGCTGGGCGAGGAACGCGAACTCTACAGCGTCGAGATCGGCGACGGATCAGGGGCGGTTCTTTCCCGGCAGACCGAGTTGCCGGCGTTGGCAGTCACGGCGGCGGAACAGCACGCCGCCTTCGGCGCGCTGCCGGCGACGGTGACGGTGACCGTAGCCCAGACGAGCCCGGTCTGGGGCGACGGAACCCCATCCGTCCAGACCTTCATCCGTCCGGGCTGACCCGGCAAATCGAGGCAACAGGAGGAGAGGCGAGATGAGTGATGCAAAACCCTGGTACCAGTCGCGCAGCATCTGGGGAGGGCTGGTGGCGCTGGTCGCCGGCGTCGGCGGGATGGTCGGCGTCGAGATCGACGCGGCCACCAGCGAGACGCTGGTGCTGTCGCTGACCAACGGCGCCGCAGCAATCGGAGCGGTGGTCGCGATCCTCGGTCGGCTGGCGGCGCAGAAGACCCTGCGATAGCGGCGCGGCTGCGGCCGGAGCCGCCACGCGTCCGTGCCGGATGCGTGGCGGTTCGGCGCGCCGGAGACTGCCGGAATCTGCGCGCGAACCGGCATCATTCATGGGCGGTTCAGCGAGACCTTGCTAGGAAGGGGTCGGCTGCCATGTCTGTGGCCGGTGGCGTTCCGATCTAGCTGGGCAATCCATGACCCGAATTCGTACCATCTTTCTTGTGTTTCTCGCCGCCCTGACGCTGGGCGCCGGGCCCGTTGCCGCGCGTGACGGTGCGGGCGACTGGCCGCAGCAGCTCCGCCGGGCGGCGCCGGTGACGGACGGTCTGGTGCGCCTCGCCCAGGCCGATTGCTCGAGCGCCGGGTCCAAGGCCGCGGCGCAGACCGGCGGCGAAGTGCTGTCGGTCTCGACCCGCACCGAAGGCGGCCAGACGGTCTGCGTCGTGACGGTGCTGGTGCCGGGCACCGATGGCGGCCGCCCGCGCAAGACGACGGTGACCATTCGCCCGTAGGCCGGGCAGCGCTGGGTCCGGCCGGGCAAGCGCGCGATCCGGCTTCGAGCGATGCCGGACGAATTGCAGAGAGGGGACGATCCGCATGCGGATACTCGTCGTGGAGGACGACCAGACACTGAACCGCCAGCTGGTCGAGGCGCTGAACGGCGCCGGCTACGTGGTCGACAAGGCGATGGACGGCGAGGAGGGGCATTTTCTCGGCGATACCGAACCCTATGACGCGGTGGTGCTGGATGTCGGCCTGCCGCTGATGGACGGCATCAGCGTCCTGGAGCGCTGGCGGCGCGACGGCCGCACCATGCCGGTGTTGATCCTGACCGCCCGCGACCGCTGGAGCGACAAGGTCGCCGGCATCGACGCGGGCGCCGACGACTATGTCACCAAGCCGTTCCATGTGGAGGAAGTGCTGGCGCGGCTGCGGGCGCTGATCCGCCGGGCGGCCGGTCATGCCTCTTCGGAGATCCACTGCGGGCCGCTGCGGCTCGATACGCGCGCGGCCCGGGTGACGCTCGACGGCACGGCGCTGAAGCTGACCTCCCACGAATATCGCCTGCTCGATTATCTGATGCACCATCAGGACCAGATCGTCTCGCGCACCGAATTGATCGAGCATCTCTACGACCAGGATTTCGACCGCGACTCCAACACCATCGAGGTGTTTGTCGGGCGGCTGCGCAAGAAGCTCGGCGGCGCCGAGCTGATCGAAACCGTCCGCGGGCAGGGCTACAGGATGCATGATGGCGGCACCGGCGGTTAGGTCACTCACCGCCCGGGTCATCCTGCTGTCGAGCGTCTGGGCGATGGTCGCCTTCGCGGTGGCCGGCGGGCTGATCTCGACGCTGTACGAGCGGACCGCGCGCAAGGGGTTCGAGGACCTCCTGACGGCGCAGCTCTACAATCTCGTCAACAGCGTCAGCGTCGGCGATTCCGGCTATCTGTCGGGCTCGCCCGATCTTGGCGACCTGCGCTACCTGCAGCCCTTGTCGGGCTGGTACTGGGAGGTCGTGCCGGCCAGCGCCAACACGCAGGGACGGCTGAGTTCCGGCTCGCTGGGGATCCTCGACGTTCCGCCGACCGCGACTGCGCAGGTGCCCTTCGACGCCGCCTATCGGCGCAGCTACGATGCCGACGGCCTCGACGGCGAGCAATTGCGGATCATCGAGACCGAGGTCGTGCTCGACAGCCAGAACCATGCGGCGCGGTTCCGGGTGATGGGCAATGCCAGCGTCGTGGCCGCCGAAATCGGCGAGTTCGACCGCATCCTCACCCTCTATCTCGGCGCCGTCGGGCTGGGGACGGTGCTGGTCAACGGTCTCGCCATCCTGTTCGGGCTGGGGCCGCTGCGGGCAGTGCGCGCGGCGCTGAGCGACGTTCGGACGGGCCGGGCGGAGCGGCTGGAGGGGCGCTTCCCCATCGAGATCGAGCCGCTGGCGGTCGAGATGAATGCGCTGATCGACAACAATCGCCGCATCGTCGAGCGCTCGCGCACCCAGGTCGGCAACCTCGCCCATTCGCTGAAGACGCCGATCGCCGTCCTCGTCAACGAGGCGAGCGCGATGGGCCGTGAGCGCGGCCAGGTGATCGGCGACCAGGCCGAGCGGATGCGCCAGCAGGTGCAGCATTATCTCGACCGGGCGCGGGTGGCGGCGCAGAGCGAGGGCGGCGTGTTCCGCACGCCGGTGGCGCCGACGCTGGAGCGGCTGGTGCGGGTCGTCGCCAAGCTCAATCCGGGCATCGACCTCGATTTCGACGCGGAGGCGGCGGCCGATCTGGTCTTTGCCGGCGAGAAGCAGGATCTGGAAGAGATCGCCGGCAATCTCCTGGAAAATGCCGGGAAATGGGCGAAGGCCCGTATCCGCGTTTCGGCCGAGGCGACGGGCGCCGACCGTGTCTCGGTGAGCATCGAGGATGACGGGCCGGGGCTGACGGCGGAACAGATCGTCGAGGCCAAGAAGCGCGGCACGCGGCTCGACGAGGCGACGCCCGGCAGCGGGCTCGGCCTGTCCATCGTTCTCGACATGGTGCGCGAATATCGCGGCGTCCTGGATCTCGGCCGCTCCGAACTGGGTGGCCTGAAAGCCACGGTGACGCTTCCCCGCGCGCCGGGCGGCCTGGCCGCTTGACATGCCGGGCAAGACCCATGATCTCCGACAGGCCTTCCCTGGCGCAGTCTTGCGACGGGCCTGCCGTATTCGGATGGATCATATGCGCATTGTCTTGAAGCTTCTGGTTCCGGTTCTGGCGCTTCCCGTGTCCGGTTGCCTGAGCGCCGGGTTCGGCGGCGGAACCCTGTCGCCGCCGACCGAGGGCGTCGCGGCGCTGGACGGCGGGCTGATCGGGCAGGATCCGGTGGGCCGGACGCTGCCGGAGGACGCCCGCGCCCGGGCGCTGGAAGCGGAATTCCAGGCACTGAACTTCGCCACGGCCGGACAGCCGGTCGCATGGAACGCCGACGGCTACAGCGGCGAGGTCGTGCCGACCCAGCTCTACCGCGTCGGTTCGCAGGACTGCCGGGGCTATTCGCATGTGTTCCAGGGCGAATCGCCGGCGGTGAAGGCGGTGGGAACCGCCTGCCGGACGGCCAGCGGCTTCTGGAAGCCGGTGGTCTGACGATCATGCGGCGCGCGGTCGACCTGCTTCGCCGCAGAGGGCGGGCGAGGCCGAAGGCCGCGTTTCCTTTGGCCGTCGCCGTGAGTATAGGGATGGCATGATCTTCTGGTTTATCGCCGCCGTGATGACGGCGGCCGTCACGCTTCTCTCGCTGTGGCCGCTGCTGCGCTCCCGGCAGGAGCATCTGGCCAGTCGTGCCGAGCACGACGTGGAAGTCTATTCCGCGCACTTGCGCGAGCTCGACGCGGATGTGGCGCGCGGGGCGATGGCGCCCGCCGAGGCCGAGACCGCAAGGGCGGAGATCGGCCGGCGCCTGCTGCGGGCCGCCGATCGCGGCAAAAGCGAGAGCCAAGCCGGCACCGCGTCGTGGCAGCGGCCGCGCATGCTGGCCGCCATCGTGGCGGTCGCGCTCCTCGTGCCGATCGGCTCGGTGGTGCTGTATGCCCAACTCGGCGGCGCGGGGCGCCCCGATGTGCCGCTGGCCGGACGCAGCGCGCCGACGAGCGGCCCCGGCGACATCCAGACCCTGATCGCGGGCGCCGAGGAACGGTTGCGCGCCGAGCCGGAGGATGGCCGCGGCTGGGATGTGCTGGCGCCGATCTATCTGCGGATCGGCCGCGTCGAGGATGCGGCCGAGGCCTTTCGCAACGGTATTCGCCTCAACGGTTCGTCGGCCGCCCGCGAAAGCGGACTGGGCGAGGCGCTGACGCAGCTTGCCGGCGGCGAGGTGACGGATGAGGCGCAGGCCGCCTTCGAACGGGCCGTGGCCGCCAATCCCGCGCATCTGCCGGCGAAGTTCTTCCTGGCGCTGAACCTGTCGCAGGAAGGGCGCCGCGACGAGGCGGTGACCGCCTGGACGCAGCTCGTCGAGATGAGCCCGCCGGATGCGCCGTGGCTGGAAATCGCCAATGCGGCGATCGCCGATGCGCGCGGTGAAGCGCCGCCGGCAGCTGCGACGGCGGACGCCGGAACCGCGGCGCCGGCGCGCGGGCCCGGCGAAGCCGACATCGCGGCCGCGGCCGACATGGCGGCGGAGGATCGCCGGGCGATGATCGAGGGCATGGTGTCGCAGCTTGCCGCCCGGCTGGAAACCGACCCGAACGATGTGGAAGGATGGAAGCGCCTGATCCGGTCCTATACCGTCCTCGGTGACGACGAGGCGGCGAGCGCGGCCTATCGCACGGCGCGCCGGACCTTTGCCGCCGATTCCGCCGCCGGCCGGGAAATCGCCGCTTTCGGCGACGAGCTTGGGCTGACCGCCGAGGGAGAGACGCAGACACAATGACCCGCAAGCAGAAGCGCCTCGCCTCGATCGCCACGATCCTCGTCGTCATCGGCGGCGCGGCCGCGCTCGTCCTGACCGCACTGTCCGACAGCGTCGC
The DNA here is from genome assembly GCF_964217435.1 of Aurantimonas sp. NCBI lineage: Bacteria > Pseudomonadati > Pseudomonadota > Alphaproteobacteria > Hyphomicrobiales > Aurantimonadaceae > Aurantimonas > Aurantimonas sp. The sequence goes on along the minus strand of NZ_CAXPJM010000014.1, from coordinate 33,101 downwards.
CTATTTCCATTCGCCGAGCGACATCGTCGCCAAGGCGCCTGCGCAGAGCCAGCGCATCCGGCTTGGGGGTCTCGTGGAGGCCGGCTCGGTCGTGCGCGACGGCTCGCAGCATGTCAGCTTCAAGGTGACCGACTCGCTGGAGAGCGTCGAGGTCGCCTATACCGGGCTCCTGCCGGATCTGTTTCGCGAAGGGCAGGGCGTCGTCACCGAAGGCACGCTGGGGCCTGACCGCATCTTCATCGCCGACACGGTGCTGGCCAAGCATGACGAGACCTACATGCCGAAGGAGGTCGTCGACGACCTGAAGGAGCGCGGGCTCTGGGAGGACGGCAAGGGCATGGTGAACAAGGACACGCCCGAGGCCGTGGTGACGCAGACGTCGGGGGCCGGCTCGTGATTGTCGAGATCGGCCATTACGCCCTGATCCTGGCGCTGTCCCTGTCGCTGGTGCAGTCGGTGCTGCCGGCGATCGGCGCGCGCAGCGGCGACGCCCGGATGATGGAAACCGGCACGATCACCGCCACCGGTGCCTTCGTTCTCCTGATGCTGTCCTTCTCGGCCCTGACGGCGGCCTATGTGACGTCGGACTTCTCGGTCCTCAACGTCTTTCAGAATTCGCATTCGCTGAAGCCGATGCTCTACAAGGTCACCGGCGTGTGGGGAAACCACGAGGGCTCGATGCTCCTGTGGGTCTTGATCCTCAGCCTGTTCGGTGCGCTGGTGGCACTGTTCGGCCGCGACCTGCCGGCCAGCCTGAAGGCCAATGTGCTGGCGGTGCAGGCCTGGATCACCGCCTGCTTCCTGCTCTTCATCCTGACCACGTCGAACCCGTTCACCCGCGTCTTTCCGGCGCCGATGGAGGGGCAGGACCTCAACCCGATCCTGCAGGACATCGGTCTCGCGATCCATCCGCCGCTGCTCTACCTCGGCTATGTCGGCTTCTCGATCGCCTTCTCCTTCGCCGTGGCGGCGCTGATCGACGGCCGCATCGACGCGGCCTGGGCCCGCTGGGTGCGGCCCTGGACGCTGACGGCCTGGGTGTTCCTGACCGCCGGCATCGCGATGGGCTCCTACTGGGCCTATTACGAGCTCGGCTGGGGCGGCTGGTGGTTCTGGGACCCGGTGGAGAACGCCTCCTTCATGCCGTGGCTGTCCGGCACTGCGCTGTTGCATTCGGCGCTGGTGATGGAAAAGCGCTCGGCCCTGAAGATCTGGACGATCCTCCTGGCGATCCTGACCTTCTCGCTGTCGCTGCTCGGTACCTTCCTGGTGCGCTCGGGCGTTTTGACCTCGGTGCATGCCTTCGCCACCGACCCGACCCGCGGTGTCTTCATCCTCGCCATTCTGTGCCTGTTCATCGGTGGGTCGCTGGCGCTGTTCGCGCTGCGCGCCTCGTCGCTGGAGGCGGGCGGCCTGTTCGCGCCGATCAGCCGCGAGGGCGCGCTGGTCGTCAACAATCTGTTCCTGACGACGGCCACCGCGACGGTGCTGGTCGGCACGCTCTATCCGCTGGTGCTGGAAGTCCTGGGCGGCGCCAAGATCTCGGTCGGCGAGCCGTTCTTCAACCTCACCTTCGGCCCGCTGATGGTGCCGCTGCTGTTTGCCGTGCCGTTCGGCCCGCTGCTGGCGTGGAAGCGCGGCGACCTTCTGGCCGCGGCGCAGCGTCTGTATTTCGCCATCGGCGCGGCCATGCTGACCATCCTCATCGCCGTGGCGCTGACCTCGGGCACGCGCATCCTGGCGGCGCTCGGCTTCGGCCTCGCGGTGTGGCTGATGGCCGGTGCCCTGACCGATCTGTTCGTGCGGGCGAATTTCGCCAAGGTCGGCTGGCGCACGGGTCTTGCCCGCATGCGCGGGCTCCCGCGCTCGGCCTTCGGCACGGTGCTGGCGCATTTCGGCCTCGGCGTGACGGTGCTCGGCGTGATCACCGCCTCGGCCTTCCAGACCGAGACCGTGACCGCGATGCGGGCCGGGCAGACGGTGAATGCGGGCGGCTACGAGGTGCGCTACGAGGGCGCCCAGCAGCGGCAGGGGCCGAATTACGAGGAGCAGGTGGGCACGTTCACCCTGCGCCGCGACGGTCTCGATGCCGGCACGATCGAAAGCGCCAAGCGCTTCTACCCGGCGCGGCAGATGCCGACGACCGAGGCCGGCATCCACACACGCTGGTTCTCGCAGCTCTACATCTCGCTGGGCGATCCCTCGCCGGATGGCGCGTCGATCGTCGTGCGCGTCTGGTGGAAGCCGCTGATCACGCTGATCTGGATCGGCGCGATCTTCATGGCGGTGGGCGGCACGGTGTCGCTGTTCGACCGGCGCCTGCGGGTCGGTGCGCCGGCGCGCAGCCGCAAGCGGCAGCTGGCAGCGGGAGCCGAAGCGTGATCCGGCCGGGCTGGCGCGCCATCGCTGCGAGCCTCGTGCTCTCCATCTTCGTGATCGCCGGGCCACAAGGCGCGGCACCGGCATTCGCGGTGACGCCTGACGAGGTGCTGAGCGATCCGACGCTGGAAGCGCGGGCGCGGCAACTGTCGACCGGGCTGCGCTGCCTCGTCTGCCAGAACCAGTCGATCGACGACAGCAATGCCGATCTCGCCAAGGATCTGCGGCTCCTGGTGCGCGAGCGGCTGGTGGCGGGCGACACGGATGACGAGGTCATCGACTATCTGGTCTCGCGCTATGGCGAGTTCGTGCTGTTGAAGCCGCGCTTCGACTGGGCGACGCTGGCGCTGTGGGGCACGCCGGTGGTGGTGCTTCTGGCCGGGATCGGGTTTGCCATTATCACCGTGCGCGGCCGTCGGCAGGCCACGGCGCCGACGGCGCTCTCGCCGGAAGAGGAAGCGGCGATCGCCGAGGTGACGCGCTCGCGCGGCTGACGGTTCCGGGCGTCCGGGCGCCAACCTTACGAAGATTTCACACGCCCGAAAAGGTCCCGTAATCTGGCAATCCCTAGATTGGCATCCATCGATGGCGCACGGCTCGTGCCGGCGCCACAGGGATCGAAGACCAATCGAAGAGGGTTTCCAATGCGCAACGATGCGAACAAGACGAAGCGTGGCGGTCTGATTGCCGGCGTTCTGGCCGCGGGCGTCGCCAGCGTCGCGCTGACCGGCGTCGTCGGCAACACCGTGCCGGTCTTCGCCGAGCCGGTGAAGGTCGAGGCACCGGTCCAGAATTTCGGCTTTGCCGACGTGGTGGAGAAGGTCTCGCCCGCCGTCGTCTCCGTCCGTGTCACCCAGGAAGTGACCCCGACCATGTCGCAGGGCCGCGGCCCGCAGATGGGTAGCCCCTTCGACAGCCTGCCGGAAGATCACCCGCTGCGCCGCTTCTTCGACGTGCCGGGCGGCGACAACGCCCCGAACGGCATGCGCCCGGATCGCGAGCCGCGTACCCGCATGGGCCAGGGCTCGGGCTTCTTCATCTCCGACGACGGCTTCGTCGTGACCAACAACCACGTGGTCGAGGGCGGCAGCCAGTACACGGTCGTCATGGATGACGGCACGGAGTACGACGCCGAGCTGATCGGCACCGATCCGCGCACCGATCTCGCGCTGCTCAAGGTCGACGAGAGCAACACCAAGTTCACCTATGTCGAGTTCGGCGACGACGACGCTGTGCGCATCGGCGAATGGGTCGTGGCAGTCGGCAACCCGTTCGGTCTCGGCGGCTCGGTGACGGCCGGCATCGTCTCGGCCCGCGGCCGCGACATCGGCGCCGGCCCCTATGACGACTTCCTGCAGATCGACGCGGCGGTGAACCGCGGCAATTCCGGCGGCCCGGCCTTCGGTCTCGACGGCAAGGTCATCGGCGTCAACACGGCGATCTTCTCGCCGTCGGGTGGCAATGTCGGCATCGCCTTCGCGATCCCTGCCTCGGTCGCCAAGGACGTCATCCAGTCGCTGCGCGAGGACGGCAGTGTCGAGCGCGGCTGGCTGGGCGTGCAGATCGCGCCGGTCACCGACGACATCGCCGAGGCGGTCGGCCTCGACGAGGAGAAGGGCGCCATCGTCACCCTGCCGGACAACGAGACCCCGGCGACCAAGGCCGGCATCAAGACCGGCGACGTGATCACCGCAGTCAACGGCGAGACGGTCGAGGGTCCGCGCGAGCTGGCTCGCATGATCGGCAATTACCGTCCGGACACCAAGGTCGACGTGACCATCTGGCGCGACGGCAAGGCGCAGGACGTGTCGGTGGAACTGGGCAATCTGTCCAGCCTCGACGAGGCCGCCTCGGCCCGCGGTTCGGGCGTTCCGGTCGATCCGTCCTCGCTGTCGGGCTACGGCCTGACCCTGACCCCGTCGGAAGACGGCGAGGGTGTCGTGGTCACCGACGTGAAGCCGGATTCCTCGGCCTCCGAGAAGGGCATCAAGGCCGGCGACATCATCATCGCGGTGAACGGCGAGACGGTCGAGACCCAGAAGGACGTGCAGTCGGCGATCGACGCCGCTGCGGAATCCGGTCGCAAGGCGGCGCTGTTCCAGCTCCAGACCAATGGGCAGAACCGCTTCGTGGCGCTGCCGATCGCCAAGAGCTGATCCTTCCGACGATGATGGCGAGGCCTTCGGGCCTCGCTCTCTCCACCCGCGGCGGCTGACCGACGCGCCAGGCCTGCGCCCGGCACGCCGGTCAGCCGCTTTTCTTTTGCGCCGAATGGTTCACATAGGAGAAACCGAGATGTCCTTCTCCCCGAGCCCCGCAACGCTGCCCGACCCCATGCGCATCCTGATCATCGAAGACGACAGCGAAGCCGCGGCCTATCTGGTCAAGGCGCTGCGCGAGGCCGGCCACGTCGCCGAACATGCCGGCGACGGCGACGACGGCTTTCACATGGCCGACAGCCGCAGCTACGACGTCCTCGTCGTCGACCGCATGCTGCCGAGGCGCGACGGCCTGTCGATCATCTCGGGCCTGCGCGAAAAGGGCAACGAGACGCCGGCGCTGATCCTGTCGGCGCTGGGACAGGTGGACGACCGGGTCACCGGCCTGCGGGCGGGCGGCGACGACTACCTCGCCAAGCCCTTCGCGATTTCCGAGCTCCTGGCGCGGATCGAGGTGCTGGGGCGGCGGCGCGGCAGCAAGGACGTCGAGACCAGCTACCGGGTCGGCGACCTAGAGCTCGACCGGCTGTCCCACGAGGTGCGCCGCAACGGCAAGCCGATCGTGCTGCAGCCGCGCGAGTTCCGGCTGCTCGAATATCTGATGAAGCACGCCAACCAGGTCGTGACCCGCACGATGCTCTTGGAGAATGTCTGGGACTATCATTTCGACCCCCAGACCAACGTGATCGACGTGCATATCTCGCGGCTGCGCTCCAAGATCGAGCGCGACTTCGACACGCCGCTGCTGCACACGGTGCGCGGCTCGGGCTACATCATGCGCAGCGACGCGTAAGCCCCGATGGCGCGTTTAAAGGCCCTGATGCGGATGACCGCCGTCCGATTGTCGGCGGTCTATTTCCTGCTGTTCTCGGTCGCCGCCGTGATCCTCGTCTTCTATGTCACCGCGACGGCGTCGAGCATCCTGCAGAACCAGAGCCGGGCGGCGATCAACGAGGAAATCGGCGAGATCGCGCAGATCTACGATGCCGCTGGCATTGCCGGCCTGGTGCGCACCATCGACCGCCGCGCGCGCCAGCCGGGTGCCTCGCTCTATCTCGTCACCGACGCCACCGGACGCATTCTCGCCGGCAATGTGGAGAGCCTGCAGGCGGGCGTCCTCGACGAGGGCGGCTTCACCGAACAGCCCTTCGGCTACGAGCGCTTCGCCGACGATCCGGGCGACCGCTACCATCTGGCGGTGGCGCAGGTGGTCAGCATGCCGAACGGCATGCGGGTGCTGGTCGGCCGCGACCAGACCGAGCAGGAACGCTTCCGCCAGATCGTGCGCAGCGCGCTGATCCTGGCCTTTGCGCTGATGGGGGCGGCGGCGCTGTTCGCGTGGTTCCTTGTCGGACGGCAGGCACTGCAGCGCCTCGACCGCATGTCCGGGGCGAGCGCGCGGATCCTGGCCGGTGATTTGACCGAACGCCTGCCGGTGACCGGCACGGGCGACGAGTTCGACCGGCTGTCGGACAATCTCAACACGCTGCTTGCCCGCGTCGCCCTGCTGCAGGAGGGCCTGCGCCAGGTCTCCGACAACATCGCGCACGATCTGAAGACGCCGCTGACGCGCCTGCGCAACCGTGCCGAGGCGGCGCTGTCGGCCGATGTCGACGCCGCCGGCACGCGCACCGTCCTGGAGGGGATGATCTCCGAGGCGGACCAGATGATCCGCACCTTCGACGCGCTGCTGATGATCTCGCGGGTCGAGGCGGGATCGCACCCGGTGATCAAGACCCGGGTCGACGTCGCCGGGATCGTGGCGGATGTCTGCGAACTCTACGAGCCGCTCGCCGAGGAAGCAGGCGCGACGCTGGTCTTTGTGCCGAGCCCGCCGGTGCAGGCCTCCGTCAGCCGCGAACTGATCGCCCAGGCCCTGTCGAACCTGATCGACAACGCGCTGAAATACGGCGTTGCGGATGGCGGCGGCGCCAGGATCGCCGTGCGGCTCGAGCTGACCGATGGCGTCTGTCGCCTGTCGGTGTCGGACGACGGTCCCGGCGTGCCCGCCGACCAGCGCGAGCGCGTGCTGGAGCGCTTCTACCGCCTCGACCAGAGCCGCTCGCTGCCGGGCTCCGGCCTCGGCCTGTCGCTGGTCCAGGCGATCGCGCGGGTGCATGGCGGACGTCTCGCGCTTGAGGATGCGGCGCCGGGCCTTAGAGTGGTCCTGGAGTTTCCTCAGGATGGAAAGACGGTCGCCGATGGCGAAACAGGACACGGCGCAAGAGCATGACAGCGATCTGGGCATCGGCGGCGACATCGCCCCGACGCCGCTCGATCCCGGCAAGGCGGAGGCGTGGCTCACTGACCTGAGCAAGGCGGCGGCGGCGCAGGATCTGACGCGGCTCGGCGAATTTCTCGCGCGGGGCGGCCCGGACGTGGCGCGGCTCGGCGCGGTGCTCGACCTCTCGACCTATCTCAACACCCAGATGCTCCAGCACCCCGAATGGCTCGACGCGCTGTTCGACGCGCCGGCCCGCGAGAGGATCGCGCAGCGGATCGGCGAGTTGCGCGACATGGAGGTGGCGGAACAGGGCGAGACGGCGCTGATGGCGACGATCCGCCTGATCAAGCGCGAGGTCTCGCTGCTGATCGCGCTGCGCGACCTGTTCGGCGCGGCGAGCGTCAAGGAGACCACCGAGGACCTCTCGCAACTGGCCGAAGCGGCGGTCGCCACGGCGCTGCGCTTCTGCCTGATCGCGGCCCACAAGAGTGGCAAGATCGTGCTGCCTCACCCGGCCGACCCGGAGGCTGGATGCGGGCTGTTCGTCCTCGGCATGGGCAAGCTGGGCGCGCGCGAACTGAACTATTCCAGCGATGTCGACCTGATCGTCTTCTTCGATCCCGAGCAGTCGGTCGCCGCTGATCCGAGCGAATCGGTCGACACCTTCTCGCGCATCGTGCGGCGGCTCGTGCGGATCGTTGGCGAGCGGACCGCCGACGGCTATGTCTTCCGCACCGATCTGCGGCTGCGGCCCGACCCGGGCGCGATGCCGCTGGCGATCTCCACCGATGCGGCGATGAGCTATTACGAAGGCTCGGGGCGCAACTGGGAGCGCGCCGCCATGATCAAGGCCTGCACCATCGCCGGTGACCGGGCGGCGGGCGAGGCGTTCCTGCAGGAGCTGACGCCCTTCGTCTGGCGCAAATATCTCGACTTCGCGGCGATCGCCGACATCCAGGCGATGAAGACTCGTATCGATCGCCATCGCGGCTTCGACGACATCGCCGTCGGCGGCCACAATGTGAAGCTCGGCCGGGGCGGCATTCGCGAGGTCGAGTTCTTCGTCCAGGCGCAGCAGCTCATCGCCGGCGGACGGGCACCGCAATTGCGCAGCCGGCGCACGGACGAGGCGCTGCAGGAGCTGGCCGAGGGAAGCTGGATCACCGCCGATACGGCCCGCGACCTCCTCGAGGATTACTGGTTCCTGCGGCGGATCGAGCACTGCATCCAGATGGTCGCCGACGAGCAGAGCCACACGCTGCCGGAGGACGAGGAAGGGCTGGAACGCATTGCGCGGCTGGCCGGCTTTGCCGATCGCGAGGCCTTCGCCGAGGCGCTGCTGTCGCATCTGCGCCGCGTGGACCGGCACTATACCAGCCTGTTCAACGACGGCCGCGAGCGCGATGCCGGCGAGGGCGAGGAGGCGGTCTCCAAGCGCCTCCTGTCCAGCGAGGACGATCCCGACGCGCTGGCGCGGCTGAAGGAGCTGGGCTTCGCCCGGCCGGAGGACGTCGCGCGGATCGTGCGCGGATGGGGGTTCGGCCGCTATCGCTCGACGCGGTCGGAGACGGCGCGCGAGCGTCTGGCTTCCGGCCTGCCGATGCTGCTGGCGGCCTTTTCCAACGCCAAGGACCCGGACGGGGCGATCGCCGCCTTCGACACGTTTCTGGCGGGGCTGCCGGCGGGCATCCAGTTCTTCTCGCTGATCGCCTCCAACCCCCGCATCCTCGACCTTCTGGCGCTGATCATCACCTCGGCCCCGGCGCTGCGCGAGACCATCGCGGCGCGCCCGCACGTCTTCGACGCGCTGCTCGACCCGGCCTTCTTCGACGAGGTGCCCGAGAGCGCGATGATGGAGAAGCGGCTGGCGAGCTTCCTGTCGGAGGCGAACGGCTACGAGGACATTCTGGCGCGGCTGCGGATCTTCGCGTCCGAACAGCGTTTCCTGGTCGGTGCGCGCCTCCTCAGCGGCGTCGTCGACGTCGGCGAGGCGGGGCCGGCCTTCTCCAACATCGCCAATGTGGTGCTGGACGCCACGCTGAAGGCGGTCGGCGATGCCTTCGCCGAGAAGCATGGCCGGGTGCCCGGCGCGCGGCTGGCACTGCTCGGCATGGGGCGGCTGGGCAATTGCGAGCTGACGGCCGGCTCCGACGTCGACCTGATCCTGCTCTACGACCACGACCCGGATGTCGAGGAATCGGACGGCGACAAGCCGCTCGCCACGGGGCTGTATTTCGCCCGGCTGACCCAGCGGCTGATCGCCGCGCTGACCGTGCAGATGCGCGAGGGCATCCTGTACGAAGTCGATTTCCGCCTGCGCCCGTCGGGCAACATGGGGCCGCTGGCGACGCGCATCGATTCCTTCCGCCGCTACCAGGCGACCGACGCCTGGACGTGGGAGCGCATGGCGCTGACCCGGTCGCGGCCGATCGCCGGCGATCCGGAGTTCCGCGACGAGGTCGGCCACACCATCTGCGACATTCTCGGCGAGGCCCGCGACGAGGCCATGACCAGCCGCGACGTGGCCGACATGCGGGCGCGGCTCGACCGCGACAAGCCGCCCAAGGGCCCGCTCGATCTGAAGCTGATCCCGGGCGGCCTGATCGACCTGGAGTTCCTGGCGCAATGGGCCTTGCTGACCGGGCGGGCCGATTCCGATCTCGTCGGCAGCCCGACCGTATCCGTCCTTTCGGCCGCCGATCTGGCCGCCGTGGATGCCGACGGAGCGCCGGTGGACCTACCGGGTGCGATGCGGACCTATACGTCGGTCATCCAGATCCTGCGGCTCGGCCCGACCGGGGTCGAGCGGATCGAGGATCTGCCGCCGGGGCTGGCCGACCGGCTGACGCGGGCACTGGGGCTGGAGGAGCCGGGCGAGGTGGCGCCGTTGCTCGCCGAAACGGCGGCGCGGGTGCGGCACGCCTTCAACACGCTGCTGCCTGTCTCCGGCGAGGACGAGACGGCGCCGGCCGATACCGCGACGGCGGCGCAAGGGGGCTGATAACGTCCTCTGCCATGTCGGCCGCGCGATCCGTTGTCGCCTGGCTCTCTAGCGGGGACTGATCTTCGCAGGGCTGCGGGCGCGGTCGTGCCTGCGCGGCGTTGCCGCGAAGGGGGTCAGGCGACGGAGGCCGCGTCGAGCGCTTCCGTCTGTGCCGGGGCGGGGGTGAGCGGCAGGCGAATGGCGACGATGGTGCCTTCGCCGACCTGCGAGCTGATCCGCATGCGGCCGCCCTGCAGGGCCACCAGCGACCGGGCGATGGCGAGGCCGAGACCGGTGCCCTTGTTGGTGCGGGTCAGCTCGTTCTCGATCTGCTCGAAGGGCTTGCCGAGGCTCTTCAGCGCGGCGCGGGGAATGCCCATGCCGTTGTCGGCGATGGTGATCAACGCCGCGTCGCCGACCGTGCGCAGCTTCATCTTCACCGTGCCGCCATTGTCGGTGAACTTCACGGCGTTCGACAGAAGGTTCAGCACGATCTGCTTGGTCGCGCGGCGGTCCACCGTCAGCTCCATGCGCTCCGGCACGTCGGCATTGAGGCGGATCGCCTTCTGGTCGGCCTGGACCTCGATGATCTTGCCCGTCTCGGTGGCGATCTCGCTGAGGTCGACGGTCTCGTGGTTCAGGACGAGGCGACCGGCCTCGATCTTGGCCATGTCGAGAATGTCGTTGATCAGTTTCAGCAGGTAGTGGCCGCTCTGGTGGATGTCCTCGGCGTACTCGCCGTATTTCGGACAGCCGATCGGGCCGAAAGTGCCCTGGCGCATGATCTCGGAGAAGCCGAGAATGGCGTTGAGCGGCGTGCGCAGCTCGTGGGACATGTTGGCCAGGAAGGTGGTCTTGGCGCTCGAGGCCGTCTCGGCGCGCTCCTTCTCGGCGGCGTAGTTCTGGTTCATCTCGGTCAGCTGGACCGCCTTGCGCTCGGCATCGCGCCGGGCGATCGACAGATCGTCGATGACCGCCATCAACCGGCGCTCGGAATCCGACAGACGGGCCTGATGCAGCTTGAGCTGGGTGACGTCGGTGCCGATGGAGACGAAGCCGTCGTCGGCGGTGCGGCGCTCGGACAGGAGCAGCCAGCGGCCGTCGGGCAGCAGCGCCTCGGAGGCGCGCTCGCCGCTGGCGAAGGTCGGGCTGGTCACGGCATGGCTGTCGATCGGCTTGCGGGCCTTGGCCATGACGGTGGCCAGCGGCGTGCCGCGGGCCACGTCCGCCTCGGTCAGGCCGAAGGTCTCGCGATATTTGGAATTGCAGAGGACCAGGCGATCCTGGCTGTCGCACAGGACGAAGGTCTCGGAGATGTTCTCGATGGCGTTGTTGAGCTGGGTGTTGGCCTCGTCGGTGCGGCGCGCCAGCTCCTGCTGCTCGGACACGTCGACGGCCACGCCGATCAGGTGGACCTCGTTCTCGGCGGTGCGCGACACCTCGGCGCGGGCCCGCAGCCAGACATAGCTGCCGTTGCGGTGGCGCATGCGGAAGACGCGGTCGAGGCTGGTGATCTTGCCGGCGGCGACCTGCCGGGCGACCTCGAACAGGCTGCCGTCGTCGGGATGCATCAGCGGCGCGATGTCGCCGAAGGCCAGGACGCTGTCCCTGGGGCAGAGGTCGAGAATTTCATACATGGAGCGCGACCAGTACATGCGGCCGCGCGCGATATCCCAGTCCCAGAGGCCGCAATGGCCGCGCGACAGGGCGGTATCCACCCGCTGATGAGTTTCCAGATACAGCGCGTCGGCGTCCTGGGCCCGCGTCGCCTGGCGGAAATAGGCATAGAGCACAACCAGCATGATCGTGGAGGTCAGCGCGAAGAGCGTGACGTTGACCGAGACCGAATGGCGCCATTCGGACAGAAGGTCGGTCTCGCGCTGGACGAAGGTGAGGATGCCCTGATTGTCGGCGAGGCGGGCGCTGGCGACGAGAGCCGGTTCGCTGCCGAAGCGGGTGTCCTGCACGCCGGCGCGCTCGCCGAACATCAAAAGTTCCTGGTGCTCGCCGATCAGGCGCTTGAGGTCACCGCCGACGAGGTTCTCGAAGCCGGGCATGGCCGCGACGATCATGCCGTCACTGTCGCTGACCACGGCGAAGCGGCCGTGGCGCAGGAGTTCGGCGGGCAGGGCGCTGGCCAGCAGATCTGCGGCCAGCGCGACGCCGTCGCTATCGGCCTCGATGGCGTGGCTCTCGGCGCGCATCAGCGCTGTGGCGATGGTCAGATCGCGGACGGCACCCTCTTCGAGAGCCATCCGCTCCTCGACGAGGGTCGCCAGGCGGATGACCGCCGCGAGCGCCAGGAAGGAGACGATGAGGATGGGGATCGAGCGGCGAAGCGCCTTCTCGGAGCGCAGAAGCTGTCGGTAGGCCGGGGCCGCCAACATCTTGGCGTGTCCAGCAATTTCCGTTCGCGCAGTCAGCAGGGCCTCGAATCGGGACAATAGTCCCCCTGCCGGCGCGTTGGACGCGTCCGCTCGCATGCTCACCCCTCGTAAACCGCATCTTAACGATCAGGAACGCCGCCGATCCGAATCATTACCAATTGAGCAAATGCGAATCACCTTGTCCAGCGTGGAATTGCGGCAGAATCTGGGAGTCAACGAATTGATGAGTCATTTCAAAGACCTTCCCAAGATATCTCCAAGATCCGTCGAAAGATGTTCAGTCTCAAGCAGTTGCCGCAGAGTCGTTTCGGCCTGCCCGCGGCGGGTCGGCTCGAAGCTGCGCCACGACCGGAAGGTGGTTGCGATGCGCGCCGCGATCTGCGGATTGAGGCGGTCGAGCTCGACCAGCCGCTCGGCCACCCAGCGATAGCCTGCGCCGTCGGGGCGATGGAAGGCGAGCTGGTTGCCCGCCGCGAAGGTGCCGATGACGGCGCGCACGCGGTTCGGGTTGCGCATCGAGAATTTGGCGTGGCCGGTGAGGGCGATCACCGTCTCCAGCGTTTCGGGCCGCGGCACGGTCGCCTGCAGGGCAAACCATTTGTCGAGGACCAACTCGTCGGTCTCGAAGCGCCGGTAGAAATCGTCGAGAGCGGCCTGCGAGGCCGGGGCGTCCGGGAAGCGATGGACGAGGATGCCGAGCGCGGCGAGGCGGTCGGTCATGTTGGAGGCGCTGGCATATTGCGCCTCGGCTGCCGCCGGGTCGTTCGTGGCGGCCGTCAGATAGGCGAGCGCCGCATTGGCGAGCGAACGCCGGCCGGCGCTTTCGGCGTCCGGGGAGAAGGTCTGGACCGTCGCCATCTCGGCGGCCAGTCGCTCGAAGACCTGCACGCCTGCGCTGCCGATCGCCTTGCGGGCGGCGTCCACCACGTCGTGGACGATCTGCGGGTCGACGTCGCGGCCGAGCATGCGTGCCACGTCCGGTTCGGCCGGCAGGGCCAGGGCCTGCGCCCGGAAGGCGGGCTCCAGCGCGGGGTCGGCGGCGGTGACCAGCACCGCGTCGACGATCTCCGCCGGCAGCGGCGAGGCGGTCGCCGCCCCGCCCGCGCGGCAGGCACGCACCATCGCCTCGCCGAGGAGATCGTTGAGGACGCTCCAGCGGTTGAAGAGGTTGGGGTCGAGCCGCGCCAGTGCCAGCCGATCGGCTTCGCTCTGGGCGAAGTCGAGATTCACCGGGGCGGAGAAGTCGCGCAGGATCGAGAGGTAGGGGCGCTCGCCGAGATTCTCGAAGACCAGCGTCGTCTCGGCCTCGGTCAGGTGAATGACGTCGCCCTCCACGTCCGGGCCATGGGTCGGCACGGCGTCCTTGTCCTGGCCGTTGGAGCCGACGAGGCCGAAGCGGATCGGGATATGGACCGGATCGGCCCTCGTGCCGGCGGCACCCGGCTCGAGCGACTGGCGCAGGGTGACGGTCAGCCGGTCGGTGCCGGCATCGTAGTCCTCGCGCACCGACAGGGTCGGGGTGCCGGCCTGGTTGTACCAGACCGCCAGATGCGAGAGGTCGACGCCCGTGGCCGCCTCGAAGCAGGCGAGATAATCTTCGATCGTGGCGGCGTCGCCGTCATGGCGCTCGAAATAGAGGTCCATCCCCTTCCGGAAGCCGTCCTCGCAGAGGATGGTGGCGAGCATCCGGACGATCTCGGCGCCCTTGTCGTAGACGGTCGCCGTGTAGAAGTTGTTGATCTCCCTGTATTCCGTCGGCCGGACGGGATGCTGGAGCGGGCCCTGATCCTCGGGGAACTGGTGCGCCTTCAGGCGCCGGACCGAGCCGATGCGCTGGACCGTGGCGGAGCGCTCGTCGGCGCTGAACTCCTGGTCGCGATAGACCGTCAGGCCTTCCTTCAGGCAGAGCTGGAACCAGTCGCGGCAGGTGATGCGATTGCCGGTCCAGTTGTGGAAATATTCGTGGGCGATCACTGTCTCGACGCCGGCATAGTCGGTGTCGGTCGCCGTCTGCGGATCGAGCAGCACGTATTTGTGGTTGAAGACGTTGAGGCCCTTGTTCTCCATCGCGCCCATGTTGAAGTCGGCGATGGCGACGATGTTGAACACGTCGAGATCGTATTCGCGGCCGAAGCGGCGCTCGTCCCAGACCATCGACCGCTTCAGCGCGTCCATGGCGTAGCCGGCCTGCCCGGCGCGGCCCTTCTCGGTGTAGACGGCGAGTTCGACCGGCTTGCCGCTGGCGGTGGTGAAGGGCTCGCGGATGGAATCGAGATCGCCGGCGACCAGCGCGAAGAGATAGGCCGGCTTGTTGAACGGGTCGTCCCAGACGGCGTAATGGCGGCCGTCGCCGAGATCGCCGCTCTCGGTCGGGTTGCCGTTCGACAGGAGGACCGGGGCGGCGGTGCGGTCGGCCTCGATGCGGACCCGGTAGGGGGCGAGCACGTCGGGCCGGTCGAGGAAATAGGTGATGCGGCGAAAGCCCTCGGCCTCGCACTGGGTGCACCAGATGCCGTTGGAGCGGTAGAGCCCCATCAGCTTGGTGTTCTCTTCCGGCACGATGCGGGTGGCGATGTCGAGGAGGAAGCGGTCGCGGGCCGGGGCCTGGCGGATCGTCAGCCGGTCGGGCGTCGCCGTATAGGCGTCGGCCTCGAGCACGGCGCCGTCGAGGGCAAGGCCGGTTAGGGTCAGTTCGTCGCCGTCCAGCACCAGCGGCGCATCCTCGGCCACGCCGTCGCGGCGCTCCAGCACCAGCCGCGTGTCGATCTCGGCCCGGCCTTCGAACAGGCGGACCGTCATGTCCACGCAATGCAGGATGAAATCGGTCGGGCGATAATCTTCCAGCCGGATCGTCTGGCCGTCTTCACTGCGCAGCATGGGCTTCCCTTTCCTGATTTTCCCGGCAGTTAGACCGGAAACCGCAGATTGCCAATCGCGTGCGGCGGTGGGGCACATGCGGCGGGCCGGCAACCTCCACCCTCGACGGGCTGCGCCGGAAGCAATAAGTGGTGTTTAAGACCATTGTGGCCGACCCTCCCGTTGCGAACGGGTCCTGTCCACGGCGATCGGTTCGCGTCGAAGGAGCTTTCCCATGAACGTCATGACCCCAAAGTTTGGCCTCGGCGCGTCGGTGCTGCGCAAGGAAGACGACGCCTTCATCCGGGGCGAGGGCCACTATACCGACGACGAGACCCGCGCCGGCCTGCTGCACGCCGCCGTGGTGCGCTCGCCGCATGCCCATGCCCGCTTCACCATCGGCGACCTGGAAGCGGCGCGCAGCGCCCCGGGCGTGCGCATGGTGCTGACCCATGCCGACATCGCCGATCTGGGCGAAGTGCCCTGTCTCGCCAGCCCCAAGCAGGTGGGCGGCGAGCCGTTCCAGCCCCATGACGCGCCGGTTTTGTGCCGCGACACTGTGCGCCATGTCGGCGACGCGGTCGCCTTCGTCGTGGCGGAGACGGCGATCCAGGCGCGCGACGCGGCCGAGCTGATCGAGATCGACTACGACGTGCTCGACGCGGTGCCCGATCTGGCGGCGGCCAAGGCCGGTCATGTCCTCGCCTGGGACGATCGCGACGGCAACATCGCCGGCCATATGCATGAGGGCGACCGGGAGAAGACGGACGCGGCCTTCGCGCAGGCGGCGCATGTCACCACCCTCGACCTCGTGCAGAACCGCCTCGTCTGCAACTACATGGAGGTCCGCTCCTCGGTCGGCGAATATGACGCCGAGAGCGAGCGCTACACGCTGACCACCGGCAGCCAAGGCGTGCACGGTATGCGCGACACGCTGGCGGCGCGCGTCCTGAAGGTCGGCAAGGACAAGATTCGCGTCGTCACCCGCGACGTCGGCGGCGGCTTCGGCACCAAGGCGTTCCTGTATCGCGAGCACGCGCTGGTGCTGGTCGCGGCGCAGCGGCTGGGCCAGCCGGTCAAGTGGACCGCCGACCGCACCGAGCATTTCGTCACCGACGCCCATGGCCGCGACAATATCGTCACCGGCTCGATGGCGATGGATGCCGACGGCCGGTTCCTGGCGCTGAAAATCGATCTGCACGCCAATCTCGGGGCCTATGCCTCGCAGTTCGGGCCGATGATCCCGTGGTTCGGCATGTCGATGGCGACCGGCCTCTACGACATCCCGGCGATCGACGTGGACTGCCACCTCTATTATTCCAACACGGTTCCGGTGGACGCCTATCGCGGCGCCGGACGGCCGGAAGCGGCCTATCTGATCGAGCGGCTGGTGGACGAATGCGCCATCGAGCTTGGCCTCGGACGCGACGAGATCCGCAAGCGCAACTTCATCCGCTCCGACCAGCTGCCCTACCGCACCCCGATTGGCCGCCTGTACGACACCGGCGATTTCGCCGGCCATCTCGACGCCGGCCTGCGGCGGGCGAACTGGGGCAGTTTCGAGACCCGGCGCGAAGCGGCCCGCAAGAACGGCAAGCTGCGCGGCATCGGCTTTGCGACCTATGTGGAAGCTTGCGCCTTCCCCGGTTCGGAGCCGGCCTATGTGGAACTGACGCATGAGGGGCGGATCGAGCTGAAGATCGGCACCCAGACCAACGGGCAGGGCCATGCCACGGCCTATGCCCAGTTCGTCGCCGAGGCGCTGAAGCTGGACTACGACCGGATCGACGTGCGCCAGGGCGACACGGACGAGACCCCGACCGGCGGCGGCACCGGCGGTTCGCGCTCGATCCCGCTGGGCGCGGTGTCGGTGCGCCGGGCCAGCCAGTCGCTGGCCGAGAAGCTGAAGAAGCTGGCCGCCGACGAGCTGGAAGCCGCGGCGACCGACATCGAGCTGGAAGGCGGCGAGGCGCGGATCGTCGGCACCGACCGGGCCATCGACTTCGCCGCGCTGGCGGCGGCGGCCAAGTCCGACGACGATCGCAAGGCGGTCGGCGAGTTCAAGCAGGACGAGGCGACCTATCCGAACGGCACCCATGTCTGCGAGGTCGAGATCGACCCGGAGACCGGCATGACCGAGCTTCTGTCCTACACGATCTGCGACGATTTCGGCGTGACGGTGAACCCGATCCTTCTGGCCGGCCAGATCCATGGCGGCGTCGCGCAGGGCATCGGCCAGGCGCTGATCGAGAACGCCGTCTATGACGAGACCGGCCAGCTGGTGACCGCCAGCTTCATGGACTACGCCATGCCGCGGGCCTGGGACTTCCCGTATTTCGACTTCCAGACCCGCAACGTGCCGTCCACCACCAACGCCCTCGGCATCAAGGGCGCCGGCGAGGCCGGCACGATCGGCGCCGCACCGGCGGTGATGAATGCCGTCGTCGACGCGCTGCGGCCGGCGGGCGTCGCCCATATCGACATGCCGGCAACCCCGCTGCGGGTCTGGGAAGCGCTGCAGGCCGCCCGCTAGGGCCCGAAGGTCGCCCGGTTGCCCGCGAGACGGCCGGCCGGGCGATGACAGAAACGCATGATCGACGATGCCGGCGCCTGCAAAGGGGCGCGGCGGTCTGAGGGGACGAATGCCACAGGTGCCTGGCGACGCGGCCTCACCCAATCCGATGCTCGGCATCATGCTCAAATGCATCTCCGTCGTGGTCTTCGTCGGCATGCAGACCTCCATCAAGGCGGGGGCCCAGGGCATTCCGGCCGGCGAGATCGTGTTCTTCCGCTCGTTCTTCGCGCTGGTGCCCGTCGTCATCTATCTCGCCTGGCTCGGCGATCTGCGCACGGCGCTGACCACCGACCATCTCGGTGGCCATGTCTGGCGCGGCGTCATCGGCGTGACCTCCATGGGGTTTGGCTTCTTCGCCCTGACGCGGCTGCCCTATCCCGAATGGATCACCATCACCTATGGCGCGCCGCTGCTGACCGTGGTGTTCGCCGCGATCTTCCTGAAGGAGGTGGTCTGGCTCTACCGCTGGTCGGCGGTGCTCGTCGGGCTGATCGGGATCATGGTCGTGACGCTGCCGAAACTGTCGCTGGGCAGTGACGGGCTGGCCGATGGCGAGGCGATCGGCATTGCCGCGGCGATGGTCTCGGCCACCGTGGCCGCCATCGCCATGATCCAGATCCGCCGGCTTGTCCACACCGAGAAGACCGCCACCATCGTCATCTATTTCTCGCTGACCTCGTCGGCGCTGGCGGCGCTGTCGATCTTCTTCGGCTGGGTGGTGCCGACATGGGAGCAGGCCGGTTTCCTGATCCTCGCGGGCCTGTGCGGCGGCGTCGGCCAGCTGCTCCTGACCGCCTGCTACCGCTATGCCGACACCTCGACCATCGCGCCCTTCGAATACACCTCGCTGATCCTCGCCATCATCATCGGCTACGTGATCTTCGACGAGGCGGCGAGCGGCACGACGATCCTCGGCGGAGCCATCGTCGTGTCGGCCGGCATCTTCATCATCTGGCGCGAGCACCGGCTGGGCCTGGAGCGTTCGCGGGCCCGCCGGGTCACCCCGCCAACGGGCTGAAACGCCGTCGGCGCAGGCCTGCGCGCCTTCCGCGGCCTTCACAGTGGCGTGTCATCGGCTTGTGACCTTGCCTGATTATGCGATGCTGGAACCGTTCCAAAAGTTGGACGGTGCCGGATTTCGCAAGATCAGGGGGCGTCGATGAACGAACATGCAAGCCGTGCGGTATTCCGCACCAGCCAGCTGGAAGAGGCCGATGGCGACGGTCTGAACCCGACCGACAACCGCACCATGGGCGACGTGATCGCGACGCGCTTCTCGCGCCGCGACTTCCTGCGCGGCTCGATGGCCGCCACGGCGATCGCCGCCACGGTGAGCCCGCTGGCGCTGATGGCCGCCGACGAGGCCCATGCCGAAGGCGCCGCGGGCTCGAAATTCGACTTCACCGAGGTCGAGGCCGGCGTCGACGAGATGCATCACATCGCCGAAGGCTACGATGCCGACGTGCTGCTGCGCTGGGGCGACCCGGTCTTCGCCGATTCACCGGAGTTCGATCCGGCGAACCAGACGCCGGAAGCCCAGGCGCGCCAGTTCGGCTACAACAACGACTATGTCGGCTTCATCCCGATCGACGGTTCGTCGGAGCATGGCCTGCTCGTCGTCAATCACGAATACACCAACGAACACCTGATGTTCCCGGGCATCGTGAAGGTCGAGGGCGACAAGCTCACGGTCGCCGCGGCCGACCAGAAGCGGGTCGACATCGAGATGGCGGCCCATGGCGGCACCATCGTCGAGATCCGCAAGGAGAACGGCAAGTGGCAGGTGGTGACCGACGGTGCTAGGAATCGCCGCATCACCGCCGGGACCGAGATGGAGCTGCGCGGCCCGGCCGCCGGCCACGCCCGCCTGCAGACGAAGGCCGATCCGTCCGGCACCAAGGTGTTCGGCACCATCAACAATTGCGCCGGCGGCGTCACGCCGTGGGGCACCTACATCATGGCCGAGGAGAACTTCCACGGCTATTTCGTCGGCGAACTGCCGGCCGATCACCGGGAAGCGCAGAATTACGAGCGCTACGGCGTGCCGGACGGCAGCTATGAATGGGGCAATTTCCACGACCGGTTCGACGTGTCGAAGGAGCCGAACGAGCCCAACCGCTTCGGCTGGATCGTCGAGGTCGATGTCGAGGACCCGAACTCGGTGCCGAAGAAGCGCACCGCGCTCGGACGCTTCAAGCATGAAGGCGCCGAGTCGATCGTCGCGGCGGATGGCCGGGTGGTGTTCTATCTCGGCGACGACGAGCGCTTCGACTATGTCTACAAGTTCGTCACCGCGGGCACCTACAACCCCGACGACCGGGCCGCGAACATGGATCTTCTCGACGAGGGCACGCTCTATGTCGCCAAGTTCGAGGACGACGGCTCGCTGACCTGGATGCCGCTGGTCTTCGGCGAAGGCCCGCTGACCGCCGAGAACGGTTTCGAGAGCCAGGCCGACGTGGTCATCGAGACCCGGCGCGCGGCCGATCTCCTCGAGGCGACCAAGATGGACCGTCCGGAGGACATCGAGCCGAACGGCACCAATGGCCGCGTCTACGTGATGCTGACCAACAACACCAAGCGCGAGGAGGCCGATGCCGCCAATCCGCGCGCCAAGAACGCCTTCGGCCACATCATCGAGATCGCCGAGGACGGCGGCGACTTCGCCGCCACCAAGGGCACCTGGGAAGTCCTTTTGAAATGCGGCGACCCGTCGGTCGCCGATGTCGGCGCGACCTTCTCCACGGAAACGACGAAGAACGGCTGGTTCGGCATGCCGGACAATTGCGCGGTCGATGCCGAGGGCCGGCTGTGGGTCTCCACCGACGGCAATTCGCCGAAGGCGACGGGCCGCACCGACGGCCTCTTCGCCGTCGACACCGAGGGCGCGGCCCGCGGCACGTCGAAGCTGTTCTTCCGGGTCCCGGTGGGCGCCGAGATGTGCGGTCCGCTGATCCTGCCGGACATGCAGACGGCCTTCGTGGCGGTCCAGCATCCGGCCGATGGCGGCGAGGACTGGGAGGGCTTCGGCCGGCCGTCCTATTACGAGGATCTCTCGACCCGCTGGCCGGACTTCAAGGACGACATGCCGGTGCGTCCGTCGGTGGTGGCCATCACCAAGCAGGGCGGCGGCCGCATCGGCTGACCGCCGGACAGGTCCGAAACGCGAAACGGGCGGCCATCACGGCCGCCCGTTTTCGTTTGTGTGGGTGCAAGACCCGGAGGCGTTCGACAGGTCCCGCTTTCGCGAAGGGCGCGGATGATCGCCCGAGGCCGGGGAGGGAGCTGGCGTCCGCGTCTTGTGCTCAGATGCCGCCGGCCTTGTCGTCCGGCGGGGTCACCGGTTCGGCCGGACGCGCGGTGGCGGCGGCATCGCGGTCGGTCCGGTCCGCCTCTGCCTCAGCCTCGGCTGCTGTCTCTGCGTCGGCACTGGCCTGCGCCGCTTCTGCTTCGGCCTCCGCTTCGGCACTGGCCATTGCTTCGGCTGCCTCGGCCTCGTCGCTGGCGGCGAGTTCCTCCTCGGCGGTGATCGAGGCTTCGGCGCGCGGATCCAGCGTGAAGCTGGTCGGCGTCTGGGTGCGGGCCAGCGGCACGGTCTGGAAGTCGGCCCGCTCGTCCACCGGCAGCGCCTCGCGGCGGTAGGTCCGGTAGTAGGAATAGGCGGCATAGGCGACGGCCGAGGTGCCGACGGCCTGGAACATGCCTTCAGGGCCGAAGCTCTCCATCAGGAATGCCGCATAGATCGGGCCGATCATGGTGCCGACGCCGTAGAGGATCAGGAGGCCGCTGGAGATCTTCACGAAATCCTCGTCGGCGGCGTAGTCGTTGGCATGCGCCACGGCCAGCGAATAGGACGGATAGACGATGCCGCCGAGGATGAAGGCGACGACGAAATAGACCGTCGCGCCCCAGGGCATGGCGTCGACATAGACGCCGAGGACGGCGGCGATGAAGCCGATCAACCCGGCCGCGGTCATCACATAGCGTCGATCCATCCTGTCGGAGAAGCGGCCGAGCGGCACCTGGAAGACGATGCCGCCGGCCATGGCGACGACGACGAGCGTGGCGATCTCGGTGGTCGACAGGCCGATCTTCTGGCCGAACACCGGCGCCATGTTGTTCCAGCCGCCGGACATGATGCCGGCCAGGAGCACGCCGACGGCCGCGACGGGCGAATTGCGGAAGATCAGGCCGACATCGATCTTCACGCTGGTCAGCGGCTTCGGCGAGGCGGCGCGCGACAGCGCCGTCGGGATCACCGCCAGCGCGAACAGGATCGCGCAGAGCATGAAGGGAATGGTCAGCTCGGGCCGGCTGAGCGGCATGACGTACTGGCCGCCCATCATCGCTGCCATGGTGACCACCATGTAGATCGAGAAGATCTTGCCGCGGCTCTCGTTGGTGACCCGCTCGTTGAGCCAGCTCTCGACGACCATGTAGGTGCCGGCCAGCGCGAAGCCGGCCATGGCGCGGAAGACGATCCAGGCCAGCGGATCGATGAGGACGCCGCTCAGAAGCACCGAGATCGCCAGGAGGGCGGCGAGGCTGGCGAAGGTACGCACATGGCCGGCGCTGCGCACGATCACCGGCATGACGAAGCAGCCGACCGTGAAGGCGATGGCGTAGGAGGTGCCGAAGGCGCCGATCTGGTAGCTCGACCAGCCCTCGATCGAGCCGCGCACCGGCAGGAGAATGCCCATGAGCCCGGCGCCGGCCATCAGGAAGAAGGTCGATGCGAGCAGTGCGGCGATCGGCAGGATCTGCAGTGGCATGGGACGGCCCCGGAACGGTGTGGTCGATGCGGCGCGTTGCCTCGCGGGCAGAGCTAGGCGTTTCGGACCGATTTGGCGAGTGCCTTTTCGCCGCCGATTCGTGAGGCGGCCCGCTCCCGCGTCAGCCCGCCGTCGATTTCTGCGCCAGACGCTCGCGCAGGGCGATCAGGTCGCGCCAGGCGAGACGCTTCTGGGCCGGCTGGCGCAGCAGATAGGCCGGATGCAGCATCGCCACCGCGTCGATGGCGTCGCATTGCTCCAGCCCGAAACTGTAGGTCGTCCAGCGGCCGCGCACACGCAGGATGCCTTCCTGCGCCCCCAGGATCGCCTTGGCCGAGGGCGAGCCGAGGCAGACCAGGATCTTCGGCGCCACGAGTTCGATATGGCGCTGGACGAAAGGCAGGCAGATCTGCGTCTCGGCCGGCGTCGGCGGGCGGTTGCCGGGCGGGCGCCAGGGCACGGTGTTGGTCACCCGCACCGCCTCGCGCTCGAGCCCGATGGATTCCAGCATCCGGTTAAGAAGCTGGCCGGAGCGGCCGACGAAGGGCACGCCGGCGGTGTCCTCCTCGCGGCCCGGCGCTTCGCCGACCAGCATCAGATCGGCGGTCTCGCTGCCGTCGCCGAACACCGTCGAGCGGGCCGAGATCCGCAGATTGCAGCCGTCGAAATCCTCCAGCGCGGCGCGCAATTCGGCGAGGGTCGTGGCCGAGCGGGCGCGTTCGCGCGCATCGGCGACGGCGATGTCGTCGGGCACCGCGATGCGCGGCGAGGGGAAGCCGGGCTCCTCGGCCGGCTGGGGCGTCCTGGCCGGGGCGGCCCTCGCTTCCTGCGCGGGGCGCGGGGCATCGCCGGACGCTGCCGGGGCGGCGCCCGCCGGCTGGCTGCGCCGGGCCTTGCGGGCGGCGATCTCGGCCTGGGTCTCGGCAAAGCGGTCGCGCGGGTGCTCGCCGGTCACCGCATCGACGCCGGCGGCGCGGTACCATTCGAGGAGGGCGATGGCCGCCTCGCGGTCGATGGGATGGGGCTCGGCGTTCATGGCCATTCCCTAGCCGATTTTTCCGCGCGGCGCGACGGCGGCGTCAGTGTCCGAGCGACTGGGAGAACAGGTTGATGACGAGGACGCCGCCGACGATCAGCGCCAGGCCGAGCAGGGCCGGCAGGTCGAGGGTGACGCGGAACCAGAAGATGTCGATCAGGGCCAGCAGCACGATGCCGGTGCCCGACCAGATCGCATAGACGATGCCGACCGGCATGGTGCGCAGCGGCAGCGACAGGAAGTAGAAGGCGAGCACATAGGTCGCCACGGTGACCAGCGAGGGCGCGAGCCGGGTGAAGCCTTCGGTCGATTTGAGGGCGGTGGTACCGACGATCTCGCAGAGAATCGCGATGCCGAGATAGAGCGCGTTCAAGCCGGTCTCCTTGTGTCGGGCCGGGCCTGTCTGATCCGCCCGCGGGCGGCGCGTCAAGGGCCGGGGACGTCCGCGACGATCCGCACGACGCCGGCTGTTTGACGGAAAGGTCAATCAGGCTAGAACTCGTCCAAACAGGCCCGTGCCCTAGTCTTGGAACGACGGCACACGGTGCGAACGTGTACGAGGATGCGCGGCATCTGCCCGCGCCACCGAAAGGACCCAGAGACGATGAGCGATACCGCCAGCCAGACCGAGACCCTGCCCGAACGCGAGTCGATGGAATTCGACGTGGTGATCGTCGGCGCCGGGCCGGCGGGTTTGTCGGCGGCGATCCGGCTGAAGCAGATCGACCCGGAGCTCTCCGTCGTGGTGCTGGAGAAGGGCGCCGAGGTCGGCGCCCATGTCCTGTCCGGCAACGTGCTCGATCCCTCGGCCCTCGACATCCTCTTGCCGGAATGGCGCGAGGAAGAGACGCCGATCAAGACCAAGGTCACCGACGACCGGTTCTATCTCTACGGCGCCAGCGGCTCGCTCCGCCTGCCCAATGCGTTGATGCCGAAGCTGATGAACAACCACGGCAATTTCGTCGTCTCGCTCGGCCTCGTCTGCAAATGGATGGCCGAGAAGGCCGAGGCGCTGGGCGTCGAGATCTATCCGGGCTTCGCGGCCTCCGAGATCCTCTACGACGAGAGCAATGCGGTGATCGGCGTCGCCACCGGCGACATGGGCGTTGCCCGTACCGGCGAGCCCGGCCCGATGTATCAGCGCGGCATGGCGCTGATGGGCAAATACGTGATGATCGGCGAGGGCGTGCGCGGCTCGCTGGCCAAGCAGCTGATCCGCGGCTACGGCCTCGACGAGGGCCGCGAGCCGGGCAAGTTCGGCATCGGGCTGAAGGAATTGTGGGAGATCGATCCGGCCAAGTCGAAGCCGGGCCGGGTGCAGCACTCCTTCGGCTGGCCGCTGGACAGCGGCACCGGTGGCGGCTCGTTCCTGTACCATCTGGGCGAGAACCAGGTCTATGTCGGCTACGTCGTCCACCTGAACTACAAGAACCCGTATCTATCGCCCTTCGAGGAATTCCAGCGCTTCAAGACGCATCCCGACATCGCCGAACTCCTGGAAGGCGGCAAGCGCATCGCCTATGGCGCGCGCGCCATCACGGAGGGCGGCTGGCAGTCGGTGCCGAAGCTGGTCTTCCCGGGCGGCGCGCTGATCGGCTGCTCGGCCGGCTTCGTCAACGTGCCGCGGATCAAGGGCGTCCACAACGCCATGACCTCGGGCATGCTGGCCGCAGAGAAGGCCGCCGAGGCGATCAAGGCGGGGCGCGCGCACGACGTGCTGTCGGCCTATGACGACGAATGGCGCACGTCGGCGATCGGCCGCGACCTCAAGCCGGTGCGCAACGTCAAGCCGCTCTGGTCGAAATACGGCACCCTGCTCGGCATCGGGCTGGGCGGCCTCGACATGTGGACCAACTCGCTGTTCGGCTTCTCCTTCTTCGGCACCCAGAAGCACGGCAAACCCGACCATGCCTGCCTGGAGCCGGCGGCCAAGCACAAGAAGATCGACTATCCCAAGCCCGACGGCGTCCTGACCTTCGACAAGGTCTCTTCGGTGTATCTGTCGAACACCAATCACGAGGAGGACCAGCCGGTCCATCTGCAGGTCAAGGACCCGCAGCTGCAGCACGATTCCGAATTCGCGGTCTATGCCGGGCCGTCGCAGCGCTATTGCCCGGCCGGCGTCTACGAATGGGTGCAGGAGGGCGGCGAGGAGAAGTTCGTGATCAACGCCCAGAACTGCGTCCACTGCAAGACCTGCGACATCAAGGACCCGAACCAGAACATCAACTGGGTGCCGCCGCAGGGTGGCGAGGGGCCGGTCTATCAGGTGATGTAGGAGCCGCGTCGCGCTGACCTGCGCAGCGTTGCACGTCGTGCCGTGAAGGGGAGACCGCCATGCGCCTGGCTTTGCCGCTGATTGTTCTGGCTCTGCAGCTGCTAGCGCTGCCGGCGCGCGCCGACGACGCCTATGATGCGTGCCTGCGCGAGGCCGATGCGAGCATGCGGGAGATGGGGGACTGCGGCGGTGCCTGGATGGATCGCGAGGATGCGCGCCTCAACGCGGCGTGGCAGGCGCTCCTGGCGGAGCTTCCCGAGGAGAGCCAGCCGATGCTGCGCGACGAGCAGCGGGCATGGCTCACCTATCGCGACCAGACCTGCCTGTTCTACCTGGACCCGGCCACATACGGTTCGATCGGCCGACACCTGTCCTATCCGTCCTGCCGGGCGTTCGTCATCGCGCAGCGGACGCAGGCGCTGAACGAGATCCTGGTGTCGGTCGCGCCGCAGTAAGGGGGGGGGGACCGTTACAGGGTCTCCATGGCCCTTGAGGATCCGAGACAGGGCAGCAAACGGGGCCGCTCCGGGGCTGCATGGGGCCAGTCCATCCGATGACGTCGCAGCCGGAACGGTCGCCGAGGCTACAGTGCGGCGGCCTGCGGGGTGTCCGGGGCGGCCGGTGGCGGGGCCGGCAGGCTGAAGGTCGCGGCGATCGGCAGGTGATCGGAGGCGGTGGGCGCCAGCGTGCCGAGCTGCCGGATCACGATGCCGGGTGTCGCCAGCACGTGGTCGATCGGCAGGCCGATATAGGGCGCCAGCGCTCCCGGCAGGGCGCGCAGGAGCCAGGTGAAACCGATGCCCGTCATCGGTGTCGTGCCGCTGGCCGCCGCATAGGTCGCCAGCGCGGCGCTCCACGGCGCGGCGTTGAAGTCGCCGGCGATCAGCACAGGGCCCTGCAGCAGGCGCAGTGTCTCCTGCAATTCTGCCAGCTGGCGCCAGTGGCCGAAGGGCCAGGGCCATTGCAAATGCTGGGAAACGATGGTCGCGACGGTGCCGTTGAAATTGATGCGCCGCGCGGCGAAGCCGTTCTCCACGTCGCAATATCCGGTCTCGTCGACGAAGGGACGCTTCGACAGGATGGCGACGTTGCCCTGCGCGAAGCGGCCGCTGCAGTAGAACTGATGCGGATAGCTGGCCGAGAGGGTTTCGAGCCGCGCCTGCCAGTCGCGCCCGGTTTCCTGCAGGGTGACGACGTCCGGTGCTTCGGCGGCGATCCGGCGGATGGCCTCGGCCGGTTCGGCGACGTCGTAGCGCAGATTCATCTGCAGGAGGCGATAGGCCGGCCGGCCCGCGACGGCGTCGGCGGCTATCGGGGTGCTGTCCGGCAGGACATAGGGCGCCACCGTCACAAAGCCGGCGAGCGCTGCGGCGATGGCAGCGCTGCCGGCGATGCGCGGAATGGCCGGGCCGGCAATCAACGCGGCGATGCCGACGAGCAGGGCGGCGACCGACAGATGGGCGCGAAAATGCCCGATGGAATCGAAGGCGGCGACGTGATCCCCGAAGAAGCCGGCGACGATCGCCAGGGCGCAGGCCAGCGCCAGTGCCGCGAGCGCCCACCGCAGCCAGCGGCGCCCGCCGGTTCGCCCGCGCGCCGGCGCGTCTGTCGTTCCGGTTCCTGGCATGTGTCTACTGGAATGCCGTCTCGAAGAAGGAGCGCAGCTTGCGCGAATGCACCCGCTCGGAGGGCAGTTCGGACATCAGTTCCAGCGCCCGCATGCCGATGCGCAGATGCTGGGCCACCTGCCGCTTGTAGAATTCCGTCGCCATGCCCGGCAGCTTCAACTCGCCATGCAGCGGCTTGTCGGAGACGCAGAGCAGGGTGCCGTAGGGCACGCGGAAGCGGAAGCCGTTGGCCGCGATGGTCGCCGATTCCATGTCGAGGGCGATGGCCCGCGACTGGGACAGGCGCTCGACCGGCTCGCGATGGTCGCGCAGTTCCCAGTTGCGGTTGTCGATGGTGGCGACCGTGCCGGTGCGCATGATCTTCTTCAGCTCGTAGCCGGACAGGCCGGTGACCTCCTCGACGGCCTTCTCCAGCGCCACCTGCACTTCGGCCAGCGCCGGGATCGGCACCCAGACCGGCAGGTCGGCGTCGAGGACGTGATCCTCGCGCACATAGGCATGGGCAAGGACGTAGTCGCCCAGCTCCTGGCTGTTTCTGAGGCCGGCGCAATGGCCGAGCATCAGCCAGGCATGGGGGCGCAGGACGGCGATGTGGTCGGTGATCGTCTTGGCGTTGGACGGGCCGACGCCGATATTGACCATGGTGATGCCGTGGCCGTCGGCGCGCTTGAGGTGATAGGCCGGCATCTGCGGCAGGCGCGAGGGCGCGACGCCCTGATGCGGCTTGGCCTCGCCGGGGCTGGTGACGACATTGCCCGGCTCGACGAATTCGACATAGCCATCGCTGCCGCGCATCATCATCTCGCGCGCCATCATGCAGAATTCGTCGATGTAGAACTGGTAGTTCGTGAACAGGACGAAGTTCTGGAAATGCGCCGGATGGGTGGCGGTGTAGTGCGACAGCCGGTGCAGCGAATAGTCGACGCGCTGGGCCGTGAAGGGCGCCAGCGGCATCTCCTCGCCGGGGCCGGTCTCGTGGTTGCCGTTGACGATGCGGTCGTCGGTGGCTTCCAGATCGGGCACGTCGAAGACGTCGCGCAGCGGCCGGTCGAGCCGTTCGGCCATGCTGCCGTCCACATAGGTGCCTTCGCCGAAGGCGAAATGCAGCGGGATCGGCGTGGTGGAATCGCCGACCAGAACCGGCTGGCCGTGATTGCGGATCAGGAGCGCGATCTGGTCCACCAGGTAGCGCTCGAACAGGTCGGGCCGGGTCACCGTCGTCGCGTAGCGGCCGGGGCGCGGCACATGGCCGAAGGCGAGGCGCGAATCGACCCGCGCATGGGTCGTCGTGGCCAGCGAGATTTCCGGATAATAGGCGCGGTAGCGATGGTCGAGATCGCCGTCCTTCAGCACCGCGTCGAAGCTGTCGGACAGGAAGGCGACGGAGCGGCCATAGAGGCGGATGACTTCCGCGACGGCCTCCTGCGCATCCCAGTACGGGCGGCGTTCGGCGGTCTCGGGCGTGACGATGCGGCTCTCGGCCGGGGCGGGAACGATCTCGGTCATGCCCCTGTCTAACCGGCTGTCACGGCAGCGAGAAGACGCCGGGTCTCAAAAACCGCCGGTGGTGTTCTGGAGAACGATCGGATCGCGAACCAGCGGGCAGACGATGCCGCGGCGATAATCGCAATCGTCGCCGGTCAGGGAGCCGAAGGCGCTGCCGGGGCGCTCGCCGATGTCCTGCACCAGGAAGCTCAGGACAGTGCCGATCCCGGCGATCAGGACCGTCAGCGCGGTCATTCGTGTCATCATGGTGCCGCCCTACAGCATTTTCGCCACAATTGCACATGGCGCTGAAGCGAGGCTGACACGCGCCCGGCTCGGATGGCCGGGCGAGAGCGGATGGGGCCGCGGACGGGGCGCGCTTTGGGGCGCGGCGGCGGTCGGTTGTCGGTGCCGGTCAGGCCGTACGGCTCAGAGCTTTACCCAGGTCTGGGTCTTGCAGAAGATCTTGAGGGCGCAGCCGGTGAGCTCCAGCTTGCCGCCCTTGACCACGGCATTGCCGCTGTAGGTGCGGTCGTCGCGGGGGTCGGTCACCTCGCCCTCGTAATCGGCGCCGCTGCCGGTCATGCGGCCGACGGACTTGCCCTTGTGCTGGCCGGAGATCACCTCGGCGCAATAGGCGCCGCCGCAGCTCGACACCTGCACGATGCCGCCGCCCGGCGCGCGCCATTTGCCGACGATGGGCTCGGCGGCCCATGCGGAGGTGCCGAGCGCCATGGTGGCGGCGGCTGCTGCGATGAGAATCGTCTTCATGGCGGGCTCCGTGGTCTGTTCAGGATCGAACAGACAGAACGCCGCTGCCGCGCCAAGGGTTGCGCGGCCGATATGTCGCCATCGATGACGGGCCGATGCGGGCCGGTGCGCGCCAAATGGTGCGCGGAACGGGCGGGCAGGAGGCCTGCCCGCCGGGCCGGATCAGAGGCGGGTGAGGCTCTGCGAACGGCAGATCAGGCCGCCGAGGACGCAGCCGGAGACCGACAGCGTGTTGCCGGACAGCGCGCCCTTGCCGGAATATTCCTTGCCGCCCTTGGTGTAGTCGGTGACCGTGCCGGCATATTTGCCCTTGCCGGTCGGCTGCATCTGCCCGAAGGTTTTCCCCTTGTGGGGGCCGGTCGTGTAGGTCAGGCAGAAGGCGCCGCCGCAGCTGGTGATCTTGGCATTGTATCCGGACGGCATCTTCCAGTTGCCCTCGATCGGATCGGCGTGCGCGATGCCGCCCATGCCAAGGCCGAGGGCGGCCGCCAGTATCAGTCGCTTCATGTTCTCGCTCCCCATCAGGGCAAGCCGGCGTCCTCCTCGACACCGTGACGCTTCCCTTCACGTAAGAGTAAACGAGACGCCGCAAATGGCAATGCTCGCGTCCCTGCCGGACGCGCGAATTCGGCGATGGGTTCGAAGGCGAAGAATCTGCCGCAAAGGCATGGAATGCGACGGCACGGTTAGCAACGGGTGAATCTTCCGAAACGGAAGCGGTCCGTCCTCAGATCGGATTGTCCCGAAGGTTCATGGGCTTGAGCGCGTTTTCCCGAACCAAATGCTCACACGCATTTATCTCGAATTAATCGAAAACTTTAAGCACCCCTTCAGTCGTCGCGGTCATTCTCGACCCATCGGACAGCAGCCGATCAACAGCGACAGGGACGCGAAAGACAATGGCTCGCATCGACTTCCAGAACTACGACGACATCTCGGCCAGCGGCGCGGTGTTCGTCGACGCGGACATCCTCTTCGACCTCGGCATGCGCGCGGCCTGCGGCCATGACGGCGCGGTCGATTTCGTCGCCGCCCACATGTATTTCAACCTCGCCGATCGCAAGGGTTCGGACGTGGCCGCCTATCACCGGCAGGACGTCGCCAGCCAGATGTCGAAGGCCGAGGTCGCCGCCGCGCTGCGCGCCGCGCGCCAGTGGATGACCCGTCACTGATCGCCCGCGACGCGTCTCCACGGCATCGGGCGCATCGGCGCCCAGCCTCTGACACAAGCGGTCGCCGTCAGGCCGTCCGGGGCCGGCCCACTTCCGCCAGCGCCTCGCCGAGCGCGGTCTCGAAGATCGCCAGATCCTCGTCGCGGCCGACGGTCACGCGGATCATCCGGTCGAGCGGCGCGACGCCCGGCATGCGGATGAACACGCCGCGCCGGATCACCGCCTCCAGGATCGCGCGGGCATAGGCCCCGTCGCCGCCGCAATCCATGGCGACGAAATTGGTCGCCGACGGCAGCGGGATCAGCCCGGCCGTCGTTGCGATCTCCGCCAGCCTGCCACGGGCGGCCACGATCTTCTCCACCGTCCGGCGCAGATAGTCCTGGTCGCGCAGCGCCGCGAGCGCACCGACCTGCGACACGCGCGAAATGCCGAAATGGTTGCGGACCTTCTCGAACTGCACGATCGTCCCGGCTTCGCCAATGGCATAGGCGATGCGCGCACCGGCAAGGCCATAGGCCTTGGAGAAGGTGCGGAAGCGCAGAAGATTGGGGCGCATGACGCTCATCGCCGGCAGGGCGGAGGCGGGGGCCATGTCGGCATAGGCCTCGTCGAGAACGAGGATCGTCTCCGCCGGCACGGCGTCGATCAGCCGTTCGATCTCCGCCGCCTCGTACCAGGAGCCGGTCGGATTGTCGGGATTGGAGACGTAGAGCAGCTTCGGCTTCAGTTCGCGCGTGCGGGCGATCAGCGCGTCGAGATCCTCGCGGTCGTCGCGATAGGGCACGAAGTCCAGCGCCGCGCCGTGGCCGACCACATGGTAGTTGAAGGTCGGATAGGCGCCGTGGGAGGTGACGACGCGGTCGCCGGGCTCGCAGGTGAGGCGCACCAGCAGGCCGAGCAGCCCGTCGATGCCTTCGCCCACCATGATATTGTCCGGCGCCAGGCCGAGATGCGCCGCCAGTGCCTCCTTCAGATGGTGATTGGCGGAATCGCCATAGCCCCAGCTGTCGGCGGCGGCCCGCGTCATCGCCTCGATGGCGTTCGGCGACGGGCCGAAGACACTCTCATTGGCGCCGAGGCGGGCCTTGAAGCGCACGCCGGTCTGCCGCTCCAGCGCTTCCGGCCCCACGAAGGGCACCGAAGCGGGCAGCGATCGCACGAGATCGGTGAAGAGCGGCATGGGGAACTCCGGACGGGAATGGGACGAGCCGTCGCCGCGCGGGGCGGCAGGCATGCGGCCCGGCGGCGATGGCCGGGCCGGGCGGTCAGGCCTTCGGCGCTTTGGCGTTGCCCGGCTCGATCGGCACGAGGCCCTTGGCGAAGCGCCGGGCGTTGCGGGCGTAATGCTCCGCCGACAGCCTGAGGCCGGCCTCGGCCTTTTCGTCCAGTGTGCGGGCGACCCGCGCCGGCGCGCCGACGATCAGCGAATTGTCGGGGAATTCCTTGCCCTCGGTCACCAGCGCATTGGCACCGACGATGCAGTTGCGGCCGATCTTGGCGCCGTTGAGCACCGTCGCGCCCATGCCGATCAGCGAATTGTCGCCGATGGTGCAGCCATGGACGATGGCGGCGTGGCCGAGCGTGCAGCCGGCGCCGATGGTCAGCGGAAAGCCGGCATCGCTGTGCAGGGTGCAATTGTCCTGGATGTTGGTGTCGTCGCCGATGGTCATCCATTCATTGTCGCCGCGCAGCACGGCGCCGAACCAGATGCCGACATTGCGGCCGAGCCGCACCCGGCCGATGACATGCGCCCCCGGCGCGACGAATACGCTGTTATCGTCCGGCAATTCCGGCCGGTCTTCGTCGAGCGCGTAAATGGGCATGGGCAACCTCCCGAGCTGATGCGCAGCGAAACTGCGTCAGCGGGGGGCGGGAATCAAGCGCGGTGGCGGCGGCTCATTCCGCCACCGCCTTGAGCATCGCCTTGGTCAGCGACTGGCGCACCGAATCGTAGTCGGCCCATGGATCGGCTTCGTCGAGGCGGGCGGCGACCGTGTCGAGGGTGAAGCCATTGGCGGCGTCGAGCTCGGCCAGTTCGTCCCAGGTGACGGGCGTCGCGACCGGCGCGCCGGCGCGCGAGCGAGTGGAATAGGGGGCGATGGCCGTGGCGCCGCGTTCGTTGCGCAGCCAGTCGATGAAGATCTTGCCGGTGCGCTTGGCCTTGGACATGGTGGCGACGTAGCGGTCCGGCTCCTCGCGCGCCTGCAGATGGGCAAAACCGCGGGCGAAGCCTTTCAGATCGTCCCAGCCCTGGCGGCGCTCCAGCGGCGCGATGACGTGGACGCCCTTGCCACCGGTGACCATGGCGAAGGTCGTCAGGCCGAGATCGGCGAGGC
>NZ_CAXPJM010000013.1:0-99854 GCF_964217435.1 Aurantimonas sp. | reverse complement strand
CACCTCGTAGGTGTTGCCGTCGATCACCGCGATCCGGTTGGCGGGTCCGAGCGCCACATAGGCCTTGGAGCCGTCGTCGGTGATCCGCACGCCCACCGGCTGGATCGCCTCGGAGCGGATGCCGGGGATCTCGAAGGTGATCTTCTTCTTGATCTCCTTGGTGTCGGCGTCGATCACGCTGACCGTGCCGCCGATCTCGGCGGTCACCCAGACCTCCGAGCCGTCGCTCTTGTACTGGGCGAAGCGCGGCCGCGAATCCACCAGCACATTGGCGACGATGCGGTGGGTCTCCCGATCGATGAAATGCGCCATGTTGGTGGTTTCGGAGGTGTTCACGATGATCGCGCCGTCGGGCGAGATCCCCATGCCTTCCGGCTCGACGCCGACCGGGATCTCGGCCAGCCTTGCCCCGGTTTCCAGATCGATGACGGTGACGAGATTGTCGTCCTCATTGGCCGCATAGAGCCGGTCGCCGGTGGCCGAAACGACCAGGAGCTCCGGGTCGGGGCCCGACGGCAGGGTGCGGATGAACTCGTAGGTCTCGGTGTCGTAGACCTGGATCGTGTCGCTGTCGCTGGCGCAGACATAGAGATGCTTGCCGTCGGGGCTGACGGCGATGCCGCGCGGCCGCTGGCCGACCTCGAAAGTGTCGACGACGGCGAAATCGGCCGAGTCGAGCACCGTGATGTCGTTGCCCTTCTCGTTCGACACGAAGATCTTGTAGGCAAAGGCGGGGCTCGCCGACAGAGCGAGCGTGGCGGCGAGCGCCGTCAGGGTCAGTCGTCTCATCTTTCCTCCCGGCGGGGCTGGCCCCGTCTGCGTCTGTCTCGGCGGCCCTCAGGGGCGGCCGACCATACGCCATGCCGACCCGTCCTCGCGAGCCGTGTTTTCCCGTCGCCCGCCGATCCGTGGCGCGCCTGTCCGTGCCCGTCTGACCGGGCCGTCGCAACCGGCGATGGACGGATGACCCGCGGATCGGCCTCCGTTCCGGGACCGCGGGAAAACTGGACCCGGTCGCCCCGGCCCCGCTGCCTTTGGGAGGGGCAGGAAGCCGGGAGACGACCGTTGCAGTGACGCTAGCCCGGCATCCTTACGGTCGGCAACGGGACAAGTTCCCGTCTTTGTCGCACGTGGCTTTCGCGGTCTTGGCCGCGTGCCGGACGAGGCCATCCGTTGCCGCCCATCGCGGCGGGACGGCGTTCGGCAGGCCGGTCAGGCAGCGGCGGTCGGGGCCGACTTCTCGATCACGAAGACGCTGCGCTCGCCCTCGCGTTCGGTGGCCGCGAGCCGGTAGCCCATCTCGGCGACCAGATTGGGAATGTCGATCACCGCCAGCGGATCGGTGCAGCGCACTTCCAAGAGCTCGCCCGGCGCGATGCCGCCGAGCGCCTTGCGGGTCTTCAGGGCCGGAAGCGGGCATTTCAGCCCGGTGAGGTCGAGGATCGTGGTCATGCGGGCGACGATGGGCGAGCGGCGACGGCCCGTCAATCGCCGCGATGTCGCCGGGCGACGAACAGCAGCCGGGTCGGACGAAGGGGCTGATCCGGTATGATATGGCAATCTTGCTTTTACGCTTGTCTGCGAAGCTCGGCGCAGGAGACATCACCAATGTGCCGCGCATGACCGTTCCGCCCGCGTCCGTTCCGAAGCGACGATCCGGCCCGCTTGCGCGCGTCCGGTTCTACGGCTCGCGGCCCGTGATCACCGATGTCGAGCAATTGCTGGCCATGCGGACGCGCGACATCCGCCTGGAAGGCGAGATCGGCAAGCTCTTCCGCGATCGCATCTGGTCCCAGTCCGCCAAGATCATCCGGGCCTGGATGATCTGGGTCGCTCTCCTCAACGTCCTGATGCTGACGCTGTCCTGGTTGACGCTGCCGCCGGCGGTGACCCTGTCGATGCTCGTGCCCGGCGCGGTCCTCTCGCCGGTGGCCATCGCGATCTTCCTGATCTGGCGCAAGCCCCGCGCCCAGCGCCTGCAGCGCGTCGCCCTGGTCGTCGGGATGGGGGTCATCCTCCTGGGCGTCGCGCTGATCGGCGAGGCGGCAGGCGGCGGCTATCACGAACGCTATCTGAACATCATGATGGTGGTGGCGATCTCGGCCATCATCATCTTCGGCATCCCGCTGCGCTGGACGGCAGCGATCGCCGCCATCACCGTCTGCCTCTACTGCATCTTCCAGCTCCGCAATCCGGATCTGGGAACCGGCAGTGCCCTGGCCTGGACGCTGTTCTTCGCCTGCGGCATCGGCGCGACCGTGGTGGCCCGGCGCAGCATGACGCTTCTGGCCCAGAAGGCGTTTCTTCTCGACCTGCGCGACAAGACCCGTGTGGCGGAACTCGCCGCCGCGAACGACCGGCTCGAGGAACTCGCCCGGACCGATCCCCTGACCGGCGTGGCCAACCGGCGCTGGATGACGGAGATCCTCGACGCGCTGTGGAGCGCGCCGCGAAGCCGCGTGTCCGGCGCTTTGCTGATGTGCGACATCGACGACTTCAAGAACCTCAACGACCGCCTCGGTCATGGCGAGGGCGATCGCTGCCTGATCGAAGTGGCCAGGCTCATCGGCGATTGCGTGCGGCGGGACGGGGACAAGGTCGCCCGTTACGGCGGCGAGGAGTTCCTGGTGCTCCTGCGCGGCGTCGACACGCAGGCGGCACTTGCCACCGCCGAGCGAATCCGCCGCAGCATTGCCGATGCCGGGCTTGCCAATCCGGGGTCGCAGGTCTCGCCCCAGGTGACGATCAGCATCGGTGTCGCGGCATTGGAGCCGGGCGACGGCGACGTCACGCCGCAACAATTGCAGAAACGCGCCGACGAGGCGCTCTATCTGGCCAAGCAGTCCGGCCGCAACCGCGTCGTGCTCTACGGCGCCGATGCGGCCTGTCCGGAACGATCACGGCTGACCGAGGACGCCTGACCGCCTGAAGCGGCCCTCCGCTCGGCCATCAAATCCATCGCCGGCAAGCGCTCAGGCGGTGGCGCGGGCCGCCGGCGTCCCGCAGGCCGCGCCGCCGGACCGGGCGATCCGCCAGGCGGCGCTGTCCAGCGGCGTGTCGCGCCAGTCGGCGAGAAGGGCCGCCGCGTCGAGAAGGCCCGCCGGATCGACGCCGGTCGCCACATCCATGGCATGCAGCATCGCCACCACGTCCTCGGTCGCCGAATTGCCGGTCGCGCCCGGCGCGTAGGGGCAGCCGCCAAGGCCCCCCACCGCCGCGTCGAAGGACCGGATGCCCGCCTGCAGGCCGGCCAGCGTGTTGGCCAGCGCCTGGCCGCGCGTGTCGTGCAGATGCAGCTCGAACTCGGTGTCGGGGAACCGGGTCAGCATCAGCGTCGACAGGGCATGGACCTGCGCCGGATTGGCGACGCCGATCGTGTCGCAAAGGCCGATGCGCGGCGCCCCGGCCTCGACGAAGCGGCTGGCGATCTGGGCGACATGCTCCGGCGCGACGGCGCCGTCGAAGGGACAGCCGAACACCACCGAGAGGGAGACACGGGTCTTCAGGCCGGCCTGCCGGGCCTCGGCCTCCAGCTCCAGCAATTCGGCGACCGAGGCCTCGGTGGTGCGGTTGAGATTGGCGGTGTTGTGGGCGTCGGTCACCGAGACGACCAGCGTCACGCCCTTGGCCCCGGCGGCCATCGCCCGGTCAAGACCGCGGCGGTTAGGGATCAGCGCGAAGGGCGTGATCGGCAGGTCGGCGACGGCGCGCGTCACCTCTTCCGCGTCGGCGAGGTTCGGGATCCATTTGGGATGGGTGAAGGACGTCACCTCGATCTCGGTCAGGCCGGCCGCCGCCAGGCGCCGCACGAGTTCGATCTTCTGGTCGGTCGGCAGGTATTTCGGCTCGTTCTGCAGGCCGTCGCGGGGGCCGACCTCGACGATGCGGACCTTGGCGGGCAGGGACATGGTCATGGCGATACGCTCCTCGAGGTCCATCATGCGCCGCCTGGAAGGGCGCGGGGGTCGGCCGATCCGGCTGCGCCAGGGGCACACGGTCCGGATCGCTGCGGTTCTACGCCGAAGGCCGGCCGCCTGCCAAGCATCCGCCGGGATGCCGGCGGGTCCGCCCGCGGTGGCGATCGCTGACCCGGCTATGTCATGGCGCCACGACCTCACCACGCCACAATCAAACATAACAAAATCACATGAAGTGTGTTGCGAATTTCCCACGGCCTGTTACATCGAGGCTGGACCGGCGCGGTCGGTCGTGAAGGGCAGGTCATCGTGAAGCGAGACGATCGCAGACGCGGCATCGTCGATATCCTCGTCGAGGAAGGGGCGGCGACACTGGATCGCCTGGCGCTGCATTTCGGCGTCTCGAAGATGACCATCCACCGCGATCTCGACGAACTGGAGGCGGATGGTCTCCTGCGCCGCACCCGCGGCGGCGCGACGATCGAGGCCAGCGGCCAGTTCGAGAGCGATTTCCGCTACCGGGCACGCATGGCCGCGGCGGAAAAGCGGGCGATCGCGGCGCGGGCGGCGGATTTCGTCCAGCCCGGCATGTGCGTCATGGTCGACGACGGCTCCACGGCGGGAAGCCTGGTGCCGTTCCTGCGCGAGAAACGCCCGCTGACCGTGGTCACCAACAACATGGCGGTGATCGCCGGCCTTGCCGGCGAAGCTGGGATCGAACTGATTGCGTTGGGCGGAAATTATTCGAAGAAGTTCAACGGCTTCTTCGGCGTCGTGACGGAAACGGCGCTGGCCTCGCTGCGGGCTGACGTGGTGCTGCTGTCGAGTTCCTCGATCGAGGGCCGGACGGCGTTTCACCAGGACCAGGAGGTGCTGGCGGTCAAGCGGCGGATGATCGCCTCGTCGGCTGAGAGCTATCTGATGGTCGATCATTTCAAGTTCGGGCGCACCGCCCTGCACCTGTTCACCGATCTCGGCGTCTTCGACGGGGTGGTGACGTCGCAGGCCCTGCCCCGCGAAAAGGCCGCCGCGCTCAAAGAGGACGGCATTCGATTGTATCTGGCAGAGGAAGACGCATGATGGCCGAAGCGCCGCAAGTCTGGATCGGCACGAGCTGGAAGATGAACAAGACGCTGGGCGCGGCACGGCATTTCGCCGAGACGCTCGCAGAGGCGCCCGGCGACGGCCGCATCCAGCGTTTCGTCATCCCGCCCTTCACCGCCCTGCGCGAGGTGAAGGCGATCCTCGCCGGCACCGACGTCAAGGTCGGCGCCCAGAACATGCACTGGGCGGAGGAGGGTGCCTGGACCGGCGAGATCTCTGCGCCGATGCTCACAGATTGCGGGGCCGACATGGTCGAGCTCGGCCATTCGGAGCGCCGCGCGCATTTCGGCGAGACCGACGAGACGGTCGGGTTGAAGACCGAAGCCGCCATCCGTCACGGCCTGATCCCGCTGATCTGCATCGGCGAGAGCGCCGAGGACAAGGCCTCGGGCCGTGCCGACGCGGTGCTGCGGCGCGAGGTGGAGGCCGCGCTGTCGAAGCTCTCCGAGGCCCAGATGGCCGCCCCGATCCTGTTCGCCTACGAGCCGGTCTGGGCCATCGGCGAGGGCGGCACGCCCGCCGCGCCCGACTATGCCGACGAACGCCAGGCGCGCATCATCGCGGCGACCGAGGAGATCACCGGACGCCGGCTGCCGTGCCTTTACGGCGGCAGCGTCAATCCCGGCAATTGCGCCGAACTCATTGCCTGTCCCCATATCGACGGGCTGTTCATCGGGCGGTCGGCCTGGAACGTCGAGGGTTATCTCGACATCCTGTCCCGCTGCGCCGCCACCATCTGAAGAAAGGACGTTCCATGAAACTCGCGATCGCCGGCGACAGCGCCGGAGCCCCCCTCGCCAAGGCCCTTGCCGAGCACCTGACCGGCAAGGCCGGCCTTGAGGTCTCCGAGGTCAGCAATCCGCCCGAAGGCGCCGAGAAATTCTATGCCGACCTGTCCGACCGGGTCGCCAGCGGCATTCTCGACGGCACCTATGACCGGGCCATCCTGTGCTGCGGCACCGGCATCGGCGTCTGCCTGTCGGCCAACAAGGTGCCCGGCATCCGTGCCGCGCAGACCCACGACACCTATTCGGCCGAGCGCGCGGCCCTGTCCAACAACGCCCAGATCATCACCATGGGCGCTCGCGTCGTCGGTTCCGAGCTCGCGAAAAGCATCGCCGAGGCGTATCTGGCCTGCGAATTCGATCCCAACGGCCGCTCGGCCGACAATGTGAAGGCGATCGACGCCCTCGACGCCAAATATCACGGCGCCTGATCGGCTCGACCTGCGCGGCGCGTCCCGGATGCGCCGCGCCGGTCCTCAGATCCGCATGCGGCGCGTGTCGCGAAGCAGCGTCGTCACCGCCTCGATCTCCGCCGCCCGCCGCTCCGGCGACCATTTCAGCGCACTCGCCGCGA
Source organism: Aurantimonas sp. (assembly GCF_964217435.1). Lineage (NCBI taxonomy): Bacteria > Pseudomonadati > Pseudomonadota > Alphaproteobacteria > Hyphomicrobiales > Aurantimonadaceae > Aurantimonas > Aurantimonas sp. The sequence goes on along the minus strand of NZ_CAXPJM010000013.1, from coordinate 93,474 downwards.
CGATGGCGATGGCCTCGATGTCGCGCGCCGTGAACAGGCCGGCGACACCGAGATTCAGGCGGCGCAGGACGATGTCCTCCAGCCGCACTACATCCTCGTTGCGGGCGATCCAGTCGATCTCGCGCAGGCTCACCGAGCGGGCGTCCGGCAGCCGGTCGGCATCGACATGATCGCAGATGTGGTGGGCGATGGAGAGCGCCGTCGTACCGTAGCGCTCCAGAAGGGTCTCCAGCCGCGGCTCGTCGAGCCACGTCGCCACCGAGGCCTCGGCGAGCCACACCGACCGCGCCAGGGGATTGCCCGGATAGTTGCGGCCGCCGCCGATCGCCATGTGCTCGGTCGACTGGATGCGGCTGCGCTGCAGGCGCTGGAGAATTGTGTCGGTCGCGGTTTCGGCGAACTGACGATAGGTGGTGAACCGGCCGCCGACCAGCGACAGGATCGGGAAGGGCCGGTCCGCGTCGGCCTCCATGACGGGCATGGACCCGCCGGGGCGCGGCGTCTGGCCGGCCGCCACGTCCGGCGCCGGTGAGGGAACGGTCCTTGCATAGGTGCAGACCACCTGATCGGCGGCAAAGTCGAGATCCGGCAGGACGGCGCGCAGGGCATCGAGCAGCGCCGCGATGTCGTCGTCCGGGCAACGCGCTTCGTCTGGATCATCGGTGGGGGCGTCCGTCGGCCCGACAAGCACCCGGCCGAGATAGTCCTGCGCGGTCAGGACCCGGCCATCGCCCGCCATCTCGAAGCGCAGCACCCGGCCATCGAGCTGGCGGCGCAGCGCCTCGTGGTCGAGCAGGATGTGGCTCTGCCACCGGCCGGCGACTTGCGCCTCGGGCGCGCCGAGGGCGGCGTTCACCTCGTCGATCCACGGTCCCGCGGCATTGACCACCAGCGTCGGGCGCACGGCGAAATCCGTGCCGTCCTCGCTCTCGAAGGAGAGGCCTCCGCCGAAACAGGAGACGAGGCGCGTCCAGTTGGCGGCCCGGGAATCGGGACAGGCCTCCAGCCCGTCCTTCACCATCTCGTAGACCAGCCGCTCGGGCGCCGTGATCCGCGCATCCTGGTAGAGGCCGGCGGCGGTGATGTCCGTCGAAAGCTCGGGAAACGTTGCCCCTGCCGCCTGCCGGCTCAGGAGCTGGTGGCGCGGCGTGTCGACGGGCGCGGTGGCAAAGCGGTCGTGAAGGGCAAGGCCGAGCCGGGCGAGGATCGCGCCGCGCTGCCGCGGGGCCGTGGGTGTGCCGAAAAGCGTCGCCAGCGCCGCGCCCAGTCCGCCGAGCCAGGAAAAGACCGGAAACATCACCGGCAGCATGTCGACGAAATGCGGCGCGTTCTTCAGAAGGCGGTTGCGCTCGCTGGCGGCCTGTCTCGCGCTGGCGAGATCGCCGATCTCGAGTTCGGCGAGCCCGCCCTCGATCAGCCGCGAGCCGGCCGCGCTGGCGCCGCCGCTGAAATCGCCGCGATCGACGATCAGGCAGCTGACGCCTTGGGCGCAGAGATCGCGGAAGAGCCCGGCGCCGTTCACCCCGGCGCCGAGAATGACGACATCCACGGGATCGCCTTCGACGAGGGGCGGCAGGTCGAAGAGGAACGCAGCGTCGAGATCGTCCGGGGCATCGGGCGCGTCGGCCGGAAAGTCCGTGGCATTCATTCCTGCGTCCGATCCCCCTGTGCCGCCCGTGCGCGACCTGTCGCCCCGCCAGCGGCGGGATCGGAACAGGGTAGCCACGCCGGCGCGCCGACTGCAATCGTCTGCGCGCCGTGGCGCGAGCCTTCCGGTCGCACGATCATCGTCCGAGGCGGGACGTCGCCCCGATCAGGCGACGCGGTGGATGGCGGCGGCGGGCGTTTCGATCGCCTGCCGCGTCCTGACGATCATCAGCGCCGCCTCGGCCGCCTCGCGGCCCTTGGTGACGAAATGCTCGCGGAAGATCGCCTCGTGATGGGCCGTCTCCTGGTAGTGATGCGGCGTCAGCGACACCGACAGGACCGGCACGCCGCTGTCGAGGCCGGCGCGCATCAAGCCGTCGACCACGGCCTGGGCGACGAAATCATGCCGGTAGATGCCGCCATCGACGACGAGAGCTGCGGCGGCGACCGCCTTGTAGCGGCCGGTCATCGCGAGATCGCGGGCCATCAGCGGCATCTCGAAGGCGCCGGGCACGTCGAAGACGTCGACCTGGTCGGCGGGAATGATCTGGGTGAAGCCTTCGAGGGCGCGCGACACGATGTCGGAGTGCCAGTTGGCCTTGATGAATGCGTAGCGGGTGGGTGCCATGGTGATCTCCTTCGCAACGGACACGTCACCCAAGGCGATCACGGACGCGGATACGCGAGGCGTTCGCCTGGCGCGCATTGCGTACGTTCTCTCTCATCCGGACTGTGACCGTCGGCTCAGGCATCGCACCTGATCTGCTGACCCCTTCGAAGCCGAAGGGCGCTCGCGGGCTCGCGGCAACCGCCGCATACCGCCGGTGGGGACTTTCACCCCGCCCTGAGAACGGGTGGAGATAAAGCACCGCCGACGCGCGCGTGCAAGCCGCATGGCGCGGCAACGGGCGGGATGTCAGGGCGGATCTCGCGCGATGCGATTATCGCTGCGGGGTTGAGCCGCGCCGCGATGGGCCTAGTCCTTTCCCGGCTGTCAGCGTTTGCGGCGCCCCGCCTGCAACTCCGCGACCCGCTCCTTCGTATGGTCGAAGGACACGACGCCGGCATCCGAGCCGAGGCCGCTGGCCACCAGCGCCGCAACCCCCTGGGCGAAATCGATGGCGGCTTCCGGGTCCATCCTGTGGGTGAGCGCGGTGATGAAGCCGGCGTCGAAGGCATCGCCGCAGCCGGTCGTGTCGACCACGTCGATGTCGTAGGCCGGCACATGCAGGCGCGTGCCGTCGGCGGCGGCGTAATAGGCGCCCTCGCCGCCGAGGGTGAAGACGCAGGTTTGCGCCCCCCGGTCGAGATAGAAGGCGGCGCAGTCGGCCGGCGTCGTCTGACCCGACATGTCGCGGGCCTCCTCGATCGAGGGCATGAAATAGTCGATGGACGGCAACAGCGGCAGCACCAGTCCGGCGGTCTGCGCACTGGCGGCGATCAGGTCGAAGGTCACCGTGCAGCCGCGCCGCTTGGCCTCTTCCACGAGCAGCCGGCTGCGCTCGCCGTCGAGGGTCTTCAGGAGGCCGGTGCCGCCCAGATGCAGGATCGGCGCGTCGAAGATCTGGTCGTAGAGGCTCACCGGAACGTCGAAATGGTCCGAGGCGCCGCGCATGTGGAGGGCCGGGCGCTCGCCATTCGGCCGGATGTTGAGGATCGTCGCCGAGGTCGGAATGCCTTCGAGCCGCTGCATGGCAGAGATGTCGATGCCGAGCCGGTCCATCGCGCCGAGGACGAAATCGGCCTTCTCGTCGTTGCCGACGGCGCCGACGGCCAGGCTGTTCAGGCCGAGCTTGGCAGTGTTGACCACCACGCCCCCGGCGGTGCCGGCGACGGTCAGGCGGATCTCGTCGATGAACTCGACATTGCCGCGATCCGGGATGCGGCTGACGGGGCGCCCGAGAATGTCGAGGATGTAGAGCCCGACGACGGAGACATCGTAGCGCATGGTCGTCCCTTCCCCTGTCAGGAGACGCGGTTGCCGTCGGCAAACAGCATCAGCCGGTCGCGCGGCACCGACAGGTGCACGGCGCCGCCGAGCGCCGCCGGCGGCCGGCCGTCGGTGTTCACCTTGACCACCGTCTCGCCGATCTTCGCCTTGGTCAGGTAGCGGCCGGCAATGCCGATCGCCTGGTCAACGAGGATGGCGCCGACGCTGCCCTCGGTCGGCTCGCCGGTCATGCGCACGAGTTCCGGCCGGATGCCGAGGGTCAGCTGGCCGCGGGGCGGGCTGGCCGGCGCCGGCAGCGGTTCGGCCAGGATCGGCGCGTGGATGCCGCGGCTGTCGAGTTCGGCGGGAATGAAGTTCATGCCGGGATTGCCGAGAAACCAGCCGCCGAACTCGGTGGTCGGCTGGCCATAGAGCACCTGCGGGCGGTCATACTGCATGATCCGGCCGTCCTTCATCAGGGCGATCCGGTCGGCCAGCGTCATCGCCTCGGTCTGGTCGTGGGTCACGTAGACGATGGTCTGCTTCAGCCGCTTGGTCACCCGCTTGAAGGCGCGGATCAGCTGCAGCTTGGCATTGACCTCGACATTGGTGGTCGGCTCGTCGAACAGGACGATCTCGGACTGGCGCGCCACGGCCCGGCCGACGGCGACCTTCTGGCGACTGCCGGCGTCGAGCTGTTCGATGAAGGCACCGGCCAGCGGCCGCAGGTCGAGGACGTCCAGCACCTCGTCGACGCGGCGCTTGCGCTCTGCGGTCGAGACGCTGCGGTCGTGGCGCATCGGCAGTTCCAGGTTCTCGGCCACCGACAGGGTCGGGTACATGACCGGATACTGGAACACCATGCCGACATTGCGCTTGCGCGGCGGCAGCCGGGTCACGTCGCGGCCGCCGAAGAGGACGCGGCCCTCGCTCGGGCGCTCCAGACCCGCCAGCATGCGCATCAGCGTGGTCTTGCCGCAGCCGGACGGGCCGAGCAGGCAGGCGACCTCGCCGTCGGCGAAGGTCATGTGGACGTCGTCGACGGCGGTGAAGCTGCCGAAGCGCTTGGTGACGTGCTCGATAACGATTTCAGCCATGGATGTTCTGTCCCGTTCGAACGCGTTGGGCCTGCCACACGGTCATGGCAAAGCCGCCAGACGCTGCCCGCTGGTGCCGTCGAACAGCAGGATGTCGGCCGGGTCGATCCGCACGCCGACCGTGCTGTCGAATTCGGGCGGGGCGCGATCGAACAGCGGGATCGCGCTGGTCAGGGAGTGGCCGTCGAGATCGAGATAGACCACGGCCTCGCCGCCGAGATTTTCCACCAGCGTCACCCGCGCCGGCTGGGTGCCGATCGCCGGGCCTTCGGGGTTCAGCCGCACATGCTCCGGCCGGATGCCGGCGATCACCGCGCGGCCCTCTTCAAGGCCGGCGGCGGGATGGCGCAGCGGCCCGGCCGTGACCGTGCCGTCGGTGACGCTGCCGGAGTAGAGATTGGCGTTGGGAAAGCCGATGAGGTCCAGCGAGCGGGCCCGGGACGGCTGGTGATAGACCGCGGTCACCTCGCCATCCTGGATCACTCGGCCCTCGTCGATGACGGCCAGCCGCTGCGCCATGGTCAGCGCCTCCAGCGAATCCGAGGTGGCATAGAGGAAGGTGGCGTTCAGCTCCTCGCGCAGCGATTTCAACTCGTCCATCAGCCGCTCGCGCAATTTGTAGTCGAGCCCGACCAGCGGGTCGTCGAGGACGAAGATCTGGGCGTCCTTCAGGAGGCCGCGCGCCACGGCGACGCGCTGCTTCTCGCCGCCCGAGAGCTGGTCCGGCGTCTTGGCCAGGAGATGGGTGATCGACAGGATGCCGGCGGTCCGGTCGACCCGGGCGGCGATCTCCTCCTTGGGAAAGCGCGCCAGCGTCAGCGGATAGGCCATGTTCTGGGCCACCGTCTGGTGCGGGTAGAGCGCGAAGTTCTGCGGCACGTAGCCGATCGGCCGCTCGGCCGGCGGATCGCCGACGATATCGCGGCCCGACAGAAGGATCTGGCCGGCATCGGGCTTTTCCAGCCCGACGAGGATGCGGAACAGGGTCGACTTGCCGGATTGGGGCGGGCCGCACAGGACGGTGAAGCTCTGCGGCGCGACGTCGAGGGTCAGCGCGTCGAGAGCGACGGTCTTGCCGTAGCTTTTGGTGATGCCTTGGAACTGCAGCGACATGGAGATCAGCGACCGAGTTGCGAGAATGTCGGGACCATCAGGATGCCGACCGAGAACACGGCCGCGATGACCAGGAGGACCTTGAGGATGAAGAACAGGCTGGCCCCGGCCGAGGCGTCCTTGCGCAGATTGCCGACGGCGATCTGCAGGAGGGTGGAGGCGACCAGCACGCACAGGCCGACCTTGTAGACCATCAGGTTGTAGCGCTGGGCGATCATCAGGATGCCGGCGAGCAGCCCGAAGATCAGGATCGTCTCCAGCCGTTCGGGAAAGGTGCGGGTGGCTTTCATGGTCAGACCTCTCCCCGCACGGTGCCGAAGGTCATTCCGACCAGCAGATATTTCTGGAAGATGTAGATGAAGACCACCGGCACGATGATGTAGACCGAGGTCATGGTGGAGATGAACGTCCAGTTGACGCCGCCGTCGGAATAGGTGCCGACCGACAGGGCGTAGGGAATGTTCTGGGTATTCACGCCGCCGATGATGAAGTTGAAGAGATATTCGTTCCACACGAAGATCAGGTTGAAGATGAAGGCGGCGATCAGGCCGGGCCGGACCTGCGGCATCACCACCTTGAAGATCACGTGGAACCACGAGCCGCCATTGACGATGCCGGTCTCGTCGAAACGCGTCGAGACGCCGTCGAGGAAGCCCTTCAGGATCCACACCGAGAAGGGGATCGAGAACATCGCGTAGAACAGCATCAGCCAGAGATGCGAATCCTTCCAACCGAAGGCGACATACATCAGGAAGACCGGCAGGATCACCGCCGGCCCCGGCAGCATGCGGATCGACAGGAGCAGGAACATCAGGAAGTCGGTGCCCTTGGGCCGGAACCGCGAGAAGCAGAAGGCGGCGAGGAAGGACACGACGACGGCGATCAGCACGGCGCCGATCGACAGCACCACCGAATTGGCGATCTGCAGGAAGATCTCGCCGCGGTTGAACAGGTCGACGTAATTGTCGAGCGTCGGCTTGAAGAACAGCTTGGGCGGCACCGCGAGGATGTCGCTGCGGGTCTTGAAGGACGACATGACGATCCAGGCGATCGGCGCGAAGAAGATCAGCGCGATCAACCACAGGGCGGCGTAGTACAGCCATTCGCGCAGGCGGCTCATGCTCCGTTCTCCCGGCGGCGACGCAGGCTGAGGACGAAGATGAAGGCGCTGGTCATGGCGATCGATATCAGGAGGAGAAGGACGGCATAGGCCGAAGACCAGCCCATGTTGAAGCTCTCGAAGGCCTGCTTGTTCAGCTCCAGCGCCACCAGCCGCGTGGTCTGGCCCGGCCCTCCCTTGGTCATCGGAATGATCAGGTCGAGGGTCTTGAAGCTGTCGATGGTGCGCAGGAGGATGCCGAGCATCATGATGAACTTGCCGTGGTGCCAGATGACCAGGGTCAGACGCCGCAGGAACGGCACGCGGTCGATCTCGGCGGCCTCCAGTTCGGCCTTGGGCACCGAGCCGAGAGCGGCCAGCGTCATCAGCGTCATGAACGGCGTCCACATCCAGCAATCCACCGCCAGCACCGCCCAGAAGGCGAGCTCGGGATTGCCGAGGAAGTCGATCGGCCCGCTGTCGAACAGCGCCCGGCCGAGATAGTTCAGCACGCCGAAGGTCGGGTCGTAGATGAAGCGGAAGAAGGTGCCCGAGGCCACCGGCGTCAGCACCATGGGCGCGAACAGGAGGGTCAGGGCGATGCGCCGGCCCGGCATGTCCTTCGACCCCCAGAACAGGAAGCCGAGCATCGCGCCGAGGAGGGTCTGGATGGTGACGCCGCACAGGACGAAGGTGAAGGTCCGCGAAAGGTCGAACCAGATGCCGTTCTTGCTGGCCAGGATGGCGAAGAAATTGCGGAAGCCGACGAAGTCCGGCGGCATGCCGCTGGTCAGCGAGAAATTGTAGAAGGACAGGCCGAGCAGCCACAGCGTCGGGATCGTGTTGAACACGATGAAGAAGATCATCACCGGCGCCAGCAACGTGAGGATCAGCGTGGCGCGGTTGTCGAACAGGCGGGCAAAGGGCCGCCGACGCTGCTGGACGGGGGGCATTATCGGGCCTCGATCTTGGGACTGGATGGCCGGACGCGGAAGGGCTCCGCGTCCGGCCGATCGGTGGACCTGCTTACAGCGAGGTCATCGCGCAGCTGTCGGACGGCGCTTCTTTCGCCGTGCCGGAATCGTAGAGGATCTGCTGCTGGGCGCAGGCGATGTAGTCCATCACCGCCTGGGCGTCGGTCGACTGGCCGGTCACGAAGGAGGAATAGCCCTCCTGCTGGACCGACAGCATCTCCGAATATTTCGGGTCATGCCAGAAATCCTGCGAGCGACCGTCCTCGAGCATGAACTTGTAGGTGCGGTTCCACGGGTTGATGTCGTCGAAATCGTCCCGCGACAGGGTCGCCTTGTCGCACGGATTGCCGCCGCGCTTGGCGAATTCCAGCGCCGTCTCGGGCTGGTACCACCAGTTCATGAAGTCGATGGCGACGCGCATCTTCTGCTCGTCGTTGAAGGCGTTGATCACCCAGGGCTGGCCGCCCATGGAGTAGATCCGCTTGGGCTCGGCGCCCGGCGCCTGATGCTTGGGCGGCGGCACGACCAGCACCTTGCCCTGCAGTTCCTCGGTGATCATCGCCGGGCCGACGGCGGCCCACTGGATGGTGGCGAAGACCTTGCCCTGGGTGAAGACGTCGATGCCCTCGGCGATGCCGATATTGGTGGCGCCCGGCGGGCAGTATTTCAGCCAGCGCTTGTATTCCTCCAGCGAGGCCGCGTTCTCCGGCGTGTTGAGGACGCCCTCGACCTGGCCGGTCTCGGCGTTCCACAATTCGCCGCCGCGGCTCCACAGGAAGTTGTTGAAGGCGCAGGTCGCGAAGTCGTAGACGCGGCTGTACTGCTGGGCAAAGCCCCAGCGCTGCTCGTCCGGCCGGGTGAAGAAGTCGGCGACCTTCTCGAACTCGTCCATCGTGAGGTTCTCGAAGTCCTCGAAGGTCGAGGGCAGCTCGACATCGTACTTCGCCTTGAACGCCTCGCGCTCCTTCGGGTCGTCGAGCCAGTCCTTGCGCACGAACAGGGCTTCGACGTCCCCCTCCTGGGGCAGGCCCCAGATGTTCTGGCTGCCGTCGGGATAGGTCATGTAGGTGTCGACGACGGTCTTCGAGTACCAGTCGATGTCGAGCGCCGGGTTCTGCGCGATGACGTCGTTCAGCTGCAGGATCCAGCCCGGCTGGGCGAGCGCGCCGAGCCACTGGCTGTCGGAAATGATGATGTTGAATTCCTGGCTGCGCGTGACCAGCGAGGTCGCGGCCTTCTGGAACAGGTCGGCGAAGGGCGCTTCCTGGAAGTTGAAGGAGACGTCGTAGCCGTATTTCTCCTTCACATATTCGGCGAAGAGCGGCGACATCTTCACGCCCAGCGACGACGGCACCCAGCCGGCGATGCCGAGGATGTTCATCTCGATCGACTGGCCGGCGAGCGGATGGCTCTCCTGGGCGTGCAGCCGGTTGATGAAGGGGGCGCCGAGGACGGTCGACAACCCGAGGGCAGCGCCGCCTTTCAGAAGGCTGCGGCGCGGGACCATCAGTCCGGAGCCGGCCCGTTTGTCGAATGAATTCGTCATGCCTGTTTCCTCCCAGTTGCAATAGTGGCCGCCGGCGGCCCGTGGCGTTCCGGCGCTGCTGTGCAACCGCGTGGCATCGACGGCTGAATCCCTCCCAGGACCGTCGGATCGCGATTGGCAAACCCTATTGGCGACAATATTCAAATCCTATAAGACAAATGTCAAGATGGCTTCCTTGAACACCTCCACAGCGCGCAAGAGCGCCTCCGGCCGGCCCACTGCCGGCGCCACTCCGGTCCCGCTGCCGTTCCGCGACGATCCGCTGCTGTGGGCCGGCTGGCTCTACGCCCGCGACGGCATGACCCAGAACGAGATCGCCAAGGCGATGGGCGTCTCGCGGGCCACCGTGAACGGCTATCTGGCCGAGGCGCGCACCCGCGGCATCGTCACCCTGTCGATGGAGACCTCGCGGCTCAGCGAGCTGATGATCGCCCAGGCGATGAAGGACCGCTTCAATCTCAGCGACTGCATCGTCATTCCCAGCGCCGAGACCGACCAGGGCCTCGACGAGCGGCTGGGCGAGACCGGCGCGCGGGTGCTGCAGCGGCTGATCCGGCCCGGCGACACGCTGGGCATCGCCTGGGGCCGCACGATGATCGCGCTGGCGCGGCGCATGGGGCCGGGCCGGGTTCCGGATCTGTCGGTGATCCAGCTCACCGGCGGCACCTCGGCGCCGGTGGATTTCACCCCCGAACTCTGCGCCTCGCAACTGGCGACGGCGCTCGGCGCGCGGTCGATCAACATCACCGCGCCGGCCGTCGTCTCCAGCGCTGCCGTCCGCGACGTGCTGATGGACGAGCCGCAGCTGCGCGAGCAGTTCGACATGGCGCGGCGGGCCGACAAGGTGGTCTTCGGCATCTGCTCGACCCGGCCCGACAGCACCATCCACGCCAGCGGGCTGGTGCGCCAGGAGGAGCTGGCGCATCCGGCCTTTCACCGGGCGACGGCGGTCGTTGCCGGCCGTTTCATCGACGATCGCGGCGTGCCGGTGCGCGCGCCGCTGGATGCGCGCACCATCGGGCTGACGCTGGAGGAGATCAGCGCGATCAAGGTGCGCATCGCGGTGGCCGGCGGGGCACGCAAGGTGCCGGCGATCCTGGCGGCGCTGCGCGGGGGCTATGCGAATATCCTGATCACCGACGCGGCCACGGCGCACAGCATTCTGCAGGCGGAGGGGGTGCCCGAGTCGCTCGGCGCCCTGCGAGGAACCAGACGCACACAGCTACAGGGAGGCAATCCAGTGAAGACCAAGAAGCTCATCAACGACCCGAAGAACATCATCGAGGAGATGCTGGACGGGATCGTGAAGGCGCATCCCAACCATGTGCGCCAGCTCGAACACAGCCCGCGCTCGGTGATCGCCGTCGACGGCCCGCGCAAGGACAAGGTGGCGATCGTCATCGGCGGCGGCTCGGGCCACGAGCCGTCCTTCGTCGGCTTCGTCGGCAAGGGCATCGCCGATGCCTGCGCCATCGGCAACGTCTTCGCCTCGCCGCCGCCGGACCCGATCCTGGAATGCACCAAGGCCGTCGATGGCGGCGCCGGCGTCCTCTACATGTACGGCAACTACGCCGGCGACGTGATGAATTTCGACATGGCGGCCGAGATGGCGGCGATGGAGGACATCGAGGTCCGCACGGTGCTCTCCACCGACGACGTCGCCTCGGCGCCGCTCGACCAGAAGGAGAAGCGCCGCGGCGTCGCCGGCAATTTCTTCATCTTCAAGATCGCCGGTGCGGCGGCCGACCACATGTGGTCGCTGGACGAATGCGAGCGCGTCGCCCGCAAGGCCAACGACCACACCTTCACCGTCGGCGTGGCGCTGGCGCCATGCTCGCTGCCCCAGACCCTGCGGCACAATTTCGAGATCGGCCCGGACGAGATGGAAATCGGCATGGGCATCCATGGCGAGCCGGGCGTCACGCGCGAGCCGCTGCGCACCGCCGACGACGTCACCGACGACATGCTGGAGCGGATCTTCGCCGAGATGCCGGCCAGGAAGGGCTCGAAGGTCGCGGTGCTGATCAACTCGCTCGGCTCGACGCCGCTGATGGAGCTCTACGTGATCAACCGCCGGGTGCACGAGCGCCTCGAGCGCAAGGGCATCGACGTGCACGCCACCTGGGTCGGCACCTATTGCTCGTCGCTCGAAATGGCCGGCATGTCGGTGACGCTGATCCTGCTCGACGACGAGCTGACCGAGCTTCTCGACCATCCTTGCGATTGTGCGATGTTCCGTGCTGGCTAAGCCTCGCCGGACCCCGCCAACCCGATACGGACCATGCCCATGACCATCACCACCCAGCATCTCGTCGCGATGTTCGTCGCGATCGCCGATGCCATCGAGGAACACAAGGATCATCTGTCGGAGCTGGACGGCGTCATCGGCGACGCCGACCACGGCGTCACCATGGGGATCGGCTTCACCGCCGTCCGCGAGGCGCTGGGCCAGCTCGACACCGCCGAGAACGAGCCGGCCGTCGTCTTCAACACCGCCGCCAAGACCTTCCTCAATGCCGTCGGCGCCTCCTCCGGGCCGCTCTATGCCACGGCCTTCATGCGGGCCGGCGCAGCGGCCAAGGGAAAGCCCGAGCTCGACCGCGACGCCATGGTCGAGGCGTTCTGCGCCATGGCCAAGGGGATCCAGGATCGCGGCAAGGCCGAGCGGGGCGACAAGACCATGGTCGACGCCTGGCTGCCGGCGGCCGAGGCGATCGGCGAGGCAGCCGAGCGCGGCGACGATCTGGCCGCGTGCTTCCAGGCAGCCGCCCGGGCCGCCGAGGAGGGCGCCGAGGCGACCAAGGCGATGCGGGCCTCCAAGGGCCGCGCCGCCCGGCTCGGCGACCGTTCGCTCGGCCATATCGACCCCGGCGCCGCCTCGACGGCGCTGATCGTCGGCGTCATGGCGACGCAACTGACCGGCTGAGCCCGGCTTCAAGGCGATCGGGGGATTGCGCTAGCGGCGGACCAGCCCGGCCTCGATCGCCACCCAGACCAGATGGGCGTCGGTGCGCGCGCCGAGCTTGGCCTTGATCTGGTAGTGGTTGTTCTGGACCGTCTTGACGCTGAGGCAGAGCCCGGCGGCGATCTCGTCGGAGGTCATGCCCGAGGCGAGCATGCGCAGGATCTCGGTCTCGCGCGGGCTGAGATCGGCGATCGCCGTCGCGCGCCCCTCGACCCGTTCCTCGGCGATCTCCTGGGCGATGTCCGGGCTCATCGCCCGCCGGCCGGCGAGGATCGCCTCGATGGCCTGCACCAGTTCGGCCGGATCGCTGCTCTTCGTCACATAGCCGGACGCGCCGGCCTCGAAGGCCTTCAGCGCAAAGGCCGCGCCCTGGTGCATGGTGAAGATCAGGATGCGGGCGGCGCCGTCCCATTGCCGGATATGCCGCGTCGCTTCGATCCCGCCGGGGCCCGGCAGGGTCAGATCCATCACCACGATGTCGGGCGTCGTCTCGCGGTAGAGGCGATAGGCCTCGCCGGCATCGGCCGCTTCGGCGACCACCGCATAGCCCGGTCGCCGCTCGATCAGCCGGCGATAGCCCTCGCGCACGATCGGATGGTCGTCGACCAGCATGATCCGGGCGGCGCTCATGGCCGCAGCGCCCCGGTGGGGATGGTCGCCGCCACGCGGATGCCGCCCTGTGCCTCGCCGATGGAGAGCGTGCCGCCCAGCGCCGCGATGCGCTCGCGAATGCCGGCAATGCCGAAGCCGGTGCCCCGCTCCAGCGCCTCGGGCCGTCCGCCGCCATCGTCCATGACGGTCAGTTCGACGCCCGGCGCGCCGCCCGCGCTGTCGCGCACGACGCGGACGACGATCCGCCGGGCCGAGCCGTGCCGGGCGGCATTGGTCAGGCATTCCTGCACGATCCGGTAGAGGTTCAGCGCCGCCGCGTCGTCGAGGCCGGCGAGATCGCCCTCGGTTTCCAGAACGAAGCGGGTGCGCCCGCCAAGGCTCGCTTCCCAGCCGTGCAGCATGGTGCGCAGGCTCGGTTCGAGGCCGAGCTGGTCGAGGTCGGGCGGCCGCAGCCGGACGAAGGCACCGCGCAGCGTCGCCATCATCCGCTTCACCATGCGGCCGATCGCGCGGGCGTCCTCGGCGATGTCGTCGCGCCCCTGCGGCGAGGCCGCCTCCAGCGACGCGGCCATGGCGCCGGCGGCGGTCAGGCACTGGCCGAACTCGTCGTGCAGTTCGCGGGCCAGCGTCCGGCGCTCGTCCTCCTGCACCTCGAACAGCTTGCGCATCAAGACCGCGCGCTCGGCGGTGGAGCGTTCCAGCCGGCTGGCGAGGCGATTGACGGCGATGGCGAGGCGGCGGAACTCGGCGGTGCGGAACGAGGGCAGCCGGCTGCCGATATCGCCCATCTCCAGCCGCTTCAGCCCGTCGACGATCGCCTGCACGGGAAGCAGCGCATGGGCGATGGCTAGGCTCGACAGGGCGATCATCGCGGCCGCCAGTGCCAGGGCGAGCGCCGCCGCGATCCGCACCTGCTGCCAGATCCGCGTGGCCGCGGCGACCGGATCGAAGCTGGTGCGCAGCCGCCGTCCGTCCTCGCCGAAGATGCGCACCTCGCGTTCGACCGCCGCCGGATGCCGGAAGCCCGCGGCCAGCGCCGCGCGGAACCAGCCCGGGGCGACCGAGCCGAAGGCGTTCCAGCCCGAGCACAAGCGGCGCGTCCCGCCGTCGCGCTCGGTGAAGGCGACGCAGGTGCCGGGGGTCATCACCGAGACGATCTCGATGGAGCGCCGCGCGATATGGGTCGATTCCACGCCGCCGCTGCCCAGCATGTAGATGCGCTCGAGCTGGAAGGCGACGCGGGTCTCGGTCGCCTTCAGCTCGGTCCGGATCGCCGCCTGGGTATCGGCGACGACATAGACGATCGCGCCGGCCAGGCACACGCAGGCGACGCCGAAGAGCCGCAGGATCAGCCCCATCATCAGGCTCATGGCGATCGCTCCCCCTGTCGATCCGACGATCAGGCCCAAGCCGGAGCCCCGCTGCAAGGGGGGCGCCGCCGATCGGGCAAATTGCCTGTGTGCGGCCGGGCGTGATGCCCTACCCAAGACCCGATGCATCCGACATAGTGCCGGCGTCCGGGTGGAGTGGCACCGGCCCGCGGCGCCGACGTGAATCTATCGGGATATGAGTGCCATGCAGGATGCAACCGCGGTCTCGCGCGACGTCGAACCCGCTCTGTCGAATGACGGGCCGGATGGCGGCGACGCCCATGCCCTCTCGGCCCTGCAGCGGGCCGTCGAGACCGGCCTGATCGGTCACCAGCCCCTTGTCGAACGGCTGATGATCGGGCTCCTGACCGGCGGCCATCTCCTCATCGAGGGTGCCCCCGGGCTCGCCAAGACCCGCGCCGTCAAGCGGCTGGCCGACGGGCTGGAATCCTCCTTTTCGCGCATCCAGTGCACGCCCGACCTGATGCCGGCCGACCTGACCGGCACCCAGGTCTTTCGCCCCGAAAAGGGCGTCTTCGAATTCGTCCAGGGTCCGGTGTTTCACTCCCTCGTTCTCGTCGACGAGATCAACCGCGCCCCGCCCAAGGTGCAGTCGGCCCTGCTCGAGGCGATGGCCGAGGGGCAGGTGACCGCCGGCGGCACGACCTATGCGCTGCCCGATCCCTTCATGGTGGTCGCGACCCAGAACTCGATCGAGCACGAGGGCACGTTCCCGCTGCCCGAGGCCCAGCTCGACCGCTTCCTGATGCATGTCCTCGTCGACATGCCCGATGCCCGTTCCGAGCTCGCCATCCTCGACCTCGTCGAGCGCGAGGCGAGCGGCACCGAGGCGGCGATGCCGCATCCGGTGACCAGCGCGGCGATCGTCGCCGCCCGGCAGGCCGCGGCGAAGGTGCATCTGGCGCCGGCGCTGAAGGACTACATCGTGCGTCTCGTCATGGCGACGCGCGAGGACCAGCCGGCCCCCGACATCCGCAAGGCGATCGAGCATCCGGTGTCGCCCCGCGGCACGCTGGCGCTGGCGGCCTCGGCCAAGGCCCGCGCCTATCTGCGCGGCCGCGACTACGCCGTGCCGGAGGATGTGAGCGAGCTGGCCCCGGACATTCTCGCCCACCGCATCGTGCCGACCTGGCGGGCCGCGGCCGACGGCGTCACGGCGCGCAGCCTCGTCGCCCGGCTCGTCGACCTCGTCCAGCCGCTCTGATGAGCCGCATCGTCCCGCCGGCGGACCATGCCGGCATCGCCGTCGATGCCGACGCGCTGTTCCGGCTGCGCCACTACGTCCGGCATATCCCCGAGCAACGGCTGGCCCCGACCGGCCGGCCCGGCGGCTTTGCCGGCAAGCGCCGCGGCAACGGGCTGGAGATCGTCGACGTGCGACCCTTTTCGGAGGGCGACGACAGCCGCCATCTCGACGCCGCGACGACGGCCCGTACCGGCCGGCCGCATGTGCGCACCTTCCGCGACGAACGCGAGAAGACGGTGCTGCTGGTCGCCGATTTCCGCCCGGCCATGCTCTGGGGTACCCGCCGGCGCCTGCGCTCGGTCGCGGCCGCCGACGCGCTGATGCTGGCCGGATGGCGTGTCGTGCAGGCGGGCGGCCGTGTGGGACTGCTGGCCCTTGGCCTCGGTGAGCCGGCTTATGTTGCGCCGCAGGCCCGCGAGAAGGGCATGGCGGCGATCGCCGGCGGCCTCGCCCGCGCCCATGCCATCGCGCTCGAACGCGCCGCCGCCGGCCATCTCGACGACGCGCCGCTCGACCGGCTGCTCGAACCCGCCGGCCGGCTGGTGCCGCGGGGCGGCACGCTGTTCCTCGCCACCGGCCTCGACGTGCCGGGCACGGATTTCGACGGTCTGGCGCTGGCCCTGCGCCGCCGCGCCCGGATCGTGACGATCCTGGTGCGCGATGCTTTCGAGGAGACCCCGCCGCGCGGTGCCTATCCGTTCCTGTCCGGCGATGCGCCGGCCGGGCTGACAGGCCTGCGCTGGGCTTTCGTGTCCGGCACCGACACGGCCGCGAGGTCCGATCTGCGCCGCGAGCGGCTGGAACGCCTCGGCGCGGAGGTGCGCATCGTGGCGGCCGATGCCGAATACGACAGGATGGCCGAGGCTCTGGAGCGCGACGATGTCGACCGATCCTGATCTCGTCGCCCGACTGCGCCCGGTGCGGCTGCCGGCCGATTTCGCCGCCTTCGACGGGTCCGAAGTGCTGGCCGCGGCGGCGCTCGGCATCCTCGCGGGGCTTCTCCTCCTGGCGCTGCTGCATCTCGTCACCCGCCGGCGCGACACCGCGCTGACCATGGCCCGGCGCGAGATCGCCGCCGCGCGCCTTCTGCCGGCCGAGGATCGCCTGTTCCGGCAGGCGGCGCTGATCGACCGTCTGCGCCGCCACGCCGCGCCGGCAAGGCCCGGTAACAGGCCCGATCCCACTGCGATCCTGCGCGAAGACATCGGAGCCTCGCTCTACCGGCCGGGCACCACGCCCGATCTCGACGCCATCGACGCGGCGATCCTGACGATGGCCCGCGGCCGCCGGCGTCTGCGGGTGAGGGCATGACCATGTGGAGCTTCGCCACCCCCTACGCGCTGCTTCTCTTGCCGCTGCCGCTCGCGGCGTTGCTGCTCCTGCCACCGCGCCAGGCCGCGACCGGCGCGCTGGTCGTGCCCGGCTCCATCGCGGCGCGCTTGGCCACCGGGGCAGCGGACGGCATGCGCGCCCGCGTCCGCCAGCTACTGCCGGCGCTCACCTGGATCGCGCTGGTCGTGGCGCTGGCCGGCCCGCAGCAGCTCGAAGCCGTCGAGGCCCTGCCGGCCAGCGGCCGCGACCTCGTCCTCGCCATCGACCTGTCTGGCAGCATGGAGCAGGAGGATTTCGTCCTCGACGGCGCCACTGTCTCGAGGCTCGACGCCGTGAAGGCAGTGGCCCGTGATTTCGTGCGCGCCCGGGCCGGCGACCGCGTCGGGCTGGTGATCTTCGCCGAGACCTCCTATTTCGCCGCGCCGCTGACCTTCGACGTCGAGGCGGTGGGCCGCCTCGTCGACGAGGCGACGATCGGCATTTCCGGCCGGTCCACCGCGATCAGCGACGGGCTGGGCCTCGCCCTGAAGCGGCTCGCCCGCTCCGATGCACGCTCGCGCGTCGTCGTTCTCCTCTCCGACGGCGTCAACAATGCCGGCGCCGTCCAGCCGCGCGATGCCGGGTCGCTGGCCGAGCGACTCGGAATCCGCGTCCACACCATCGCCCTCGGCCCCGCCGATCTGGAGACCGACCCCAAATCCCGCGACGCCGTCGATACGGCGACCCTGCGGGCCATCGCCGAAACCAGCGGCGGCGAGACCTTCCGCGTTCGCACCACCGACGATCTGCGGCAGGTGGCGCGTGCCATCGATGCGCTGGAGACCAGCGCCTTCGAGCGGCCTGCGGCCGAAATCTACAGTTCCTACTGGATCTGGCCGGCCGGCTTCGGCTTCCTCTGCGCGCTCGGCCTCGTCATCGGATGGAGGCGCGGCGCATGAGCCTGCCGGGCGATCTTCTGCTGCTGCGGCCCTGGTGGCTGGCGGTCCTGGTGCTGACCCTCGTGGCCGGCGTCGTCTTCGCCCGCCGGTCGCGGGGCCTTGCCGGCTGGGAGCGCGCCGTCGACCCGGCCCTGATGGCGGCGCTGTCGCGGCTGGGCCGGCTGGTGCCGGGCAGTGCCCGCCACGCCTTCTTGCCCATCGCCGTCGCCGGCCTGGTGGCGCTGGCCCTTGTCGGCCCTGCCCAGCGCGATAGCGGCGCGCCGACCTTCCGCAATCTCGACGGCATCGTCGTCGCGATGGACCTGTCGCGCTCCATCGCCGAGGGCGGCAGCCTCGACGACGCCGAAGCCGCCGCCCAGCTTGTCCTGCAGCGGGCCGGCACCCGGCCGGTCAGTCTCATCGTCTATGCCGGCGAAGCCTATGTGGCGACGGCCTTTACCACCGATCCGGCGGCGCTCGGCTCCATCGTTGCCGTCCTCGACGGCGAGACGGTGCCCGACCCCGGCAGCCGCAGCGACCGGGCGCTGGCGCTGGCCCGCCGCACGCTGGCGGAAGCGCAGATCCTGCGCGCCGACGTTGTGCTGGTCACTGACGGGGAGGGGCTGGGCCCCGCCGCCTTCGATGAAGTCGCGGCCTTGCGCGCCGCCGGCGCCTTCGTCTCGGCGATCCATGTCGCGCCGAGCCAGCGCCCCGGCGACATGCCCCCGCCCGATCCGGCGGGGCTGGAGCGTCTGGCCGCGGCCGGTGAGGGCTTCTTCGCCGATGCCACCGCGCCGCTCGCCGTCGCGGACGGGATCGGCCGGCGCCGCTCCGATGCTCTGGCGGAAGGCGACTACGCGGTGCTGCACTACACCGATTATGGCCGTTATCTCCTCGTGCTGGCGCTGTTTCCGGCGCTCGCCCTGTTCCGCAGGAGCGTCTGATGCGGCGCTGGGTTCTGCCATTCCTCGCGCTGGTCGTGGCCGCATGCGCAGCGCTCGCCGCCGGTCCCGCCGCCTTCGGCCGGCTGGCGCTCTCCACCGGTCTGCCGGGATGGGCCGCCAGCCTGACCACCGAGCCGGCGGTGCGCGGCGTCGCGCTCTACCGTGCGGGACACTATACCGAAGCCGATCTGGCGTTTCGCGAGGCCGGCTCCGAGGCCACCTACAATCGCGGCGTCGGGCTTGCCGCGCTCGGCCGCTACGCGGAGGCCGTCGCCTATTTCGACGCCGTGCTGTTCGCCGATCCGTCCGATGCCGATGCCCGCTTCAACCGCGCCCTCGTCGCCGCCCACATCGACCCGGTAGTCGGCGAATCCAACGACATCGACGGCATCGCGGCCAATATCGAGGCCGAGGACGCCGCCGCCCAGCCGACCAAGCGCGACGTGCCCAAGGCGCTCACACTGGCCGAGCAGCGCTCGGTCGTGCGGCCGCGCACCGGCCAGGGGGTCGTGGCCAGCGAAGACTGGCTGACGACGCTGCCCGACGATCCCGGCGCCTTCCTGAAGCTGCGGCTGCGCGCCGAGCATCAGCGCCGGCAGGATCTTGGCCTCGCCAACCCGCCGGAGGACACCGCATGGTAGAACGGCTCCTGCTCACGCTGTCACTGCTCCTCTTTGCCGCGGCTGGCCCCGCCGGCGCGGCGCCGCAGGTGTCGGCGCGCGACGCGCGGCTGGCGGTGGTTGTCGATGCGATGCCGGCGGACCCCTATGAGGACGAGATGGTGCTGGTCACCATTCGCGGCCTCTACGACGTGACCATCGCGCTGGAGACGCTGGTCCAGCCGGATCTGCGCAATTTCTCCTGGATGCAGCTTGGCCGCGACAGCTGGACGACCCAGCGCATCGACGGCCGCCAGCTGACCGTCTTCGAGCGGCGGCTGGCGATCTTTCCCGAACGCGGCGGCGACCTGACCGTGGGCGCCTTCACCCACCGGCTGACGCTCGTCGCCAACAATGGCGAGCGCTTCGTCCACAATGTCGTCTCCGAGCCCGTCACCATCATCGCCGTCCCGCGCCCGGCGACCGAGGGCGGCTGGTGGCTGCCGGCCCGCTCGCTGAGCTACAGCGACGAATGGGACATGGACCCGGCCATGCTGGCCAATGGCGAGACCGCGACGCGCACCGTGACGATCGTCGCCGAAGGGGTGCCGCCCGGCTCGCTGCCGCCGCCGCCCCGGATGATCGCACCCTGGCTGATCTCCTTCATCGCGCCCGAACGGCGCAGCGTCGAACTGACCGAGAACGGGCCGGTGTCCACCGTCGTCTGGCAATGGCGCATGCGGCCGGTCTCCTCGCAGCCGGGCCGGCTGGAGGCCTTCCACATTCCCTGGTTCGATACCACGACGCGGGAAATGCGCGACGCGGTGCTGAAATCCCAGCGCATCGCCTTCGCCGCGATCGCCGAGGAGCCCGAGGCCAGCGGCTGGTCCGGCCTCATCGCCCGCAATGCACCGCTTCTGGCGGGACTCGGAAGCTGCTTCCTCGTCTTGCTCCTGGCCCTGCCGGGCCGGCGCCTGGTCTCGCCCGCCGAGATCGGCCGCCGCCTGCGCCGGTTCCTGCCGGATCGCAACGCCGTGGCGCTTCGCCGGGCCGCCGCCCGCAACGATGCCCGGGCTGCCCGGACTGCTGCCGCCGGCCTGTCGGGATCGCGCGGCGAACTGCCCGCCACCGCCCGGACGGCCTTCGCCCGCCTCGACCGTCACCTCTACGGCCCGCCACCATCTCCGGCGGTCGACCTCAAGGGTTTCGCACGCCAGATTTTTCTTGCGCAAAGGCTGCGCCGCCGGCGGGGCTGATCCCGCCGCAAGCCAACGGGTTCGTCGGCGCCCCTGCTGTCCCTACCGCCAGCGTCGAACGAAAGGGGCTCGAAACCGGCTGCCGCGATCTACCGGCCGGCCAGCCGCAGCAAAGCCCTGCGTGCCCGTGACAGGAAACGCCCCGGCACCCCCGGAATCGAAGACTGCGTCGCAGGCTGCACCGAATATTCGTAGAGCTGACGCGAGAGTTTCTGGAACTCGCTGTACGTCCGGTCCGAGACCGTCGCGACCTGCATTTCGAGTGCATATTGCTGGGTCGCAACGCCCTGGATCTCGTAATACATTCGGTTCGACAGCTCTCCCACGCGCTGCCCCGCCTCGGCCGCCTGAAGCCGCGCCTCCAGCCGGGAAAGCCGGGTATCGGTCCCGATCTGGTCGAGCCTCCTGAAGATGGCGTCCGGCAGGCTGATCGTGCTGGGCGTGCCGAACCGCGCCACCGGCCGGACCGTGATCTGATCGCTGATCGGCGGCATGTCCGGGACCTCGGCGCCCGGCAGCGAGAATGCCGGTTGGGTCGAATCATGGAAACGCTTGGCCGACGTCAGATACGGTTCCACGTCCTGTCCGCGATAATGCTTCTGCACGGCCATGCGATGATGCGTCGTGTCTTCACCCTTCTCGGCGATGCAATAGGTCGATCCGTAGCCCGGAACGCGCACATAGGCCGCTTCCGCCACCGGCCCGTTCGGCGTGTCGATATAGGGATGGTAGTGGAAGAGATCGACGCTCTGCCCGAGCTTCGGATCGTCGAAGGGCATGTCGCAGCGCGACGCATAGACCTTGGCGTCGGCGAACTCGTTCACCAGGCAATAATCCATGATCCAGTCGGGCGTGATCTTCACATAGGCCGAGGGGAAACCGTTCGACCAGGCGAAGATGAACATCCGGCCACCCGGGCGCAGCATCTTCGTCATGTTGCGGACCATCGACAGGGGATCGAAGACGTTGTCGAGCGAGCCGCCGTCGATGATAAAGTCGAACCGGCCGATCAGCTCTTCCGGCACCTCGCCGCAGACGTCGAAGATGTAGTCGGCGCCTTCATACGGGCTGATGTCCGCGACGAAGTACTTGTCATTGCCCATCGCCCGGAACAGCGAGGCGTCGAGGATCGGATGCTCGCCCTCGCTATGATGTGTGTTCAACGTGTCGGGTTCGAAATCGGTGCGCACGGGCGTCACGCCGTGCCGCGCCATCATCGCGAGAATCTCGTCCGGGCTCGGTGAGATATGTTGTCGCCCGACCGCCAGCACTTCGCCGGTGATCGGCTTGTGCGAGTGTTCGTGGATCAGCAGCTCGACCTCGATATGCCCCATACCCATGGACGTTCCACCTTATTGTTTTGAGATGTCGGTCCGGTCGCCGCACATGGAGCGGCCCGCAACTGAGGCGGGAGCACTGCGCCGCCTGGTTGAGATAGACATGTAAGGGACACTTACGTCAATGAAGGCCTTCAACCAGGCGCGCTAGCGCCCCGACCACCGTCTTCCGTAGGCCCGAAATCTCCGGTGTCTTGCCAAGAGATTCAGGAGTTTTCGCGGCAGGAGGCTCCGCCGGGACGGTTCAGGCGCGGGCTTTCCGCGCACCGTTCGGCGCACCGGCATCGCCCGGCAGGACAGTCCCCGCCAACCGCTCGAGCCTGGCGGCCTGAAGTGCCGAGAACGTTCCGAGCAGGGCGCCGAGGGCGAGGACGGCGAGGGTCGCCTGGCGCAGGCCGGCGGGGCCGGTAAAGACATGGTCGCTGAACCATCCGACCGTCAGCGGCCCGAGGCCCAGCGAGACCATCGTGACGATGAGGACGAACAGGCCCGTGGCCCGGCCGCGCAGGCCCGGCGGCGTCATCCGCTGGATCGCAACGAGCCCGGCCGGCGTCGTGAAGCCGAGGCAGAAGGTGATCGCCGCAAGGGCGCAGAGCGCGACAACGAGGTCGGCCGAGAGGCAGAAGACCGCGCCGGCGAACAGCGCCGCGGGCAGGGCGACGACCGCGACCCAGGCCGATGGGGCACGCACCCCCCGCTGTGTCAGCGCATCGATCGCCCAGCCCCCGAAGACGTTTCCCGCCGGGCCGAAGCCGACCACGATCGGGCCGAACAGGAGACCGCTGGCGGCCGGGGTCAGGTCGAAGCCCCTGACCAGCAGCGTCGGCCCCCAGGCCGCCGTGACCTGGACCAGCAGGATCGTTGCCGCCGACGCGCCGAGATAGGCCAGATACGTTCCCCAGCGGCCGGCAGCGACGGCGAAGATGCCCGGCGGGCGGGGCGCGTTGCCCTGGCTGCGCGGCGTCTCGTCCATGGCCGAAAGCCAGGCGAAGGCGACGAGGTTGAGGATCAGCGAGAGGAGCAGCAGGGTGCGCCAGGGCGCAAGGCTCGCCAGGGGACTGCCCGGACCCCACAGGCCGATCCAGCCGAGCGCCACGCCGCCGCCCAGCAGCGCCAGTCCCCGGCCGAACGTCGCGGCGGAGGTGAAGACGGCGATCGGCTTGCCGATCCCCCGGCCTGCGAAACTGTCGGCGAGAAGGCTGGTCGCGGCCGGCACGAGCGCCGCTTGGCCGAGGCCCACCAGCATGCGCGCCAGCACCAGTTGCGGATAGGATTGCGCCAGCGCGCAGGCGGCCGTTCCGACGGTCCAGGCGAGGATACCCGCCTGGATGATGCGGCGCCGGTCGAACCGGTCGACCAGGTAACCGAGCGGGACGATCGCGGCGGCATAGAGCAGGACATAGGCCGTGCCGTGCAGGAAGCCGAGCTGGGTGTCGCTTAGTCCGAGCTCTGTCTTGATCGGACTGAGGACAAGGCTGAGGAGATGCCGGTCGAGCGAGGAGACCAGATGCACCATGGCCAGGGCGAGCGCCAGGTTCCACGCCCCGTTCGGCCCCGCCCGCATGTCAGGCTTCATGAAGTTGGGGCTTGCGCCCGCATGTTGAGCGAGCTGACCCAGGGCGCGAAGCCGTCGCGTCCCGGCACCACTGCCATCACCGTCGGTAGGGAGGCGGGGCCGCCCTGGCGTCGCCGGAACTGTCCGGGCGGCATGGCGAAGATCTCGCGAAAGGTCCGGCTGGCATGACTTTCGCTGGCGAAACCGCAGGCGAAGGCGAGTTCGGCGATGCTGCGCATGTCGCGGCGTTGGCTGAGCAGCGCACGAAAGCGATGCACCCGGCGCCGCCGGATGTAGCTGGCGACCCCGCCATGGGGCTTGAACATCTCGTAGAGCCGCGAGCGCGAAATGCCGGCCTTCGCGGCGATCACGGCGGGGTCGAGATCGTGCCGCGACAGCCCTTCCTCGATTAGCTCCTGGGCGAGCTTGAGCTTGCCCCGCGCCTCGGCGCTGGCGGTGCCGTCGTCCTGGCGTAGCGTGATCATCAGGAGCTCGGAGAAGATGCCGACCATGCCGTTGACGGCGTCGGCCGACAACGTGCGGGCATTGCGGGTCAGCGACGCCATGAAATCCGCCAGGAGCGCGCCGCGCTCGGCGCTCAGGATGCGGCCATGCAGATCCCGGCCACCCAGATAGGCGCGCTCGACGACGTATCGCGCCACCGAGAAGGTCAGGACATGGGCGTTCCCGCAGCGATTGCCGTAGGGCCGCCCGGTATCCAGGATGATGATCTCGCCCGGCCTGACGGTCGCAGCCCCGTCGGCGGTCTCGACGACCAGCACGCCGGACAGGTTGAGCTGCATGACGAAATGCTCGAACCCGTCCTGCCGGATCCGCTGCGCCGACCGCTCATGGGCGACGTCGTTCAGCCAGCGCTCGAAAATGACCAGCTCGCCCAGCGGTCGCGCCTCGAACTGCGCGGCAAAGCCGGCGCCGAGACGGGTCACCTCGGTGCCGCCGGCATAGAGATCGCGATAGGCTTCGAAACGGTCTTTCAGGGCGAAGGCGTCGCTGGAAAACCGCATGACGGGAACGTCGGGTCGTGCGCGCCCATCCTCACTCGTCGACACCAGTCACTCCCCGCCTCATGCAACGTCCCCCAATCGTGTCTAAGGGGAAAATCCGTTCAATCGCAATGGCTCAGAGGCGAAATGCCGAAGGGGTGACCGGCCTGCACCGATCGGGACGCGGAGGGGCGCCGGGACCGGCCGCCGGAACGCTCAGCGCGCTGCCGCGGACCGGCGACGCGTGACGCGCCGGAAGACCAGCACGGCAGCGCCGGCGAGGATCAGGACGACGAATTGCCAGACGGCCACCATGGCGACGACGATGGCGTTCTGGCCGTCCGGCGCCGCGAAATGCAGGGCATGGGCGTCGAGTGCGGTGCCACCGGCCGCGCAGATCAGGAGAAGGACGAGAAGAACGCCGCGAAACCGGCCGGATGTTGCGAAGACCAGCCCGGCAAGGCCGGCGACCGGCGCGATGCAGGCGGCCAGCATCAGTACGCTGATGCCGATGTCGGACGCCGAGGTCAGGGCGCCGGCGACCAGGAACTCGCCGGTCAGATAGAGGCCGTAGAGCGCCAGCGTCGTCCGCGCCAACGGCCGGGCGAGAGCCCGGCGCTCGGAGGGTTCGTTCGGCCCCATCAACTGGGCCGGGCCGGGCGGCGCGTGGCGAAGGGCGGCACCGGCGAACCTAGTTGGGGTAGGTGTAATAATAGAGGGCGCACATGTCGGCGTCGCTGCCGGGAATGTCCTGGGTGTCGAAGACGGCCACCGCGACGTCGCTGTCGGCGCCCCAGCTTGCGATATAGGTCACCGGCCCCGAGCCGCAGAGCCGGTTTCCGTTGAGCAGCACCGGATCCATGGGCGCCGCGACGGAATAGACCGAGGCGTTGACGGTTTCGCCGTCCACCACGAAGCTGTCGCCCACCAGCTCATCGAAATCGAGACGGGTCCCGTCGGCGAAGACCATGCTGAAATCGTCCATCTCTACATCGCCGGTGATCGCCATGGCCGTGGTGCTGGTGGCGAGCAGCGTCTCGGCCAGGACGATCGACGTGGCGCCGACGAGGAGCGCGAAGCCGACGCAGGCGGCAATCAGAACGGGGCGGTTCATGCGGATTTCCTCAAGGTAGGCGATGATCGGCGGGTGGCTCGAATGGCCCGGCACCGGTTGTCGCGGATCAGTTGCAGCTCGACAGGATGCCGTCGACGCTGGCGCCGCCTTCGTGACAGAAGATGCCGCCCCAATGGAAACCGGTGCCGCGCGCCGTGGCGACCCGGAACCATTTGTAGCCGTCGAACCAGATCCCGGTGTCCTCGAGGATCTCGATCTCGTCGCCGTCTCGCAGCGAGGCGATCCTGCGGAAATCCATCCCCGGCCCTTCGCGCAGGATGCCGCCATAGGAAAAGCCGAGCATCGTGCCGGAGGGCTGGGATGCCGACCCGCCGCCGACGCCGGCTTCACGCTCCATCTCGACCATGGTCTGCAGGTCGCCGACGCATTCGTTCGGAACGCCGGACCAGAAATCCGGCTCGCTGCTGCAGTCGGTCATGCTCAGGGCGCCGTCCTGGTCGCCGCAGGTCTGCCGGGCCTGCTGCTCGCACCACGGATCGAGCGCCTGTGCGGCAGCGGGACCGCTCGCATGGAAGGTCGATGCCAGCATGGCCGCGGCGCAGAGCGTGACGAGTTTCATCGGCTGGATACCTGTCGGAACGTGGATGTCCGGCGCCATCGGCCGGCGCGTTCTGCGCGTCAATTGACGTAGACGTAGAGGTAGCCGGGATAGACCTCGACGCAGATGCGCGGCGTTCCCCGGACGATGGCCCGCAGAACGCTGGGATCGGTCTGGCCATTGTCGAGCATGGCCGGGATCTGGGCCCGGGCACTGCTCGAGCCGAACGTGCTGTCATCCTGATCGCCGCGGTCGCGATAGCCGAATTTGTGGAAATTGGCCCGATCCTGACGCAGGATCGAGGCCGCATCCGTCAACTGGAAGCCGTCGGAGGCCGATTTGTCGTTCTCGGTGATCGTCGTGCAGAATTCGTCGACGATGCCTTGCGCGACCGCGGGCGACGCCAGCGCCAGGCCGGCGACCACGAGAATGCCGCGGATGGTGGAGGTCATGGTCGTCGCCTCGTTCGGGTGGGGACTGGACATGAATGCCGCGCCGAGCGGCACGGAACAGTCGAAGCCGGTGTCCGGTACCAGGCCAGTCTAGGCGGGGCGCCGCACCTGCGGAATGCCTGTCCATCCCGCTCTTTGGCCTGTGCGTCCATCCTCGGAACGCATCGCCGGAACGCCGCGCCTCAATGGCGTGGCACGACGATCTGGTTGCCGTAGATCGCGTCCGCCCGCATCTCGTCCGAAGGCGGGTCGAAACACTGGCCGATCAGCGCCGACCATCCGGACGGAAAGCTGGGCTGGTCGAAGGTGATGATGGCCTGGCCGAAAGCCGCCGACCGGGTCCCGTCGGGGCCGGTCAGGGTTGCGGCGCAGTCGGAATCGCCGCTGGGACCGATCCAGTAGCCATGGAAGGTGCCGCGATCGTCGATCGCGGCAGACAGGCCCGGAACATACAGGCGCACCCGCTGGCGCGAGCGGCCGACGGGATAGCTGAGCACCGCGACGCCGTTGAAATCGTCGTCCCAGGTGACCTCGCCGCCACCGGGCAGGACCCAGGCTTCGTCGCCGAGTGCCGGCGACACGCAAAGGGCGGCGCCGAGGAGCGCCGCGAACGCTCTCTTCTGCATGGGAACGCTCCGTTCGAGAGGGGAGTTGCTGTCGCTGCACTGGACCGGAACCCAGCATAGCAGGTTGGTGCCGGATCGTCAGTTGATCGAGGGCAGGGCGGGATCGGCGAGGCAGGCGTTCAGCGGGCGCGGCTGCAGCCGGTCGATCCGCACCACGATGGCGCTGCGGTGATCGACGACCCCGTCGAAACACGCGCACCCATAGCCGTAGGAGCCGTTCGTCTCGACCCATTGGTCGGCGGCGAATTCCGGCCACGAGATGTCGTGGAACCGGTTGCCGAGATCGCGGCCCTGTTCGGAAAGGGTCCAGGTGCCGTCGGCATCCGTCAGCCAGAAATTCGCCGGTGTCGGATTGGCCAGCCAGCCGCAGCGACGCTCGGCCATCTCCCGCACCCCGTTGGCCGCCATGCGGACCGGGGTGTCCGTCGAAACAGGCGCGGCTACCGTCGAAGCGGTCTGGCCGGCCGGCGCGGAGACGGAAGATACGGCAAGCACGACGGTGCAAAGGGCAAGGCGGAGAGCCCCGCGACGAAATTCGGACACGCGTTGTCACTCCCGGTTTCCGGTGCGCCGGCAGGATTGCCGCGACCGGAGAATCTGTGCGCGGCGCGGGCGACGGTTCGTTCACCGCATCCCCGTCTCGCGCTGCGCCGCCATCATCGGCAGTGGCGGCGGTCGCGGCAATGCCCCCGCGTCCCGCATCCATGCCCCAGAATTTCAGGGCCTCGAGCCGCCGAACCGTGGAGCGGCCTGCGCGACAGAGGCCGCCGGTGCCGGCCGGCAACACTGCCGGCGGCGGCGTCCTGTCACTCTTGCGCCGCGGCGCCGGCATCCCCATTCCAAGGGGATCAGCGCCAGATATTCGAGGACATGACGATGGAGCCCACTCGCTCTGCAGGCCGGGTCGATTCCTGCGACACCGGGACCTGGCCGCTCCATCGCACGCGGCTTCTCGACTGGCTGGTGCGCGAGACCCAGGACGAGCGGTTCATCGACGACATCTTCCAGCAGCTCTGCGACCGCCTGCGGGCGGGCGGGCTGCCGGTGGCCCGCGCCACGGTGCATTTCCGCATCCACCATCCGCAATGGCTGGGCGCGCGCATCCTGTGGCGCCACAATACGCCCGACGCCGATATCCAGACCTATCAGCACGGCGCGCTGGAAACGGCGGAATATCTTGAAAGCCCGATCGCCGCGGTGCATGGCGGCGCCAGCGAAGTGCGCCTGCGCCTCGCCCGCGAGCCGGCGGCCGACGAATACTCGCTGTTCGGCGAGCTTCGCGCCGAGGGCATGACCGACTATGTTGCCTGGCCGCTGGAGCACACGTTCGGCCGGCGCCACGTGGTGTCCTTTGCCAGCGATGCGCCGGAGGGCTTTTCCGACGCCGATCTCGCCTTCCTCGCCGACCTCCTGCCGGCCTTCGCGCTGGTCAGCGAGATACGGCTGAAGAACCGGCTCGCGCGCACCCTCCTGGAAACCTATGTCGGTCCCCATGCCAGCGACCAGATCCTCGCCGGCGCCATCACCCGGGGCAGCGGCACGACGGTCGCCGGCGCGATCATGGTTTGCGACCTTCGCGACTTCACCCGGATCTCCGAGCTGTGGCCGCGCGACGACGTGATCGAGCTCCTGAACGGCTATTTCGACGCGATCTGCGAGCCGGTCGAGCGCCATGGCGGCGAGATCCTGAAATTCATCGGCGACGGCCTGCTGGCGATCTTCCCCCTCGACCGGCCGACCGCCTGCGATGACCTGCTGAAGGCCCTGGCCGAAGCGCAGCAGGCGATGGATGTCCTCAATGCCGGCCATGTCGCGGCCGGCCGCGAGCCATTGCGCTATGGCGTCGGCATCCATGTCGGCGACGTGATGTACGGCAATATCGGCTCGCGCAACCGTCTGGACTTCACCGTCATCGGCCCGGCGGTCAACGCCGCCGCGCGCCTGGAAAACCTGACCAAGACGGTGCAGCGGCCGGTGCTCCTGTCGCGGGCCTTCGCCGAGCGGGCGAGCTGCAGTTCGGCGCTCGAAAGTCTCGGCAGCTTCCCGCTGCGCGGCGTCGGCGAGGACATGGAGGTCTTCGCCTTCTCCGGCGCCGGATGCGATTCGGCTGTCATCACCGAAACGGCCGTCGCGGCGGCTTCGTAACGCCGCCGCGCGTCGCCCCGCCCTGCGCGTTCAGCCGCCGGCTGGCGCCACCGCGCGGCGGTAGAGGTGCCAGCTGGCGTGGCCCAGAACCGGCAGCACGACGGGCAGGCCGATCAGCAGCGGCAGCGAGGCCGCGAAGACCAGCCCCGCCACTATCAGGCCCCACAGAAGCACCGTCCCGGGATTGTGCAGCATTACCCGCACGGAGGTCGCCATCGCTTCGGCGACGCCGCCATGGCGGTCGAGCAGCAGCGGAAACGAGACGACGGTGATGGCCAGCGTCACGAGCGCGAAGCCGAGGCCGACCAGATTGCCGACGCCGATCAGCGTCCAGCCGCGCGTGGTGGTGACCATCTCGCCGAGGAACGCGCCGTAGGACCCTGTCACGAACAAGCTGCCATAGAGCCAGATATAGATCGCCTGGGCCGCATAGAGCCACGCCGCGAAGATCAGCAGCAGCAGGCTGGCGAGGCCGAGGATCGACGGCAGTGCCGGCGAACGCAGCACCTCGAAGGCGTCCGACCAGCTTGCGTCGAGCCCGCGCTCGCGCCGCCGGCTGATCTCGTAGAGCGGGATCGCCGCCACCGGGCCGATGAGGGCAAACCCTGCGACCAGCGGGAAGATCAGCGGCAGGATGTCCTGATCCGCCGCCCAGACGCCGATCGCCAGGCCCATCAGCGGATAGACCAGGCACAGGAAGGCGTAATGGGTCGGCCGGGCCGTGAAATCGGCGATGCCGGCCTTCAGGCAGGCGACGAGATCGGCCGTGCCGATCCGCCGGATGTCCGGGCCGATTGTCTCTGCGGAATGCGGGATGCTTGGTGCGGTCGTCATCGTCCAGCTCCTTTCAGAAGTGGTCGAATGAAGCGAAACGGCCGGGCCTGAGCGCCTGCCGGCCCGTCGCCGCCGCTCGTGCCGCAAGGGTACACCCGAAGGCGAAAACGGTCCATCGCGATCCGGATTGTGAGGCAATCGCGCATCACGTTTTCGTTCACGTCACACGCCCGTTTGCGGTGGATGCGACCGGTGCGCAGCCGGCACAAGTCAATCCCCAGATTTACGGACTTGCCGATCCCGCCATATCCGATAGCTCCGAAAACGTGCTGACGGAGGCTGCAGGGATTCGCGCGAATTCTGCGGTAATGCCAGCAACGGGCCGCATCGTGGCTGGATCAGCCAAGAGTTCACACGATATTTGTGATCGAAAGGCGAGGTTATACTGCGACATGGGCACGGATGACTTCCGCAGCAGGATATTCGCGCTTGGCCAGCGGTTCCATGCCCGCTTCCCGGGGCAGGTTACCGAGATCGAGACGACCCTGGCGACGGCGACCGCCGACCCCGCGGCCGTGGTATCCCTGCGCATGGCGCTGCACGCCATGGCCGGCAACGCGCCGACCCTCGGCTTTCCGCAGATCGGCGCGCAGGCCCGGCGGCTCGAAGCCGTGATCGCCCCGGTCGCCGAAACGAACCGCAGCCTGACGGACGACGAGAAGCGACAGGTCGAGGACGGCCTCGAAACCCTTCGCGCGCTTCGGGACGAACAGAACGAGACATATTCATGATGCTTGCCCGCAAGACGGTCGCAGTCGCGATCTCGGTCATGGCCTGTGCGGCCGCCTCCGGAACCGCGCTGGCCCAGACCGCACCGGCGGGGCGGCCGGACCAGAGCGGGCAGGCCGTGCAGGGCGCACCGGCGACGGTGCCGACCGGGACCGCGGCCTCCACGAACGACGCGGCAACGCGCGCAGCGGGCGTGCGACGCGTCATCGGCCTCGGCGAACTCGGCTTCGACGAGGGTTTGCAATTCTCCGGGCTGAACGGCGAGCGCGAACTGTTCTTCCCGGTCGTGGCGGAGGCCGCACAGGACATGGTGCTGCGCCTGTCGCTACGCTCGCAGAGTGCGTTTGCCAGCCAGCGCAGCATGCAGGTGCTGGTCGGCGACCAGATCGTCTTCGCGCGCGGGCTCGGCAACGAGGACGAGAGCTTCACCGTCGAGAAAGCCATCGATCCGGCCAGCATCGAGAACGGCTTCGTCAAGGTGACCCTGCGCTATAGCGGGGCGATCACCGAGGATCGCTGCGTCGATCAGCGCGTCGCCGGCGACTTCCTGTCGGTCCTGCCCGGTTCGGCGCTGGAGGTGGCGCTCGATCCGGCCGCGCTCGACACCATTGACCGCGTCCTGGCGATGATGCCGGACGACGTCGTCATCCGCATGCCCGAACGCGATCTGCGCGAAGCCGAGATGGCGGCGCTGATCCGCATCAACGCGGCGCTCGTCGCCCGCAACGCCCGCGTCACCTTCGACCGCGCGGCCGATCCGGCGGCGACCGACGGCTCCGGGGACGCGCAGTGGACGACCGGCACGATCGCGCTGGGCTTCGAACCGCCGGCCGATGCCGGTCCCGCGCTCGCGGGCGCAGGCGGTCTCTCCGTCCTGTCGCTCGGCAACGCGCCCGGCCTGCTGGTCAGCGGCGACCGCCCCCAGGCCGCCGCCGAGCTGCTCTCGTCGCGCTGGCAGTCCCTGGCGCTCGGATCGTCCCTATCGGTCGCGGCGGCAAACGATGGCGAGGACACGGCTTCGGCGACCAGCTTTGCCGATCTGGGCATCCCGCTCACCAGCGCCAGCCTGGTCGATCAGGTCGTCTTCGACGCCGCCTTTCTCGGTTCGCAATTGCCCGCCGGCACGCGCCCGTCCCGGCTCGATCTCGATCTGGCGGTGGCGACCGACACCCGCGGCTCGAACGTCACCATCGCCGCCTTCCTCAACAATTACCTCCTGGCCAGCACCACCTCGCCGGGCGGCAATCCGGTGACCCTGTCGGCATCGATCCCCGCCGGGCTCGCCGGCCGCGAGAACGCGCTGCGGGTTCTGGCCCAGCGCCAACCCGATACCGGCGATTGCGCCAACCCGCCGCAGGGCTTTCCCGTGCAGCTTCTGCCGACGAGCAGCATCGAGACGACCGCGCTCGGCCGGCCGGCGGCGGAGTTCTTCGAGGCGACCTCGGCCTTCGGTTCCGGCGTCACGGTCTTCATGCCCGAGGCCGCCGCCGGCTCGCTGAAGGGAGCCGCCGCCGCCTCGCTTGTCGCCGGCATGATCTCGGCGGACACGCCCTTCGATCTGCGCTACGGCCCGGTCGGTGAAGCGCCGCAGGTGCCGTTCATCCTCGTGGCGGACACGCTGCCGGAGGAGATCGACAGCCCCGTCCGCTTCGACGAGGGCCGCGTGCGGTTGACCGATGCCGGGGGCGATCCGCTGCTCGATCTCGGCGGGCTCGACGACTACACCATCGTGCAGATCGTGCGGGCCGGCGATGTCACCGGCCTCTGGATCCGGCCCGACGCCGATGCGGCGTCCGGCGAGGCGGCGGCGCCGATCGTGCCGGTCGCCCTCGACCGGGGTGACGTCGCCCTCGTCGACGAGGCCGGCCTGGCCTTTGCCTTCTCGACCACGCGAGACCAGCTGGTTCAGGTCACCTATCCCGATCGCCTCTCACTGACGGATCTGGCCCGGCAATACTGGCCGTGGATCATCGGCGCGCTCTGGATCATCGGCACGCTTATCTTCGTCACCCTCCTGTCGCGCATCTACCGGCGTCGCCGGGCCGGCTGACCGCGATGGCGTTGAGCGCAACCGACGTCGCGATCGGCAACCGTCTCGTCCAGAAGCGGCTCATCACGCTGGCCCAGCTGGACGAGACGCGCACGCGCGCCGAAGCCTGGAACGTCAGCCTGATCGACGTCCTGTTGACGCGGACATGGGCCCGGCCGCTCGAACTCTACCGGACCGTCGCCGAGCATTTCGACCTGCCCTTCGTGAACCTGATCGACGAGCCACCGGACGACGCGCTGCTCGATCCGGCCGACCATGACGACTGCGCCCGCAACCTCGTCCTGCCGTGGCGCCGCGTGAACGGCCGGCTGCAGATCGCGACGGCCCGGCCGGGTCCGGAGGTCATTCTCTTCCTGCGCCGCAAGTTCGGACCGGCCTTCGACCTCGTCGTCACGTCGAAATTCGATATCGTCTGGTCCCTGCAACGGGTGTTTCGCGAGGACCTGTCCCACCGGGCGGTCTACGAGCTCGCCGAGATCGACCCGGAAATGTCGGCCCAGCGGGTCATCACGACCAACCAGATCGTCGGCGCCATGGTCTGTTCACGCTGCTGGCCGTCGGCTTCTATCTCGCGCCGCTCGGCACGCTGATCGCCATCAACTGTCTCGTGACGCTGTTCTATCTTGGCAATTTCGCCTTCAAGGCCGGTCTCGTCTGGTATGGCGGCTTCGGCCAGTCCCGTCGCCGCCGCACCATCGAGGTCGACGCGCGGCTGCTGCGCGAGGCGGACCTGCCAGTCTACACGATCCTGGTGCCGATGTTCCGGGAGCCTGAAGTGCTGCCGATCCTCGCCCATGCCCTGCGCAATCTCGACTATCCGCTGGCCAAGCTCGACATCAAGATCGTCCTGGAGGAGACCGACGACGAGACGATCGATGCGGCCAAGGCCCTCGGGCTGGAGGGCATCTTCGAGATCGTCCGGGTGCCCGCCTCGATGCCGCAGACCAAGCCGAAGGCCTGCAATTACGCGCTGAAATTCGCGCGCGGCGATCTCCTCGTGATCTTCGACGCCGAGGACAAGCCGGAGCCCGACCAGCTGCGCAAGGTCGTCGCCGCCTTCCGGCGGAGCGAGCCGAACACCGCCTGCATCCAGTGCCGCCTGAACTATTACAACGCGCAGGAAAACTGGCTGACGCGCATGTTCACGCTGGACTACGCGCTGTGGTTCGACCTGATGCTGCCGGGCCTCGAACGTCTCGGTGTGCCGATCCCGCTCGGCGGCACCTCGAACCATTTCAAGATCGACGTTCTGCGCGAACTGCACGCCTGGGACCCGTTCAACGTCACCGAGGACGCCGATCTCGGCATCCGCATGACCCAGAAGGGCTACCGGGTCCGGGTGATCGATTCCACCACCTTCGAGGAAGCCAACTGCAACACCGGCAACTGGATCCGGCAGCGCTCGCGCTGGATCAAGGGCTACATGCAGACCTTCCTCGTCCACACCCGCCGGCCGCTGCATCTGATCCGCAGCATCGGCCCGCTCGGCGTCGCCGGCTTCGTCTTCTTCATCGGCGGCACCATGCTGTCGGGGCTGCTCAACCCGATCTTCTGGCTGATCTTCGCCGGCTGGCTCCTGACCGAGACCACCGGCTTCGACGCGCTGTTTCCGCAGACGATCCTGTATTTCGCCCTGCTCAACCTGCTGGCCGGCAATGGCCTGTTCATCTACCTGACGATGATCGCGCCCTTCCGCCGCGGCTGGCTCGAACTCGCGCCCTACGGCATTACCGTCGTCTGGTACTGGGTGCTGACCTCGATCGCCGCCTACAAGGGTCTGTGGCAGCTCATCGTCAATCCGTTCTACTGGGAAAAGACCCAGCACGGCATTTCCAAGTTCACCGCCAACGAGCTGGAACAGGCCAAGAGCGCCGACGGGGAGAAGCCCGAAGCGGCGACGGCGGTGGCGGCATGATCGCCGCCCTGCGCCTCCTTGCCATCTGGGCCGTCTTCTTCCTGGTCTGCCTCGCCGCGCTGCTGTGGACCGCCGCCCATGGCTATGTCTCGTCCGGCGTGCTGGCCTCCTCGGGACAGGCGATCCTCGCCGCCGAGGGGCGCGACAGCTTCGGCGCAGTCGCCACGGCCTATCCGCCGCTGCCCTATCTCCTGTCGCTGGGCACCGCGCTCGTCGGCGATGCGTCGCAATTGCCGGCGCTGACGGCCGCCGCGCTGGCCGGCGGCCTCTTCGCGGTCGTCGTCGCGTCGAGCCTCGGCAGCGCCGGCATCGGGCGGGTTACCACCGCGATCATCACCCTGCTTCTGGTCGCCAACCCGCTGTTCCTGCGGGCACTGGCGGACGGGCCGGGCCTGGTGCTGCTGGTCACCTCGGTGTTCATGTTCGCCGCCGGCTTCATCGGCCTGCGGGCGGACGGGACCGCCTCGAACGTGATGACGCTGGCCTTCGCGCTGGCGCTCATGGCCTTCTCGCATCCCTATGGCATCGCCCTCGCACTGGCCGCACTGCCGCTCCTGGCGCTGGCTTCCGCACCGCATCTCATCGAGCGCACGCCGGGCAGCCTCTATCTGTCGCTGCTCTTCCCGCTCGGCTTCGCCTTCCTCGCTTTCGCCTATGTCGGACAGGTCTTCGCCGACGCGCCCTGGGCGTTTCTCGGCACGCTGGCCGCGCCCTTCGACGCCTATGCGCTGCCGCAGACGCCGAGCCAGGCGGCCCTGCGCATGATCGGCGGTCTGGTGCTGTGCGCTCCGGTCCTGATTTTCGCCACCGTGCGGGCCGGCCGCAATCCGGCGCTGTTCGTGCCGATGATCGCGCTTTTGAGCCTGCCGATCCTCGGTTTCGCCCTGTCGGGCCTCCTGGGTGCCCGCTTCGATCCGACGGTGGCGCTGGCGCCGGTGCTCGGCCTTGCCGCCGCCTTCACCATCTTTGCCTCGGGCAACAGCCGGCGCATGATGCGCACCAGCCTGTTTCTCGCCGCCGGCCTCGTCGGCAGCGTCTTCTGGCTGGCCGACAATCCGACCGCCGACACCGCCGCGTGGCGCGATGCCGCACTCGGACGGTCCGAGGCCGCGCCGACCCCGCTCGGGCAACTCGCCGGCTTCCTCGCCTCCCGGTCGGAGATCCTTGTCGACACCAATGCCTATCCCGAGCTGGTGGCGCTGCGCGGCACCGGTGCCGGCCTTGTCGTGCCGGGCTCGACGCGCTTCGAACTCGATCTTCTGGCGGCAAGGCTGCAGACGCGTTTTGTCGCGGTCCGCGACCCGGCCGCCGACATCGTGGTGCGCGATCGCATCAACCAGGCGTTTCCGCGACTCTTCCGCAACGGTGCCCGCGATTATGGGCTCGTTTACCATTTCGAGGGATGGCGGGTGTATGAAAGACTGGTCCGCGATGCACGCCGGCCGGAACCGGAGCCGCAGCCTGCCGGATGAGACAGGGGCGGCCGCGGCGGCCCGCACCCCGCCCGCGCTGTAGCGGGTTTCGGGACGGGCCGGGCGCGTTGAAGGGGGAAGTGATGCGCATACTGGTGGTCGACGATTCCGAGGATGCCCGGGACATCATGGCCGTCACCCTGTCGTCCGGCGGCTACGAGGATCTGACCTTCGCCACCTCCGGGCAGGAGGGGCTGGATCGTCTGGCGCAGGGCGGCAGCGGGTCGGATGACGCCTTCGACCTCGTGCTGCTCGACGTCATGATGCCCGGCATGGACGGCATCGAAGTCTGTGCGCGCATCCGCGCCGATGCCCGGCACCAGGATCTGCCGATCCTGATGGTCAGCTCCCTCAGTGATTCCGACTCCCTCTCCCAAGCCTTCATCGCC
The DNA here is from genome assembly GCF_964217435.1 of Aurantimonas sp. Taxonomy (NCBI): domain Bacteria; kingdom Pseudomonadati; phylum Pseudomonadota; class Alphaproteobacteria; order Hyphomicrobiales; family Aurantimonadaceae; genus Aurantimonas; species Aurantimonas sp. Next base: position 56,625 of record NZ_CAXPJM010000013.1, on the reverse strand, counting down.
GGCGCGAACGACTACGTCACAAAGCCGATCCATCGGCTCGAGCTGCTGGCGCGTGTGCGCAGCATCGCCCGCCTGCGCGGCGAGCGCGATCTGCGCCAGGCCCGCGAGGCCGAGCTTCTGGAAACCGGGCGCGGGCCGGAAGCCGGCAGGGCCGCCAGTGCCCTGACCTTTGTCGATCCGCTGACCGGTCTTCTCGGCTGGGAACCCTTCGAGGCGCTCGTCCAGCGGGCCCCCGCCGCCGACGTGCCCCGCTTCGGGGCGCTGGCCTGGCAGATCGACGATCTGGACCGGCTGCGCGTCCGCGACGGCGAACAGGCGGCCCGCGATCTGATCAAGAGCACCGCACGTGTCCTGCAGGCGCTGCCGGCTCGCATCGGCGACCATCTGGCGCATTACGACGACGGCATCTTCGTCGCCTTTGCAAGAAACTGCTCCGAGGCCGAACTGGCGGAGCTCGCCGCACGCGCGCGCTCCGGTGTCGCCGGCACCGGCACGACGCTCAGCGTCGGAACGGTCATTTCCGACGGACGCGAGCGGACCCCGCGCGACGTGGTCGCGGACGCGATCGCCGCGGCCGAGCGGGCCGCCGAGGATGGCGGCGACCGCGTCGTCACCCGCACCGCGCTGCTCGTCCCATGATCGGCGCGGTCGCCATGCGCGCGCTGCTCGCCGCTGCGGTTGTTGGAGCCGGTACGGCCGCGGCGCATGCCGGCGCCTGGACCCAGGCGAAGGGCCACGGTCAAATCATCGTCTCGGGCACCTATACGGATTCGCCCAAGGGCTTCGACGACGATGGCAACGCCGTCGATATTCCCGACTATCGCAAGTTCGAGCTGAACACGCTGATCGAATACGGCATCACCGACGCGGTGACGGCAATCCTGCAGCCGCAGATCCAGTCGGTCGATATCGGCCAGCCCACCGACGCCTCGCGCTTCGGGCTCGGCTATTCCGAGCTGGGCGGCCGCGTCCGGCTGTGGTCCGACGACGTCTCGGTGCTGTCGGGACAGGTCGTCGCCCGCATTCCGGGCACCTATGATGACGACGATCCGGCCTCCATCGGCAACACCGATCCCGAACTCGACATGCGGATGCTCTACGGCCGCTCCTTCGGCATCGGAAGCTGGTCGTCCTTCCTCGACGTCCAGCTCGGCTATCGCGCCCGCTTCGGCGACCCGCCGAGCGAGTTCAAGGCCGACGTGACCTTCGGCACCCGCCCCGCCGACGATCTCCTGCTTCTGGTTCAGTCGTTCAATTCGATTGGCGACGGCAGCGAGAAATCGTTCTTCGTCAGCGGCAGCGAACACAAGCTGCAGCTCAGCGGCGTCTGGGACGTCAATGAAAGCTGGTCGCTGCAGCTCGGCGGCGTCGCCACCATCGCCGGCGAGAACGCCCTGCGCGAACGCGGCCTTGTCGCCGCTGTCTGGCACCGGTTCTGAGCCGTCCGGCGGCTCAGCAGCCGCCGCGCCACTGGCAGAACAGCACGCCTTCGGCGAGTTTTCCCTGCACCGTGAAATCGGTGTCGGTCCGCCCGCCGGCGTCGGGATCGGTGAACCAACGCCAGACCCAGGCGCCTTCGACGACGGCCGGGTCGAACTGGCAGTGCCATTCGGCGATCACTTCCGCCTGCAGGACGTCGTCGGGCGCCGCGTCGCGTTCTTCGGCGCTCTCCCAGGGCTTGGCCGCGGCGCCAACGGCCGACCGCAATCCGTATTCCGCCACCCAGACCTTCCGCCCGCTCTTCCGTGACACGGCCGCGATGCGGTCCAGCTGGTCGGCCATCGCTGCCGCCCAGTCCTGACGTGCGTCGTCGGCGCCGAGCGGCGGATAGAGGCTGACGCCGATCCGGTCGAGCTGCGCCCAGAACGGCACCGTCTCGGCCTCGTCGGCATTGTGGGCGACATAGACGAGCGTGCCGGGGAAGATCGCCCTGATCTCCGCAATCAGCCCCGGCCATTCCGGCCGGCCAGTGGATTGCACCAGCTCGGTGCCGACGGCGAGGGACGTCGCGCCCGCATCCGCCGCCACCTGCGCGATGTCGATCAGCGCCGTGCGGTAATGGCCGAACCAGGTGGTCCACGCCGCGTCGTCGGGCATCGATATGGCACCGGCCCATGTCTCAGGCACCCACACATGCGGCTTGACGAAGGCGTCGAGGCCCGCCGCCTGCGCCGCCGCGATCGCCACGCGCAGCTCGTCGAGGCTCATGTCGGACCCGAGCCCGATCTGCGGATCGTCAGGCCCCGGCTGCCAGAGGAACGGCACGATCGCCACATTGTCGGCGCCGAGCTTCGCCAGCCGGGAAAGGCTCTCGCGGCTGGCCGGTGAGCCGAAAGGCGCATTCTCGGTGCGGATCAGATTGACGCCATTGGTCTGCAAGCGCGGCTCCCCGGAGCAGGCCGGCGCTGAAACAGCGGCCCCTGTCATCACCGCCACCGCGATCCCGGCCGCGAGCAGGCGGCAGCCCCATGCGCCGGCCGTAGCCAGCCAGCCTGTCGCGCGCCGCACCGGGCGCCTGCTCATGCCCTCCGCGCAGGGGCGTCCCGCATCTGTCGTCGCTCGCAAGCCCAAACCGGCACCACTCCCTCGATCGCAGCCCGCTGATCTGCGGCGACCGCGTGCCGATTATTATGCCTGCCGAACCCTCTGCCGGACCAGCGCCGATGCCGCCGCTCGCGCGATCGTGTGGCGCGATGCCGGAACGCGGAGGCGTGCCGACCTTCCCGCCCACTGGCCAGACGGACGCGATTTATCAGACGCCTGGGTACGGCATGCCGCGCGCCGGGCTTGAGCCCATGCCACCGGGCGAGGACGCTTGGCCGGTATTGGCACGGAGGGGCGAAAGCATGCAGGACGAGCGGTGGCGCGAGGACGAGCGCGACGTGGAACCCCGCCAGGCCACGCCGGCGGCCCTGTCGCTCTATCGCGCCTTCGAGCGCCCGGCCCAGATCGTCCTCGTGGTCTGCCAGATGCTCTTGGGGCTGGGCCTCGCCATCGCGCTGATCCTCAAGCTCTACATGCTGCTGTTCACCGACAGCGTCTGCGTCGCGGATGCCGCGAGCCTCGGCAACATGATCCGCTGTACGCCGGCGCTGGCGCTTCTGGGGCAGACGCTGATGCTGGTCGCCGCCTTCCGCGTCGCCGCCCTGTTGTTCTCGCGGCGTCTCGACGGGCTGTTCGAGGCGCTCGCGCTGGGCGTTGCGGGCGCCCTGATCCGCATCGTCTCGACCCTGCCGTCGGACGGCCCGGTCTGGCAGCAGACGCTGATGATCGCGGCCCTTGTCGCGGTCGGCGGCGCGCTGGTGCTCGGCCTGCGCCTCGGCGGCCTATCGCAGCGTGACCCGGCGGAACGACAGTAAGCGGCAAGGTGCAAAAAAAAGATCACAGGATACGCCAGCGCACTTCCGGTGATCGGTCTTTCGGCCGGCTCGGTCAGGCTTGGCATTCGGGCGGCCCGTCTCAGGAGCGGCGTGGTGCGGACCGAAGTCTATGGGAGGATAACAGATGAAAACTACATGGATGTGCGGTTTATCGACACTCGCCCTGCTTGCCGCGGGCGCAACGCAGGCTGTGGCGCAGGATAGTTCCGAGCCGGTCAAGATCGGCGTGCTGGTGACGCTGGAAGGGACCTATACCGTGCCGGGCCAGGACGGCGTGCGCGGCCTGGAAGCGGCGCTGAAGGCGGCCGACTACCAGGCCGGTGGCCGCAAGATCGAGGTCATCACCCAGTCCACCGACACCACGCCGGACAGCGCCACCCGTGGCGCCCGCAAGCTGGTCGACCAGGACGGCGTCGACATCGTCATCGGGCCCTTGTCCGGCTCCGAAGGCATCGCGATCCGCGACTATTCCAAGACACGGCCGGACGTCACCTTCATCAACGGCATCTCCGGCGCCATGGAGACCACCTACGTCACGCCGTCCGAGAACTTCTTCCGCTTCAACATCGACGGCGCGCAATGGTCGGCGGGTCTCGGCGAATACGTCTTCAACGAGAAGGACTACAAATACGTCGCCACCATCGGCGAGGACTATTCCTTCATCTACACCCAGGTCTTCGGCTTCGTGACCGAGTTCTGCCGGGCTGGCGGCGAGATCACCGACCGGTTCTGGGTGCCGCTGGGCACCAAGGATTTCGGCTCGATCATCGCGGCACTGCCCGACGACGTGGACGCCATCTATCTGGGCCTGGGCGGCGGCGACGCCGTCAACTTCCTCAACCAGTATCAGCAGGCCGGCGGCCAGGCGAACCTCATCGGCGGCTCGATCATGGTCGACGGATCGGTGCTGTCGTCGGAAGGCAGCGCCAAGCAGGCCCTGATCGGGGTCCCGTCCTCCGGCCCGCAGGCCGACACCTGGGACGATCCGCGCTGGCAGGAATGGGTGAAGCTCTATCAAGACAGCTTCCCCGAGAGCGATCGCTTCCCGACCCCGTCGCTGTTCGCGACCGGCTACTACAACGCCACCAGCGCGGCGCTTCAGTGCCTGAGCACGGTCGAGGGCGACCTCTCCGACGGGCAGACGAAGTTCCGCGACTGCCTGTCGAACCTCAAGCTCGAGGCGCCGAACGGCGACATCACCCTGGACGAGAACCGCCAGGCGATCGGTGCGAACTTCGTGACCGAAGTGGTGGAACTCGACGACGGCACGCTGGCCAACAAGATGGTCCGCAAGGTCGACGACGTGAACCAGACGCTGGGCATCGAGAAGGCCGCGTTCGATGCCATCGGCCTGCCGAGCCGCGACGTTCCGGCCTGTCAGAAGTCCTACTGACGCGAGAGCCAGCGGCCCGGGTGCGCACGCGCCCGGGCCGCCGTCTTCCCGACATATCGCATCGGCCGGGGCAATGACGCTCATCACCTATCCCACGCGCGTGCACTTTGCCGACGCCGTTCTCGCCGAGGCGCTGCATTCGGAGATCGAGAGCATGGCGCTCCTCGCACCGCTGCTGATCGTCCCCGACGCGCCCGGCGCCGCCGAGAGCCGCGAGGTCATCCTGTCCGGCCTGCCGGTCGCAACCGACATCCTGTCCTTCGATCTCGCCGAAACGGCCGATCTGTCGACCGCCGCCGTGGCGCTGTGCGAGCAGTTCGCCGGCCAGCGCGTCGACACCATCATCGCCTTCGGGGCAGCCCGGGCGATCGAGCTCGGCCGCAAGGCCCGCAAGATGCTGTCGCAATTCGGGCCGCGGCCCAAGCTCTATGCCGTGCCGGGCATCGACGGCCTGCCCGACCCCTGCCGGCGCAATGTCGAAAGCTGGCGCAGCGGCCTGCCCGACGTCCTGATCTGCGACCCGACCCTGATCCTGTCGGCCGGTCCCGAGGACAATTTGCGCTCGGCCCTGCGCAGCCTCGTGCGCAGTCTCGAATCCTATCTGGCCTCCACCTACAATCCGACCGCTGACGGCATGGCGCTCGACGCCTTCAGCCGCAGCGTCGCCAATCTGCCGCGGCTCGCGGCGGCCCCCGACGTCACGGTCAGCCGCGAGCTGATGGCCGCCGGCCTCAATGCCGCGCTGAGCCAGCAGAAGGGGCTGGGCCCGGCCCAGATGCTGGCGGTGGTGCTGGCCGCCCAGCATTCCGGCCTCGACGCGCTGGCCGCCGCGCGGCTGCTCCTGCCGGGAGCGCTGGCGGCGATGGAGGCGGAAGTCGAGCGCACCGATCTCCTGGGCCGGATGATCGGTGCCGGCGCGGATCGGCGCGAGGGCGCCGCGACGGAGCGGCTGTCGGCCTATCTCGGCGCGATCCCCAGCCTTGCGCCGCGCCTGTCGGATCTCGGGCTGACGCCGGACGATCTCGACGAGGCGGTGTCCGAGGCCGAGCGCGCCGACATCCTGCCGAAAGGCGCTGCCCGCACGGTGCTGGAGGAGGTCTGGTGAAGCCGTTGCTGATCGGCGGGGAATGGGCCACCACCTCCCACGCCTTGCCCAATGTGAACCCGTCCGACGTTTCCGACATCGTCGATGTCCATGCCCAAGCCGGCCGGTCCGAAGCCGAGGCCGCCATTGCCGCGGCGAGCGCCGCCGCACCCGCCTGGGGTCGCACCGATCCCCAGACCCGGTCCGACATCCTGCACCGGGCCGGCGAGGAGGTGCTGCGCCGGGCCGACGAGCTCGGCCGCCTGCTGGCCCGTGAAGAGGGCAAGGTCCTGCGCGATGCCATCGCCGAAGTGGCGCGGGCCGGTCGCATCCTACGCTATTTCGCCGGCGAGCCGCTGCGCACCGGCGGCCAGTTCCTGCCGTCGGTCCGTCCCGGCGTGAATATCGAGATCACCCGCGAGCCGGTGGGCGTCGTCGGCATCATCACGCCATGGAATTTCCCGATGGCGATCCCGGCCTGGAAGATCGCGCCGGCGCTCGCCTGGGGCAACACGGTGGTGTTCAAGCCTGCCGAGCTGGCGCCCGGCTGCGCCTGGGCGCTGGCCGATATCCTGCAACGCGCCGGATTGCCGGCCGGCGTCCTCAACCTTTTGACCGGTCCGGGCTCGGTCGTCGGGCAGGCGATGCTGGACGACGCCCGTGTCGATGCGATCAGCTTCACCGGCTCGCAGGCGACCGGTGCGCGGGTCATGGCCGCCAGCGCGCCGTTGCAGCGCAAGGTGCAGCTGGAAATGGGCGGCAAGAACCCGCTCGTCGTCCTCGACGACGCCGATCTCGACCGGGCCGTGGCGGCGGCGGTGGACGGCGCCTATTATTCCACGGGGCAGCGCTGCACCGCCTCGTCGCGGCTGATCGTGACCGAGCGCATCCACGATCGTTTCGTCAGCGCGGTCGCCGAGCGCCTTGCCGGGCTGCGCACTGGCCATGCGCTGGAGGAAGGCACCGACATCGGTCCGGTCGTCGACGAAGCGCAGCTTCATATCGACGAGGCGGCGATCGCCCGCGCCAAGGCCCAGGGCGGCAGCCTGCGGGTCGGGGGAGATCGGGTGACGCAGGCGACGGAGGGCTTCTTCCTGTCGCCGGCCCTGATCACCGAAACGACCCGCGACATGGCCATCAATCGCGAGGAGGTGTTCGGTCCCGTCGCCTCCGTCATCCGGGTGCGCGACTATGACGAGGCGCTGGCGACCGCCAACGAGACCGATTTCGGGCTGTGCGCCGGCATCTGTACCGAGAGCCTGAAATATGCCAGCGATTTCAAGCGCAACGCGCGCGCCGGAATGGTCATGGTCAATCTGCCGACGGCCGGCGTCGACTATCACGTGCCGTTCGGCGGAACGCGGGCCTCGAGCTTCGGGCCGCGCGAGCAGGGGGCCTCCGCAGCGGAATTCTACAGCACCGTGAAGACGGCCTACACCGCCTCTTAGGCACGTCTGAAGCACTCGCGACCGTCCTGCGCTGTATACCGCAAAGTCTGTTTCTTTGTTCTTCGAACTTGTCTGGCCGCACGGAACATGGCCCGATAATTGGCCGGTCGAAGCGGAGGGAGAAGCCGCGCGGCCGTCGTTGATCGGGAGGATCACGAAATGAGCCATGCTATCGCGGTGTGTCACGGCGCCTTCGGCCGTGCCGCGCTGTACGAGCTTGATCGCACCATCACCACCCATGCCCATCGCGAGGGGCATCTGGTGTTCTATGTCGGCGGCGATGCCGCCAGCCTGATGGTGCACAATGCGCGCAGCGACCTGACACCCGGTCATGCCGTCGCGGTCAGCCCGTGGGAGCCGCACTCCTTCCACGTGCCGGAAGGCCGGATCAACATCTGCCTCGTCCTCTACATCAAGCCGATGTGGTTCCTGGAAAACAGCGACATGGCGGAGTTCTCGCTGTCCTTCGGCCGGTCGCGGCTGACCCTCAACCAGAGGCAGCGCGAATTGCTGACCCGGATCACCGTCCTGTTGATGGGCAACGAGAACGCCATGGCGTTCGACGAATTGCTGTTCACCCTGACGCAGGAGTGCTTCAGTCTGTCCTGGGACCAGCGCCACGGCCGGCGCCCCTCGGCCCTGCGGCGGTTCTCCGACTTTCGCGTCCGCCGCTCGCTGCGGCTGATCCAGGAGAAGGTCGGCGAGGAGATGCCGATCGACGAGGTCGCCCGCTCCGTCGGCCTGTCGCGCCCGCATTTCTTCAAGCTGTTCAAGCAGTTCATGGGCGTGACGCCGAATGTCTACATCAACACGCTGCGCTCCGAAAACGCCATTTCGGACCTTCTGAGCACGCCCAAATCGGTGACCGACATCGCCTTCGATCTCGGCTTTTCCAGCCAGGCGAGCTTCACCCGCTTCTTCTCCTCCAATGTCGGCATCGCGCCGAGCGAATACCGCCGGGTGGCGCATGTGACGTCGGGCGCTTTTCCGATGATGGGGGACCGCACCAGACTATCGGGTATGCCGCCGAGCCCCCGGCCGAACTAGCATCTGTCCCTGAAGAGCCATTGGCTCGGGGGAGATGAGCCGTGATCTTTGTGACGCGACCTGAGGTTTGCCAGGCACGGACCGGCCGGAGGGCCGAGACGTGAGGGTCTTTGCGACCCGGCATCCGATCTGGACCGCGATCCTGGCGATCCTGGCGGTCGTCCTCCTGTGGGCGATCTTCGCCGTCTGGCCCGAGGGGCTGGAAGACGTCATCGGCCGCAAGAAGATCTTCCTCAACGCGCTGTTCAACGGCGTCACCCTCGGCGGGCTCTACTTCCTCGTCGCGTCGGGCTTCACCCTGATCTTCGGCCTGATGCGCAACGTCAATCTCGCCCATGGCTCGCTCTACCTGATCGGCGGCTATGTCGGCTTCTACACCGCCGACATCACCGGCTGGTGGCTGCTGGCCTTCCCGGTGGCCTTCATCATCGTCGGCCTGATCGGCGTTTTGATGCAGATCTTCGTCTTTCGCCGGATGGAGGGCGAGGATCTGCGCCAGACCCTCGTGACCATCGGCATTTCGATCGTGCTGGCCGACCTGATGCTGTGGAGCTTCGGCGGCGATTTCTACAACATCACCCCGCCGCAATGGCTCTCCGGGCCGCTCGATACCTTCTTCACCACTGGCTACGACCGGCGCGGCGAGCTGATCTTCCTGCGCTATCCCTCCGTGCGCATCGTCATCTTCCTCGCCGCCGTGGTCGTCGGCCTGGCCATGTGGCTGATGCTCAACCGGACCCGGATCGGCATGCTGGTGCGCGCCGGCGTCGACGATCGTGACATGCTGTCGGCGACCGGCGTGCGCATCCAGCTCGTCTTCGCCTGTGTCTTTGCCTTCGGGGCCGGCTTGGCCGGGGTCGCGGGGGTGGTGGGCGGTACCTTCCAGTCGGTCGCGCCGGGCGAGGACACGCGGTTCCTGCTCGCCTCCCTCGTCGTCGTCATCGTCGGCGGCATGGGCTCGATCCCCGGCGCCGCCCTCGGGGCCCTGCTGATCGGCATGGCCGAGCAGTTCGGCTCGGTCTATTTCCCGACCTACGCCGTGGTGCTGACCTTCCTGATCATGGTCGTGGTGCTGGCCTTCCGGCCCTACGGCCTCCTGGGGCGCGCCTAGATGGTGGCGATCGACAGGCCCTCCGTCACGGCGCGGCCCTCGGGCCTCGAGCGGGTGCCCGCGGCCTACTGGGTGGTCGGGCTGCTGCTTCTGGTGATGCCGGCCTTCGCCTCGGGCTTCTTCCTGTTCCAGATCATGGGCTGGGCCTTCGTCCTCGGCCTCATCGCCCTGAGCCTGATGTTCCTCGCCGGCTATGGCGGCATGGTCAGCCTGGCGCAGATGTCCTTTGCCGGACTGGCCGGCTACCTCGTCGCGATCTTCGGCGTGAGCGGCGTCAGCGCGGTCTCGCAGGGCTGGCCATGGTGGGTGGTGATCCCGCTGGCGCTGGCGATCACCATGCTGTTCTCCACCGCCGTCGGCTGGCTCGCCGTGCGGACCGAGGGCATCTACACGATCATGATCACCCTCGCCATCGCGGCGGCGTTCTTCTACTTCACCCGCCAGAACTACGATGTCTTCAACGGCTTCTCGGGTTTCAACTCGGTGCTGCCACCGCAGCTGTTCGGGGTGAACTGGCGCGAGTCGGTGCCGTTCTACTATCTGTCGCTGTTCTGGGCGGCGGTGGGCTATTTCGCCGTCCTCTACATCAGCCGCGCGCCCTTCGGCCTGGCGCTTCAGGGCGTGCGCGACAATCCGCGGCGGATGGCGGCGCTCGGCTACAACGTCACCGCGCACCGGGTCGCGGCCTATGCTTTTGCCGGGCTGATCGCCGGCGTCGGCGGCATCCTGCTGACCTGGCAGAGCCAGCAGATCTCGCCCGGCACGGTCGGCATCCAGCCGGCCATCGACATCCTCGTCATCGCCGTCGTCGGCGGGTTGCGCCATCCGATCGGAGCCTTCATCGGCGCGCTGATCTACGTGCTTCTGAAGACCTTCTCCACCGATGTCCTGATCTCGCTCGGCCTCTCCGGCGAACGCTTCCAGCTTCTGGTCGGCATCGGCTTCCTGGTCGTCGTGTTCTTCTCGCCCGACGGCTTTCTCGGCATGTGGGACAAGTTCCGCGAGAGCCGCAATCGCGATCCGCTGACCGGCACCGACCGGAGGCAGGCGCCATGAGCACCGCCACATCCTCGCGCGGCGCCAGCGCCGACTACGCCCTCGAACTGCGCGGCGTCTCGAAACGCTTCGGCGCCCTGGAAGCGCTGGGCGGCATCGACCTGAAGGTGCGCCCCGGCGAGCGCCACGCAGTGCTCGGCTCGAACGGCGCCGGCAAGACCACCCTGTTCAACTGCATCACCGGCGATTTTCCGCCGACCACCGGTGCGATCCGCTTCTTCGGCGAGGACGTGACCGAGTTTCCCGCCCAGGAGCGGATCCGGCGCGGCCTGCGGCGCACCTACCAGATCTCGCTGCTGTTCAGCGGGCTGAGCGTCCGCGACAATGTCTATCTGGCCTGCCGCGGCGTCTCGCGCGGCCGGTTCTCGTTTCGCCGGCCGGGCAATCACGACGCGCTGGTGGCGACCGCCGAGGATCTCGTGCGCACGGTCAATCTGGGCGACGTGATGGGCCAGACGGTGGCCGATCTCAGCTACGGCCAGCAGCGCCAGCTGGAGATCGCCATGGCGCTGTCGGGGGCGCCGCGCTTCATCCTGTTCGACGAGCCCGCCGCCGGCCTGTCGCCGACCGAGCGGCGCGAACTGATCGGCATCCTGACCGGCCTGCCGGGCCATGTCGGCTTCATCATCATCGAGCACGACATGGACGTGGCCCTCAGGGTCAGCGAGCGGGTCACGATGATGCACAACGGCCGCGTCTTCAAGGAAGGCAAGCCGGCCGAGATCGAGGACGATCCCGAGGTCCAGGCGCTGTATCTGGGAGGCGGGCATGGCTGAGGGCACGCCCATCCTCGAGGTCCGCGACCTCAACGTCTATTACGGCCACAGCCACGCGCTGCAGGGCGTGAACCTGCGCATCGGCGGCGGCATCCTGTCGGTCGTCGGCCGCAACGGCATGGGCAAGACGACCCTGTGCAAGGCGATCATGGGCCTGGTGCCGGTGCGCGCCGGGTCGATCGCGCTGGCCGGGCAGGCCATTGCCGGCCGCACCCCGGCCGAGATCGCCCGCATGGGGGTCGGCTACGTCCCGCAGGGGCGCCGCTTGTGGCGGTCGCTGACGGTCGACGAGCATCTGCAGCTCGTCGCGACCAAGGGCGGCGCCTGGACGCCCGAGCGCATCTATTCGGTGTTTCCGCGCCTGGCCGAGCGCCGCAGCAATGGCGGCGGGCAATTGTCCGGCGGCGAACAGCAGATGCTCGCCATCGGCCGGGCGCTGCTGCTCAACCCGCGCCTTCTCGTCATGGACGAGCCGACCGAGGGCCTTGCCCCGGTGATCGTCAACCAGGTCGCCGAAATGCTGGTGCGGCTCGGTGAGGAAGGCGACATCGACGTCCTGGTGATCGAACAGAATATCGGCGTCGCCTGTTCCGTCGCCGACCGCGTCGCGATCATGATCAACGGCAAGGTCGACCGGGTGATGGAGGCGAGCGTTCTCGCCGCCGACCGCGACCTGCAGCAGGCACTTCTCGGCGTCGGCCGCCATGCCCATGACGAGACGCCGGGGCCCGATGCGCCGCGCCGCGAGGCCGCGACGCCGGCCGAGAGCGGTCCGGTCCGCATCTACCTGTCCAATCCGAAGCTCCCGACCCGCTGGTCGGCGAATGTGCCGGTCCACGTCATCGAACGTGCGGCGCGCACCGTCACGACGCCGGCCGAGACTCCGGCCACGGCAGGCCGTCCGATGGCGCCCGCGGCGACGCGGGGCGGCACCGTCTATGTCTGCGGGACGCTCGACACCAAGGGCGCCGAGCTGCGCTACATGCGCGACATCATCAAGGCCGCCGGCCTGCGCGTCGCCATGGTCGACCTGTCCACCAGCGGCAAGCCGTCGGGCGCCGACACGCCGCCCAATGTCGTGGCGGGCCATCATCCGCGCGGCGCGGCCGGTGTCTTCACCGGCGACCGGGGCAGTGCGGTGGCCGGCATGACCCTCGCCTTCCAACGCTGGATGCGAGCCCAGACCGATGTCGCGGGGCTTCTGGCGGCCGGCGGATCTGGTGGCACGGCCCTGGTGGCGCCGGCCTTCCGCAGCCTTCCCGTCGGCGTGCCCAAGCTCGTCGTCTCGACCGTCGCATCCGGCAACACCGCGCAATATGTCGGCGCCTCCGACATCACCCTGATGCCGTCCGTCGCCGACGTGCAGGGGCTCAACACGATCACCCGGCAGGTCCTGGCCAATGCCGCCAACGCCGTCGCCGGCATGGTGAAGGCGCGGGCGAGCGCGGCCCCGGCGGCCGACCGCCCGACAGTGGGCCTGACCATGTTCGGGGTCACCACGACCTGCGTCCAGGCCGTCGTGAAGGAACTGGAGGCCGATTATGACTGCCTCGTCTTCCACGCCACCGGCACCGGCGGGCGGGCGATGGAAAAGCTCGTGGCGAGCGGCATGCTCGGCACGGTCCTCGACCTGACCACCACCGAGATCTGCGACATGGTCGCCGGCGGCGTCTTTGCGGCCGACGAGACCCGGTTCGACGCGATGATCGCCAGCGGGCAGCCCTATATCGGCGCCTGCGGCGCCCTCGACATGGTCAATTTCAACGCGCCCCAGACGGTGCCCGAGCGCTATCGCGACCGGCTGTTCTACGAGCACAATCCGCAGATCACCCTGATGCGGACGACACCGGCGGAAAACGCCGAGATGGGCCGCTTCATCGGCGAGAAGCTCAACCGCATGAACGGTCCGGTGCGGTTCTACCTGCCCGAGGGCGGCGTCTCGGCGCTCGACGCCCCCGGCCAGCCCTTCTGGGACCCGGCCGCCGACCGCGCCCTGTTCGCCGCGCTGGAAGAGACGGTGCGCCAGACCGCGTCCCGCAAGCTCGTTCGCGTCCCCCACAACATCAACGACCCGGCCTTCGCGGCGGAGATCCTGCGCAGCTTCCGCAGCCTGCATTCGCGCCCGCAAAGCCCGTCGAAACTGTCCCGGAGAGCCTGACCATGCACGACCGCCAGACCCTGATGACGAGATTTCGCGCCATGCGCGACGCGGGCGAGCCCATCGTCGGCGGCGGTGCCGGCACCGGGTTGTCGGCCAAATGCGAGGAGGCCGGCGGCATCGACCTCATCGTCATCTACAATTCCGGCCGGTTCCGCATGGCCGGGCGCGGCTCGCTGGCCGGCCTGATGCCCTATGGCGACGCCAACGCCATCGTCCTGGAGATGGGCAACGAGGTCCTGCCGGTGGTCAAGCGCACGCCGGTCCTGGCCGGGGTCTGCGCCACCGACCCGTTCCGGATGATGGACCGCTTCCTCGACGAGGTGAAGGCGGCGGGCTTTTCCGGCGTCCAGAACTTTCCGACCGTCGGCCTGATCGACGGCAGCTTCCGCGCCAATCTCGAAGAGACCGGCATGTCCTACGCGCTGGAGGTCGAGATGATCCGCCTCGCCAATGCGCGGGACATGCTGACCACCCCTTACGTCTTCTGCGAGGACGACGCCCGCGCCATGGCGGCGGCCGGCGCCGACATCATCGTCGTGCATCTGGGCCTGACCACCGGCGGCGCGATCGGCGCGGAAACCGGGGTGGCGCTGCAGGATGCGCCGTCGGTGACCGACCGGCTGGCAAAGGCCGCGCTGGAGGTCAATCCGGACGTGCTGGTCCTCGTCCATGGCGGCCCGGTCGCCCAGCCCGAGGACGCCGAATACGTCCTCGCCAACACCACCAATTGCCACGGCTTCTACGGCGCCTCCTCGATGGAGCGGCTGCCGACGGAAATCGCGCTCACCGAGCAGACGCGACGGTTCAAGATGATCGGCCGCAAGGCCGAAGCGGGGAGGGATCAGTAATGACCGGCGAACTCATCGGACAACTCATCCTGTGGCTGATCCTGGCCGTCATCGTCGTGTTCATCCTCTACTGGGTGATGAACTGGCTCTACCGGCGGTCCACCAAGGAAATCGCCTTCGTGCGGACCGGTTTCCTCGGCGAGAAGGTGGTCATCGACGGCGGCGCCTTCGTCTGGCCGATCGTCCACGACATCACCCCCGTCAACATGAACTCGATGGACCTCAACGTCACGCGCGAGCGTGAGCGGGCCCTGATCACCAAGGACCGGATGCGGATCGACGTGGAGGCGTCCTTCTATGTCCGCGTCGCCCAGACCAGGGAGGGCGTGACGCTGGCCGCCTCGACGCTGGGCCGGCGCACGCTGGAGCCCGAACGCATCCACCAGCTTCTGGAAGGCAAGTTCGTCTCGGCGCTGCGCACCGTCGCCGCCGAGATGACGATCGAGGAACTGCACGAGCATCGCGGCGACTATGTGCGCCGGGTCATCGCCACCGCGCAGGAGGGGCTCGACAAGAACGGGCTCGAACTGGAAAGCGTCGCGATCCTCGACATCGACCAGACCGAGATCGAGTTCTTCAATCCCTCGAACCGCTTCGACGCCGAGGGCCTGACGAGCGTCATCGAGGCGATCGAGAGCCGCCGCAAGATGCGCAACGACATCGAGCAGGAAACCTCCCTCCTGATCCGCGCCCGCAACCTGGAGGCCGAGAAGCAGTCGCTGGGGATCGAGCGCGACAGCGAGAACGCCCGGCTGGAGCAGGAGCGCGAGATCGAGTTCCGCCGCGCCCAGCAGCGGGCCGATCTGGCCCGCGAACGCTCCGAGCGCGAGAAGGAAGGGGAGGAGGCCACCCTCCTGAACCGCGAGGCCATCGAGAAGGCCCGCATCTCCAACGAGCGCAGCATCGCCGAGGCGCGCATCGCGTCGGAACAGACGATCCGCCAGCATGAGATCGAGCGGGCCCGCATCATCGACGAAGCGGAGATCACGACGCGCGAGGCTATCGAGAAGGCCCGCATCCAGCAGGAGCGCGTCCTGTCGGAAACCCGCATCACCTCGACGCGCGACACCGACGCCGCCGAGATCGCGGCGCGCGAAGCGATCGAGAAGGCTAGGATCGCCCAGGAGCGCGAGCTGACCCGCGCCCGCATCGAGAAGGACCAGGACACCCAGTCCAACGAGATCGCCCGCAAGCGGGCCGTGGACGAGGCAGAGATCAGCGCGAAGGAAAGCGTCGAGAAGGCCCGCATCGCCCAGGAGAACGAGGTCAGCGAGGCCCGCATCTCCCTGGAGCGCGCAACGCGCGAACGCGAGATCGCCCGCAATCTGGCCATCGAGGAGGCCGAGATCGCCGCCCGCGAGGCGGCCGAGAAGCTGCGCATCATCCAGGAACGCGCCGTCAGTGCTGCCCGCATCGCCTCCGACCGCGAGACCCGCTCGCTGGAGATCGAGCGCAAGAAGGCGCTGGAAGAGGCCGAGATCGCGTCGCAGCAGGCGACCGAGGCCGCGAAGATTGCCCGCGAGAAGACACTCGCCGCCGAGCGGATCGCCTCCGAACAGGAGACCCGCGCGCTGGAGATCGCCCGCCGCCGTCTGCTCGACGCCGCCGAGATCGAGGCTGCCGAGGCCACCGCCAAGGAGCGTATCGGACAGGAGGAACGGGTTCGCGGCCTGGAGATCGCCCGCAACCGCGCCATCGACGAGGCCGAGATCGCGTCGCGCGAGGCCGTGGAGAAGGCCCGGATCGCCACCGAGGCCCGCACCTCGGTGGAGCGGATCGAGAGCGAGGAGCGCACCAAGGAGCGCGATCTGGCCCGCGAACAGGCGGTGGCCTTTGCCGACACCGCCAAGCAGGAGGCCGTCGAGGCCAAGCGCATCGCCAAGGAGAAGAAGCTCGCGGCCGAGCGCATCGCCTACGAGCAGGACATGCGCGAGCGCGAAATCGCCCGCAACCGCGCCGTGGACGTCGCCAGCGTGACGGCGCAGGAGGCGATCGCCAATGCGCGGATCGCGGAGGAGAAGCGCACCCGCGCCGCCGCGATCGACCGCGACACGGAAATCCGCTCCCGCGAGATCGAGCATCAGGAGGCCATCGAGGCCGCCGAAATCAGTTCGCGCCGCCTGGTCGATGGCCAGCGGATCGAGAAGGAGGCGGAGACCACGGCCGAGAAGATCGCCCGCGACCGCCGCATCCGCGAGCTGGAGATCGAGCGCAACAAGGCGATGGATGCTGCGCAGATCGCTGCCGACGAGGCGATCGAGGCGGCCCGCGTCTCCAAGGCCAAGACGGTCGATGCCGAGAAGATCCTCGCCGAACAGGATCTCGATTCCCGCAAGCTCGAGCGCCGCAAGGTGCTGGAGCAACTCGAGATCGCCCGCATGCAGGCGCTGCGGGAGGCCGAGATCGCCAGCCAGGAGGAGGTCGAGCGCGCCAAGATCGCCTCGGAGCGGGGTCTCGACGACGCCCGCATCGGGCATCAGGCCGAGCGTCGCAAGCTGGAGATCGCCCGCGAACGGGCCGTCGAGGAAGCGACGATGGAAAAGACCATCGCCCTCTATCGCAAGTCGCTGGATGAAAGCGCCGCCGCGGTCGAGGCCGAGAACGCCCGCGCCCGTGCCGTCGAGGCCAGCGAGAAGGTCAAGACCACGGCCGAGAGCGAGGTCGCACGGCGCGCCAAGACGGTCGGCGTGACCGGCGCCGAGCTGGAAGCCGAGCGCAAGCGCATCGGCGCCGAGGCCGAGAAGATCCGTGCCGCGGTCGAGGCCGAGGCGCAGAAGCTGATCAACGAGGCCGAGAACGTCCTGACCGACGGCGCCCGCGCCAGCCTGTTCAAGCGCAAGATGCTGGAGCATGTGGAGGGTATCGTGGCGGCCAGCGTCAAGCCGCTGGAGAAGATCAACGACATCCGCATCATGCAGCTCGGCGGGTCGGGGACACAGGGCCTCGACTGGGCGAATGGCGGCGGCAGCGGCAATGGCGCCAGCGGTGGTGGCGGCGGCGGGCAGGGCCCGAGCCCGACGGACGAGGTGATGAACTCGGCCCTGCGCTACCGCGTCCAGGCGCCCTTCGTCGACAGCCTCCTCTCCGACATCGGCATCGACGGGGCGAACATCGCCAAGTCCGACATCTTCCGCAACGCCTCCGACATGACCCGCGCGGCGTCGGAAGCGGCGCGGGCCAAGGCGCCGAAGGTCGCCGCCGACAAGAAGGAGGGCCGCTGACATGGCGAGGGTCTATGTCAGCTCGGTCATTCCGGCCGAGGCCTCCCGCGTCTGGGAGCGGATTCGCGACTTCAACGCGCTGCCGAAATGGCATCCGCGCATTCGCGACAGCCGCATCGAGGACGCCCTGCCGTCCGACAAGATCGGCTGCATTCGCAGCTTCCACCTGCAGAGCGGCGACAACATCAGAGAGCAGCTCGTCGGCATGTCGGATTACGACCTGTTCGTCACCTACGTCATGCTCGACGGCCCGCAGCCCTGGTCGGACTACATGGCGACGCTGCGCCTGACGCCGGTCACCGACACGGGACACTGCTTCGCCGAATGGTCGGCCGAATTCAGCTGCGATCCGAAGGACGAGAGCGATCTCGTCACCGGCACCGGCCGCAACGTGTTCCAGGGCGGTTTCGACGCGCTCAAGCGGCATTTCGGGGGCTAGGCGGCGCTCATGGTTCACGTCGTCCGCAGCACCGTTCTGGAGGCGCCGGTCGAGGCGGTCTGGGAGATCGTGCGCGATTTCAACGGCCATGACCGCTGGCACCCGGCGGTCGCCACCAGCCAGGTCGAGCGCGGCCGCGTGACCGACCAGGTGGGCGCCGTGCGCCGCTTCCGGCTCGAGACCGGCGAGGAGCTGCGCGAGCAATTGCTGACCCTGTCGGATGCCGAGATGTCGATGACCTACTGCTTGCTCGATACGCCGATCCCGCTGCTCAACTACGTCGCCCACATAAGGCTGTCCCCGGTCACCGATGGCGACGCCACCTTCTGGCACTGGGAAAGCCGCTTCGACACGCCGAAGGGCCGGGAGGCCGAACTGGGGGCCGCGGTCGGCGACGGCATCTATGTCGCCGGCTTCGAGGCGATCCGAACCGAGCTGGGGGCCTGACATGCTGAGCGTTCAGACCTGCGCGACACTCGACGAGGCGGCCCGGCAGATGGGCGATCGCACGCGCTTCCTGGCCGGCGGCACGCTGGTGATGCGCGGCGTGAACTACGCCGATCCGTCCTTCGACCGGATCGTGCGGGCCCGCACCATGCCCCGCGAGATCCGCTCCGACGGCACCGGCCTCAGGATCGGCGCCGGCGCCACCATGGCCGACCTTCTCGCCGCACGCGACGCCGAGATCCTGCATCCGGTGGCCCGGATGATCGGCGGGCCTGCGGTCCGCAATATGGCGACGGTGGGCGGCAATCTCTTCGCGGCGCATCCCTATGGCGACCTGGCCACCGCGCTCCTGGCGCTGGATGCGCGGGTCGAGATGGCCGGCGGTGCGACAGAGCCGATGGAAACCTTCCTTGCCGGCCGCGACCGCCAGCGCGGACTGGTGACGGCGGTCCTCCTGCCGCGCGCCACCGCGTCGGAATTCCGCTGGGCCAAGATCAGCCGGGTCAAGCCGAAGGGCGTGTCGATGCTGTCCATCGCCGCCTGGCTGCAGGGCGGCAGTCGCATCACCGACGCGCGGATCGCCTTCGGCGGCATGGGGCCGACCCCGCTGCGCGCCAAGGCGGCGGAACGCGCGTTGCGGGACCGCACACTGGACCCGGCCGGTATCGAAGGCGCGCTCGCCGCCTGTCTCGATGGGCTGGCCCCGGCCGACGACGCGCTGGCAAGCGAATGGTACCGGCGTGAGGTCGCCCCGGTGCATCTGCGGCGCCTGTTGCTGAGGGAGGCGCGCTGATGGCCAAGACACCCGTCCGATTCACGTTGAACGACGCCGAAACCGCGCTGTTCGTCGACGAAGGCGCCAATCTGATCGACGTCCTGCGGCGCGGCGCCGGCGATCTGTCGCCCAAGCAGGGCTGTGCCCAGGGCACCTGCGGCGCTTGCACCGTGCTGATCGACGGCCAGCCGCATCTGGCCTGCCTGACACTGGCCGAAACCGTCGAGGGGCGGCGCATCGACACGACTGGCGGGCTGGCCGGCGGGCCGCAGCTCCACCCGCTCCAGACGGCCTTCATGGAAGAATTCGCCGCCCAGTGCGGCTTCTGCACCAGCGGCATGCTGATGGCCGCCAAGGCGCTGCTCGACCGGCAGCCCAGCCCAAGCCGCGACGAGGTGGCCGAGGCGATCTCCGGCAATCTGTGCCGCTGCACCGGCTACGAGCCCATCATCGACGCGGTCATGAGGGCGAGCCAGCGGATGAGGGGCGCGGCATGACCAGCATCGAGTTCCGCAAGGACCTGTTCGCCGACGAACGCGACGACACGCTGAAGGAGATCGGCCAGCCGACCATCCGGCAGGACATTCTCGGCCATGTCACCGGGCGCACGCCCTATTACGACGATCATCTGTTCGACGGCCTGCTGCACATGCGCGCCGTCCGCTCGCCCCACCACCATGCGCGCATCCGCTCGATCGATACGCGCGAGGCCGAGCGGATGCCGGGCGTGCGCCGGGTTGCGACCGCGAGGGACGTGCCGAACAACCTCAACACCCTGCTGTCGCTGATCAATTTCGGCAAGGACGACGAGCCGCTCTGCGCCCATGACAAGGTCCGCTACAAGGGCGAGACGGTGGCCTGGGTGATCGCCGACACCGAGCGCCTGGCCCGCGAGGCGGTGGCGCAGGTGCGGGTGGACTACGAGGTGCTGCCCCATGTCCTCGACCCCGAGGAGGCACTGAAGCCCGGCGCGCCGGTGGTCAACGAGGTCTATCCCAACAACAGCTTCGACTATCACGAGCGCTACGATCACCAGAAACTGCGCTTCGGCGACGTGAACGCGGCCTTCGCCCGCGCCGACCATATCGTCGAGGCCGAGTACCAGATGTCGCCGATCGAGCAGGCGCCGATCGAGACCTGCGGGGCCATCGCGGCGCCCGAGCAGAACGACCGCTATGTCTGCTACACCAACACGCAGGCGCTGTTCTTCTCGCTCGGCACCACGGCCAAGCTCCTCGACATCCCGTCCTCGCGCCTGCATTTCATCGGCGGCACGGCCGGTGGCGGCTTCGGCGGCAAGGTCGACAGCATCGTCGAGCCGACCGCCGTTCTCGGCGCGATCCTGACCGGGCGGCCGGTGCGCTTTGCCTGGGACCGGGAAGAGGAGATGCAGGTCGGCGCGCCGCGCGGCGCCGAGCGCTGGCGGCTCAAGGACGGCGTGATGGCCGACGGGCGCATCGTCGCGCGCGAATTCACCGGCTTCTTCGACAGCGGCGCCTATACGCGCCTGTCCTCCTACGCCATCGTCAAGGGCACCGGCCATCTGCCGGGCCCCTATTTCATCCCCAATGTGGCGTCCAACGTCTATTGCTGCGTCACCAATCGCACCCCGGCGACGGCGATGCGGGGCTTCGGCATCACGGCGGTGGATTTTGCCATCGAATGCCAGATGGACCGGGTCGCCGAGGCGGTCGGCATGGACCCGATCGAGCTGCGCATCCTCAACGCCTATCGCGACGGCGACATGAAGGCGCATCGGCGCAAGGCCAAGAACACCGCGCTGATCGAATGCTGCCAGGTGGCGGCGGGCAAGGCGCAATGGCCACTGTCGGCCGAGGCGATGGCGCAATCGTCGCTGACCGGCGGCGGCACGCCGGAGCGGGTGGCGATCCCCGAGACGGTGACCGACGACGAGGGCCGGATCGGCGAACGCCGGGCCGGGCGCACGGCCTCGACTGCGCCTTCGAGAAACGGACGCGGCCGGGTGCCGGCCGGCCAGCATGGCGCGACCATCGTCGCGGCGCCGCCGCAGAACCCCGACATGCAGATCGAGGCGGACCGCATCGGCCACCGCATGGAGAGCGAGACGCCGCCTGCTGCAGCGGGCCCGACCTCCGGCGCCGCACAGCCTTCCGCCCCCTATCGGCCGGCAGCGTCCCAGAGCGGCGGCGGCATCATGCTGCCCCGGCCGACACCGCCCCTAGCCGCGCCCCCACCTGCTGCGCCGTCTGCCCCGCCGCCAGCGTCGCCGTCCTACGGCATACAGCCGGCGCCGGGATCGCCGCCTGGCTCGACCCCAGGAGCGCCGCACGACGCGCCGTACCAGCGGCCGGCACCGACAGAGCCCGAGCCCTATCGGCCCGACAAGCCGTTTTCGCGCGGGACGCGTCGTCCCGGCAGTTCGCCCTTCCTGTCCGGCACGCGGAGGCGATGACATGACCATCCACAGAGGCAGGGGCTTTGCCTGCATCAACTATCCGATCGGCATGAATCTCGGCGGCGACCCGTCGCAGGCGCTGGTCCATTCGACCCCCGACGGCAAGTTCATGGTGGCGCTGTCCGCCATCGATCTCGGCCAGGGAATGAAATCCGTGTCGCGCCAGATCGCCGCCGAAACCCTCGGCGTGCCGATCGAGGACGTCTATGTCGACACCGCCGACAGCGACACCGGCCCGCACGACATGGGCTCCTTCGCCTCCCGCGGCACGCACCGGGTCGGCAATGCGGTGATCCGGGCCAGCACCGAGGCGCGGCGGCAGATGCTGGAAGCGGCGGCCGAAGAGATGGAGGTCGATGCCGGCGACCTGACGACCGACGGCAAGGGCAACATCCACGTCAAGGGCGCGCCGGGCCGCGCGATCACCGTCGCCGAGACGGCCATCGCCGCGCAGTTCAAGCAGGGCCGCACCCTGTCGGGACGCGGCATCTTCCTGATCCCGCCATCCAGCGCCGATCCCGAGACCGGCGAGATGACGCCGGTGACCTGTTTCGCCCATGCGGCCCTCATCATCGACCTGGAGGTCGACGACGAGACCGGCGAGGTCGAGGTGAAGGAGATCAACTCCGCCTATGAGGTGGGGCGTGCGCTCAATCCGAAACTGGTGGAGCAGCAGCTGATCGGCGGGGCGTGGATGGGCGTCAGCCACGCGCTCTACGAGACCACCGAGCCCTATTATCCCGACCGCCGGCACGGGGCGACGGACTTCAACCACTACTTGATGCCCGGACCCGCACAGGTCGTGCCGCACCACATCGCCGTCCTGGAACGCCCGGCCGAGGATGCGCCCTTCGGCGGCAAGGGGCCGGGCGAGATGTGCGCCAACCCCGTACTGCCCGGCATCGCCAATGCCATCTATGACGCGATCGGCCTGCGCTGCGACACGCTGCCGATCACGCCGGAGAAGATCCTGCGCGGCCTGCGCGAAATGGGCGGCGCCCGGCCGCCGGCCCGCTCGAAAGGACGCGCCGCCTGATGGTCACAAGGGCGACCATAGCCGGCATCTCGTCTCCCGCGGAGCTGCAGACGGCGCTGGACGGCGCCCAGTACATCGCCGACGACGCGCTGGCGACGGCCGCCTATCTGGCGCTGGCGCTCGGCAAGCCGCTGCTTCTGGAAGGCGCGCCGGGGGTCGGCAAGACCGAGGCCGCCAAGGCGCTCGGCGGCGTCCTCGGCCGCAGCGTCATCCGGCTGCAATGCTACGAGGGGATCGACGCCGCCTCGGCGCTCTACGAATGGAACTACCCACGCCAGATGCTGGCCATCCGGCAGGCGGGGCAGGACTACGTCAATCTCTATTCCGAGGATTACCTGCTCGAACGGCCGCTGCTGGCGGCGCTGCGCAATCCCACCGGCACGCTGCTGCTGATCGACGAGATCGACCGGGCGGATCACGAGTTCGAGGCGTTCCTCCTGGAATTCCTCTCCGACTTCACGATCTCGATCCCGGAGACCGGCACGGTGCGCGCGGCGCAGCCGCCGGTCGTGGCGCTGACGTCGAACCGCACCCGCGACCTGCACGAGGCGCTGCGCCGCCGCTGCGTCTATCACTGGATCGACTATCCCTCGCCCGAACTCGAGGCCCGGATCGTCATGACCCGCGCCTCGCGCGTCGCCGAAGCGACGGCCCGGGCCGTGGTGGCCTCGGTCGGCCTCTTGCGGCAGGAGCCGCTGGCCAAGCCGCCGGGTGTCGCCGAAACCGTCGAATGGGCCGAGGCCGCCACGCTTCTGAATTCGCAGGGCGCCCGCTGGCCCGACTCCTTCGCCCGGGCGATCGGCGTCGCGCTGAAGGACCATGACGACCTCTCCTACATGCGGGACCGGCTGGCGGCGATCCTGCCGGGCGAGGCGGCATGACCCCGCGCGCCCTCGATCCGTTCCTGCGCTTTGCGCCGTCCCTGCGCCAGGCCGGTTTTGCCGTGTCGCCGGACCAGACCGTGGACTTCATCGCGGCGGTGGGCGTTCTCGGCCCGCGTGACATGACCGACATCTGGCGCGCCGGGCGGGCGCTGTTTTCCGTGCCGCCCGAACGTGTTGCCGAATACGACGCGATCTTCCGCGCCGTGTTTCTCGATCAGGTGATCCGGGCCCCGTCAGAGACCGAGGACGAGGAATCGGAAGCCCACGAGCCGACCGGCGGAACGCATGACATCGAGGCCGGGGACGACGAGAGCGAGGCGGGGGCGGATGCGACCGAGGCCGAACGCCTGACGTCGCGCAGCATCGCCAGCCGCGACGACGCGGCCGCAGCGCGGCTCCTGCGCCAGGCGCCCGCCGCGCTGCCGCGCCGCCTGTCCTATCGCCGGCGCGCGACCCGGCACGGCGACCGGATGGATCTGCGCCGGACCCTGCGCGAGGCCGCACGCCGCGACGGCGAGGTGCTGCGCCTGCACGAGACGCGCCGCAAGTCGCGGCAGCGGCGGGTGCTCCTGCTCATCGACGTCTCCGGCTCGATGAAGGCGCAGAGCGAGGGCATGATCCGCCTCGGCCATGCGCTGGTGCAGGCCGCCGACCGGGCGGAAGTGTTCACGCTGGGCACCCGCCTGACCCGGATCACCGCGGCCCTGAAGCCGGCCGACGCCGAACAGGCGCTGCCCCGGGCCGCCGCGGCCGTTGCCGATTTCGATGGCGGCACGCGGATTGGCGAAGCCCTGCAGGCCTTTCTCGCGGTCCCGCGCTACGCCGGCTTTGCGCGCGGCGCGGCGGTGACCGTGGTGTCCGACGGGCTGGAGCGCGGCTCGCCGGCGGCCATGGCCGACGCGGTCAACCGCCTCTCCCGCATCGCCTGGCGGGTCGACTGGCTGTCGCCGCTGGCCGCCGATCCGCATTACGCGCCGCGCACCGCCGGGCTGCAGATGATCCTGCCCGTCCTCGATCATCTCGGCGACGGCGCCTCGCCCGGCCGGGTGGCCGATCACTTCCTCGAATATGCGAGACGAAAATGATCGACGCGCATCATCACATCTGGCGCCAGGCCGATCTGCCCTGGCTGATCGGCCCGGAACAGCCGCGCATCTTCGGGCCCTACCGCGCGATCATGCGCGACTATTCGATCCGCGAATACCAGGCTGACCTCGCCGGCACGGGCATTGCGAAATCGGTCTATGTGCAGGCCAACTGGGCCCCGAACTGGGCCGCCGACGAGGTCGCCTGGGTGCAGGAAGTCGCCGAGGAGCACGGCACCATCGCCGGCATCGTCGGCTATGCGGACTTCACCGAACGCGACGTGACCGCCCAGCTCGACAAGCTGAAACGCCACGACCGGATGCGTGGCATTCGCCAGCAGCTCCACTGGCACGAGAACCCGCTCTACCGCTTCGCCAAGACCCCCGATCTCGCCCGCGACGAGACCGTGCAGAAGAACGTCGCCCGGCTCGCCGACTATGGCTGGAGCTTCGACCTGCAGGTGTTTCCGGGGCAGATGGAAGGCGCCGCCGAGCTCGCCCGGGCCTGCCCCGAGGTGACCTTCATCCTGCAGCACGCCGGGATGAAGGAGGACCGGTCCGAGGCGGGCGACGCGGCCTGGCGCGACGGCATGAAACGGCTGGCCGACTGCCCGAACGTCGTCACCAAGCTCAGCGCCTTCGGCACCTTCATTCATCGCAACGATCCGGCCTTCATCGAGGAGATGATCCTCGCGACCGAAAAGCTCTTCGGCGCCGAGCGCTGCATGTACGGGTCGAACTTCCCCATCGAGAAGCTCTGGACCTCCTACACCGAGCTATTCAACGCCTTTCGCGCCGGGGCGAAGTCCCTGTCCGCCAAGAAGCAATCCGCGATCTTCAATGACACCGCAGCCCGCATCTACCGGCTGTAGACGACACAAGGGGGGAGACCATCATGGCCTTGCAGATCCACATCCTCGACTATGGCGACATCGAGCTGGAGACGAGCTTCCTCGTCCTCGGGCACGAATGCGGCCGCACCCGCCGGGTGCCGGTCTACGGCTTTCTGATCACCGGCGGCGAATATCCGATCGTCGTGGACACCGGCTACCGCGACAACGCCATCATGGAGAGCCTCGGCATGCGCGGCCTCCAGTTCCACGAGAACATGATCGAGAACCAGCTCGCCCGGCACGGGCTGAAGCTCGGCGACATCCGCTACGTGCTGCACACCCATCTGCATATCGACCATGCCGGCAAGGACGATCTGTTCCCGATGAACACGACCGTCGTCATCAACCGGCGCGAGATGGAGTTCTCGGTGTCGGGGATCATGTTCCCGCAATATCCCAAGCCCGACATCAAGCATCTGGTCGACCGCATCTACGAGCCCGAGGCGATGCGCTTCCTCGATCTCGACATCACCGGGGCCGAGGAGATCATTCCGGGCGTCTGGTGCGAGCCGGCGGGGGCCCATACGGAAGGCTCGATGAACGTCATCGTCGAGACCGCCGAGGGCCTCGCCTGCATCTGCGGCGACGTCATCTACGACTTCAACGACCAGATCGTGAACCACGTCCACACCAACAACTGGATGGAGCCGCGCGTCACCGGCAACCACTCCGAATCCAAGCGGGCCGAGAAGGGCGCGATCAAGAAGCTCCTGAACAACTACACGTTCCTGCTGCCCATCCACGACCGGCCGGCGAAGATCGAGCGCCAGAAGGTGGTCGGGCGGCTCGGCATGACGGTGCCCGGCCCGATGACCGAGACCCTGCCGAACCGCCCCTGGTTCCCGGTCTGACTTTGCCGGCTGACCAGGGTGCATAGGGGAATGAACCGCGCCGCCACGCCGGGGCGGCCGGCGGGTGCTGGGCGCGGCATCCATTCGCGACGAGAGGGGCAAGGCTATGGCACATGAAGCGATCTCGGACGGCTTCTTCCGCGACATCGTCGAGGAACACGCCCCCGTTCGCCAGCTGGGGACCGGCTTCACCTTCACCGAGGGGCCGCTGTGGCATCCGGTGAACGGCAACCTCATCTTCTCCGACATGCCCGCCGATACCCGCCGCCAGTGGACGCCGGGGCAGGGCGTCGCCGTCATCCAGAAGCCGACCAACAAGGCCAACGGGATGACCTACGACGCCGAGCTGAACCTTCTGGTCTGCGAGCATTCCACCTCTTCCATCGCGCGCATCGCGCCTGACGGCACCCGCACCGTCCTCTGTTCGCATTATCAGGGCCGCGAGCTGAACAGCCCCAACGACATCGTCGTCGGCAATGACGGCGCGATCTGGTTCACCGATCCGACCTATGGCCGCCGGGAGCATTTCGGCGTTCCCCGCCCGCTGCAGCTGGGCTTTCAGGGCGTCTATCGACTCTCTCCTGGCCATGTCCCGGGGGACGAGCCCGAACTGGTCGTGGACCGCTATCTGTTCAGCCAGCCCAACGGCCTCACCTTCTCGCCCTGCCAGCGCTGGATGTGGGTGAACGACACCGAGCAGGCCAATATCCGCCTGTTCGACGTGACGGCGAAGGGGCTGGAGAATGGCCGGCTCTTCGCCGGCGGCATCCAGGACCGGCTGAAACCCGGCCTGCCCGACGGCATGAAAGCCGACAAGGACGGCAACATCTATGTCACCGCCCCCGGCGGCGTCTGGGTCTACTCGTTCCATGGCGAACTGATCGGCAAGATCAGCTGCCCTGAAATGGTCGCCAATCTGCACTGGGGCGGCGAGGACTGGTCGACGCTGTTCCTGTGCGCGACGTCGTCGCTCTATTCGGTCCAGACCCTGACCCGTGGCCGCGACGAACCCTTCATGTATCCGCGCACCACGCCGCGGCGCGCCGCTGCCGTCCCGGTCCCCACCCCCACGCCATCCCCGACGCCATCCTCCGCGCGGGTGGCTGCTCCGGCGCTGAACCTTCGCCCGCGGCTCGACGCCCGGCTCGACCCGGCGCGCACCGCCCTGATCCTGCAGGACCTGCAGAACGACGTGATCATCGACGGCGGCGCCTTTGCCGCCTCCGGCGCGCCCGACCATGCCCGTGCCCAGAACGTCGTCGCCAATGCCGCGCGGCTGGCTGAGGCGGCGCGGCGGCGCGGCATCATGGTGCTGCATGTCTGGATGCTGATCGAGCCGGGCGCGCCCTATCTCGCGCAGCATGCCGAACTGATGAAGGGCCTGAAGCGCGAGAATGCCCTGGTGCGCGGCACCTGGGGCGCTGCCCCGGTGGACGGTCTCGCCCCGCAGGACGGCGATCTGGTGGTGGAAAAGATGAGCATGAGCGCCTGGGAGACCTCCCGGCTCGAAGCCTATCTGCGCCATGGCGGACGCGACACGATCATCAATTGCGGCGCCTGGACCAACATGAGCGTCGAGCACACCGCCCGCACCGGGGCCGACAAGGGCTTCCACATGATCGTGCCGCAGGATGCCTGTTCGACCATGAATGCCGACTGGCACCAGGCCTCGATCAACTACGCCATGCAGAACGTCGCCACCGTGACGACGACCCAAGGCGTCATCGACGCGCTGGGTTAGGACGGCACGGGCACCGCTGTCCGATCCGGTCCGGCCCGCGTGGTGCCGGCGTCCTCAGCGCGTCGGCGGAGCTGCTTCGCCGTCCGATCCGCGTCTTATCCGCCGGGACCGAAGGTCTCGAAGTGGATCCGGTCGGGATCGACGCCGCCGGCTTCGAGGCCCGCATGGATGTCCGCGAGAAAACCCTCGGGACCGCAAAGCATGTAGTCGGCATCCGCACCTGCATCGAGGGCGATGAGGTCCGCCGCCGTGATCCGCCCGGCTTTGTCGAAGTGAACGCCCGGCGCGTCCGCTGCCTCCGGGGCGCTGTAGTAGATCCGCCGCTCGATGGGCGCGCCCGTCGCGACCAGTGCGTCGATTTCGGCGGCAAAGGCGTGGCTGCGCCGGTTTCGGGCGCCGTGGACGAACCGGATCGGCCGGCCCGATTGGCTTTCCACGGCGGCATGCAGCATCGAGAGCATCGGCGTCACACCGACCCCGGCGCTGACCAGCACCAGCGGGCTGTCGCCGGACGGGGCCTGGAAGGCACCCGCCGGCCGCCCCGTCATGATCGTGTCGCCCACAGCGACCTGATCGTGGAGGAAGCGCGAGGCGATCCCCCGTTCCTTTCGCTTGACGCTGATGCGGTAATGCCGGGCCGTCGGGCTGCCGGACAGCGAATAGCTGCGCCGCACCGGGCTTGCCTGACCGGGCACCGTCAGTGCGACCGGCAGATGCATGCCTGGCTGGAACGGCGCCAGCGGCCCGCCGTCCGGCGGGGTGAGATGAAACGAGGCGATGGCGTCGCTTTCGACGACCTTGTCGATCACCCTCATCCCCAGCGTTTCCACGCCGTCCCGGCTCCAGCGCAGCGACAGGGCACCTTGACGCTCCACCACGCGATCGATCGCGACGCGGATCATGCGCCGCGCCTGCGGATCGTCGCTGCCCGCCGCATCCCACTCGATCCGCGCCCGCCCGGCGATATGCAGAAGGCTGCCGGTCTCGAAGGACACGAACAGCAGCCCCACCCGCGGATCGCGGATGAGATTGCCGATCGTATTGAAGAAATTGTTGCCCGGGTAGTCCGGGATCTGCAGGGAGCCGTCCGTCGCGACCTGCACGAAACCCGGCTCGCCGCCGCGATGGGAAGCATCGAAGCCGGCCGCCGTGCGGCGTTTGTCGGCCCCGACACCCGAGCCGATGAAGAGCGTATCCGCTGCCGCGATCCAGGCTTCGTGGGATGGCTGCAGCCGGTCGAAGTGCCGGGCGGGAGGGGCCTGGCGGGCGTCGACCCGGCGCCATTCGCGCGCGTGGATATATTGCGGGCAATTGCCGAAGCTCTGGTGGACGTCGACGACATAGCCCGCCCCCTCGGGACGCAGGAACCCGTTCAGGCGGTTGCGCCGGCGACTGTCGAGCGCGATCCCGAGCATGCCGATCTCGCTGCCGGAGGCGAGGGTGGCGGCCAGCGGGTCCGCCCGGTCGAGGCTGGCCGCCAGCCGCAACTGGCGCGGGTTCGGCGAGGTGGCAAAGCCTTCCGGGCCTTCGATGATCGACACCCAGGGCTGGCCTGTCTCGTCGCCGCTCGCGATGACGAGGAACGGCAGCGAGGCGAAGAAGGCGCGGTGCTGCTCGGGCATCCGGTCGCGGATGAAGCCGGCGGC
Source organism: Aurantimonas sp. (assembly GCF_964217435.1). Lineage (NCBI taxonomy): Bacteria > Pseudomonadati > Pseudomonadota > Alphaproteobacteria > Hyphomicrobiales > Aurantimonadaceae > Aurantimonas > Aurantimonas sp. Next base: position 26,866 of record NZ_CAXPJM010000013.1, on the reverse strand, counting down.
CGCGGCCGCAACGTCACCGACGCCGGCCCGGCGCTGCGCTGCCAGTTCGCCGGCGTGGAAGGTGGGGAACGCCATGGGGCTCCTCCTGGGGTTTGCAGCGGATTGTGTGCGGGGCGGCCTGCCGGTGTCAGGCGAGCGCCGGCGACCGGGCCATGCCGATGAAGTCAGGGAGCGCCTCGATCCGTGCGAGCCAGGCGCGGAGCTGGGGGTAGGGCGCGAGGCTGACCCCGCCCTCCGGCGCATGGGCGATGTAGCTGTAGCCCGCCACGTCGGCGAGGGTCGGGCGATCGGCGGCCAGCCAGTCGCGGCCGTCGAGATGGGTGTCCATCACGGCGAAGAGCGCATGTGCCCGCGCTTTCGCCAGATCGTGGTCGAGCCTGGCGCCGAAGAGGGTCACCAGTCGCGCCGCGCAGGGGCCGGAGGCGATCTCGCCGGCGGCAATCGACAGCCAGCGCTGGGCCTCCGCCGCCTCGACCGGCGTTCGGCCGCTCCAGGCCGGGCCGTCGCCGTAGCGCAAGGCGAGATAGGTGATGATGGCGTTCGAATCCGCCAGCGTGACGCCATTGTCCTCGATCGCCGGCACCTGTCCGAGCGGGCTGAGCGCCAGGAAATCCGGCTGCTTGTGGGCGCCATTGGCCATGTCGAGGTCGACCGCCACATAGGGCCGCCCGAGGAAGCGGAGCATCAGCTCCACCCTGTGGCAATGGCCGGATTTCGGGTTGCGATAGAGGGTCACCGGTCGGGTGGCGGAAGAGCTGTCCTGGCGCATGGATCGCGTTCCTTCGGATGGGCGGCTTGCGTCTCGCCGACAAGCTAGCGATGCTCATCTTCCGGAAGAATAGGCGAAATCTGCAGCGCACTGTTGCAGTTCTGGAAGCAATGGAGGCCGCGGTGGACCGGCTGCAGTCTCTCAGGATGTTCGTTGCCGTCGCCGAGGCGGAGAGCTTTGCAGGTGGTGCCCGGACACTGGGAATGAGCGGTCCGTCGGCCACGCGCGGCGTCAACGCTCTCGAGGCAAGGCTTGGCGCCCGGCTGTTCACCCGCACGACGCGCAAGGTTCGGCTGACCGATGTGGGGCGGCGATATCTGGCGGAGGTGCGGGAAATTCTCGCCCATCTGCAGGCCGCCGACGAGTCCGCCGCCGGGGCGGCCGGCAAGCCGGTCGGGCAACTTCGCATCACCTGTCCGCAGGAGTTCGGCCGGATCTACATCGCGCCGTTGCTGACCGGGTTTCTGGACGCCTTTCCGGGGATGAGCGCCGAAGTGCTGATGGTCGACCGGGTCGTGAATCTCGTCGAGGAAGGGATCGATGTCGCCCTGCGGATCGGTCCCCTGGCGTCCTCGGATCTCGCCGCGGTGCGGATCGGCCAGGTCCGCCGGGCCGTCTGCGGGGCGCCGGCCTATTTCGCCGAGAACGGAATTCCGCAGGACCCGGCCGATCTGGCGCGCCACAGCCTCGTCGCGACCATGCCCGACGGTCCGGCCAGGGCGTGGCGGTTCGGCCCGAACGGAACCCGGATCGTCAGGGTGGAGCCGCGCCTGACGGTCAGCAGCGTGGCCGCCTCCATCGCCATCGTGCGCAGCGGCTGGGGCCTGTGCCGGGTGCTGTCCTACCAGATCGGGCCCGATCTGGAGGGCGGAACCCTGCAGACGGTGCTCGCAGATCACGAGCCCGAACCGCTGCCGATCCATCTCGTCCACGTCGAGGGACGCCGGGCCGCCGCAAAGGTCCGCGCCTTCGTCGACTTCGCCGCCGACCGCCTGCGTCAGGTCGCGGTGCTGAGATGATTCAGGCCGTCGCCCAACCGCATTTGCTCGCATGGAAGGCAGACGAGGCGGTCTGATCCGCATCTGTCAGTGACAGGCCGATCAGACCCAGGCTGCGAACGCGGAACTGCCGGGCCGCCCCGCGCTCGAAATGCGGCAAGTATTGCGGACGACTGCCGCGTCAGTCCGTGCGAGCCTCCAGCCACTCCCGCGCCTGCTCTTCGGTCGGGAAGGTCGGATGCGCCGGGGCAGCCACTTCGCCGCCCTGAACGTCATGAATGGTGTCCTGCCCCCGAAACATCGGCGTCCAGATGCCGTCGGGCTTCCTGATCTCGAATCTGTAGATCGCGCGCTCGCCGTTCTCGGCGATCAGCGTGTCGTTCCGCGTCTGCTCGACTTCGTGTTCTGCCATGGTCATCTCCGCTTTGCGTCGGAGGTTATATGAGTCTGCGTCAGCGACGAGGCCAGCCGCGCCGAGACGAATGGCACCGCAATGTCGCTGGCCGTCGCCGCCGCTCTGCGCGGACCATTCCGGCCGGATCCCCGCCCGGTTCGCCAGCCGATCGGAACAATGCGGCACAGGAGGAATTTCGCTGCAGAAGGAGGACGAGATGGCGAAGTTTTCCGAAGGCCACCATGTCAGCTGGAATTCCGAAGCCGGTCATGTGACCGGGAGAATCCTCAGGGTTCACCATGCCGATTTCGACTACAAGGGCCACCGTCGCCGCGCGTCGAAAGATGACCCCCAATACGAGATCGAGAGCGACAAGACCGACCATATCGCGGCGCACAAGGAGAGTGCGCTGACGAAGGTGGATTGATGGTCGCGCAGTTCACGACCATCGGTCATTCGAACCGCGAGCTCGAGGAGACCATCCGGATGCTGCGGGAGGCCCGGATCGGCCTCCTCGTGGACGTTCGCTCCTTTCCGCGCTCCCGCAGCAATCCGATCTACAATATCGACAACTTCCCGGATGAGCTCGGACGGGTTCAGATCGGCTATCTGCACGCCCCCGACCTTGGAGGTCGACGTCGCAAACAATCCGGCGTCGATGAATGCTGCAATGCCATGTGGCGGCTACAGAGCTTCCACAATTACGCGGACTACGCCCTCGGCGAAGCGTTCGCGTCTGCATTCGAGGACCTTGTGAGCCGTGGTCGAGATCAGCGTATCGCCATGATGTGCTCTGAGGCGGTCTGGTGGCGCTGCCACCGTCGGATCATCACGGACTATCTCCTGCTCAACGGACACTCTGTCGATCACCTGATGGCCCCCGGCCGCATCGACCCCGCCACCCCGACACCGGGAGCGGAGAATACGGGCGACGGATGGGTCGTCTATCCGGCAAAAGCATCTCAGGATTAGCGGCGGATCCGGAACGAAAACCTGATCCGATCGGCCGGGCCATGCGCGAGAAAACCCACCGGGGACGTCTCGCTCTCCGAGGCGTACCCGCGCGCCCACTCTGAGCAGGTCGAGGCGAACGACGCGACGATCCGCATCGTCGGCGAGGTGGCAACTTAGAGCAGGTGACAACCGGGACGGCGAGCAATGCAGAAAGCAAAGCCGCTGGCGCTTCAGTGTTCGCAGATCAGTAGGGAAGTGGTGCACCCGACAGGATGAAAGTGGGCACTGGACGTTGGAGGTCGCGCTATGATGGCGTCCGCTACGCAACTGACTGACTCCCCATCGTTTCTCACCGAAGCGACGTCGCGAACTGCGGAGACCACCGAACGATACGAAAAGTGCGCCGCCCGGCTCCTGGCAAATTACCAGCTCGAAACGACAGAGAATCCATCCCTGCCGGGGTACGCCACTTGGCTGACAGATCGTCGTAGTGGGATGAGCCCTTCGAGTTTTCGCCAGTATCGTGCAGCATCGATCTGGGTCTTTGGCCTGATACTTAAGGGCGACAGCATGAATGCGACCGTCCATGCGGAGGTGCAGCGAGCTATCGCCATCCTTAGCTCACCCCTCCGAAATCCGATGTTCCTGCAGCCGAAGGTCCCGCTCCGAACTTCCGCCCTTAAGCAGAAGCGCATCAGCAGTCAGGATTGGGAGAAGCTGACCGCAGCCCTCTCAGTCTCGAAGCGCCGACATGCTGAGGCGGTCCTTCTGTTGCTTACTGCAGGCCTCGTCACTGGCCTCCGGCCTTCCGAGTGGATCAATACGAGGATGATCCAGGACACGGAGGAGGGATGGAAGCTGAAGGTGCAGAACGGCAAAAGCACAAACGGCCGGTCGCACGGACCGACCCGAACCTTGACTTGGAGCGACTCTACCGAGGAGGTGCAGGCAATTCGAGATTGGCAGGGACACCTGAGCACCTGTCTCCCTCGCGAAAAGGACCGAGCCCGCGCAGTTTGGCGGACCTATTACGCTCAGCTCAGAGACACGCTCCACGAGGTCTGCCAGGAGCTTTGGCCGCGTCGCCAGCGCAGACCGACATTTTACTCTACCCGGCACACATTCGCGGCCGCTGCGAAAGCGCTTCTGACGCCCTCAGAGGTCGGCGCCCTGTTAGGACACGGCACTGATTTCACCGCGGCGAAGCATTATGCGCGCCCACCGAAGGGAAGAAGCAGGCTGCCGGGGTTCATGCTGCCCACACCTGATTTCGCCGAGGTCCTGCGGGTGCGGCAAGTGCTCGAAGAGAGGCTCAACCGGGCAACGCTTCTACGGGCGGGCTACGCGGAGGCGCACAAATTAGATGAAGCCTTCTCAGATGATCACGATGGCACGGCCACCGAATTAGCCGATGGTCTTTTCGTGCTTCGGTGCTGAAATTCGGCCTTCTGCTGCAATCTCATGGATCGGCAGTATGCCAGCTTCGCCCGTGTTACCGATATGCCGCCGGGCACTCCATGTCTGCTTTGCGCCCATGTCGGCCGTTCGCGAATTAGATCCGGCACCTGATAGCTGCCGTTCGTCCCAGCGCAACAAAAGTCAGGGAAGTGCGGGAAGTCGTCTTTCGCTGCGTCGTTAGAAATACAGTTCGCGGGGACCTAAGCAGACCCTGATCGGATGTGTGATGTCGAGCGACAGCTTTGATATCGACGATTCCGCGACCGCGGTACAATCCGCTGTTAATTTGCGCGACACCCACCTGTGTATGAAGGACGTGGCACCAGGTGTGATCCCGGCGATCATTGCATTGCTCGACCATCTTTCGGCTTAGAACAACGCCGATCACATTGCGGCGCATGGCATTGAACGATCGGAGATCGAAGCGAACCTCGAACTTCGCGGTCTTGTGAAGAGCAAAACCAAATGTTTTCGATAATTTTCGGGCGGGTCAGCGGGCCGTTTTACATCTCCATGAGCTAGCCGGCGACACGGGACGCGACATCAGCGCCGATGTTGTGCAGCATCGGTTTCTGCAATGACCTCATCGAGGAGTTGCAGAACTGTGTCCCGCTGCACCTGTACCTGAAGTTCGGCGAATTCCGTGCTTTTACCATCCGCCGCGTGTTGCATCTCAAGTTGCTTGCGCACCGTCCGCAGCGTCGGCAGCGTGGCGCCGACCAACTTGGAGTTCTGCAACTCGGCCTTCGTCAAATCTGCTGCCAAGCCATCGTTCTTGGTTTCCAGTTCGGACACCCGCCGCGCTGTCGTAGCGTTGATCTGTTGGCCGAGCAAAAGGCCAGCCGCGGCAAACCCAAGCGCCTCGAAACTGCTGAAGATGACAAGGATGCGAGACCAGACCCCATCGGTCGCGCCGCTGGACGCTACATAGACGACGTAACCGGCGAAGAGCGCGAACACGATCAGAATTCCAAGCGCTGACACTGCTTGGAGAGAAGAGACAGGTTTTGCCGACATGTTCGGAGCCTCTGTTATTAAATACGGGGCGCCCGGGCCACACAAGGCGGCCCGGGCACAAGATCAATTGCGGGCGAACCACGTCTTGAAATCGACGGGGTTGCCATCGCTGTCCCAGATAAGGACCGGGGTATCGTCCAGTCCCGCGCTGCCACCCGTGCCGATTAGCATCATGCGCTCGCCATCAAAGGTGGTCAGGCGCATCGACAGCGGCTCTCGGTAGGTGAGCATCTGTTCTTGCAAGATGCCGATCGAGATGCGCTCGCCCATCCGCAGCGACTCGTAATAGTCGGTGTAGAAATGGACACCGGCAAAGTCGCGACCGATGGCGATGTTGGCGGCGAGTTTGTCAAGCTCGCCCTGGATCGTCAGGCCGTCGGTGTCTCCGACTTCCCGCAGCACTATGCCATCGCAATCGGGATCAGGCTCGTAGATGCCGGTATAGCCGAGATCGGCCAACTGACGCTCTTCCGGGAACAGGCCGGCTGGCACCTGGCTTGGGGTGTCCATGATGGTCTTGGTATCAAGTTCACCCCGTTTGACCGCCCCACCCCGGAAAGACCCGCCGTCGGTGACGTTGTACATCTCGAAGAACGCCTTGAGCATGGTGACGCAGGCGCCTGCGACGGTCGCATGCCCCGCGCCATAGGCGGGGTGCATGGGAGAGCCTTCGGGGAAGGCCATGGGCAGAAGGGCGTTTTTGTCCGGATCGATCCAATTGAGATCAGGATTCCAGTTGTTATCCGTCCAGATCTGATTTTGCATTTTGTTGTGGTCGGACACGAGCTTGAGCAGGCCGCTGCTGTCCAAGGCTTTGCGCATGTCTTTGATTTTGCCTTCAACATTGCCCAGTACCTTCTCCTCGTTCCATTCGGCGGCGATCGCCGCAGCTAGGAACTCTGGCCGGGCGCGAAGATGGACGTTGTACTTTTGCCGGCGCACGGCCTTGAGCGCGCGGGTGGCGCATTCCGTCACCAAGGTAAGAATGTGCGGCCCGCCGAAAAGGGAGAAGCCGTCGCGCGTGTCATGCCCTTGGCTTTTGTCGATAAACGGGCCCTCTGGCAGGCCGACGTCGACACGGACTTCCGGCTCGCCCAATAGTATCAGGCAGGCATTCAGATAGGCCTGGTACAGCGCGTCGAAATGGACATAGGTGGCGATGTCCCGCCCGGTGGTGATAAAGCGCGAGACCGGCGCGTCGGGCGTTTCAAGCTCGTCGACCTTGTCCTCGGCAACTAGGTCCCTGGCGCGCAGGTAGTAATCCAAGCCCTTGCGGTTCGCGCCGCGCTGCACGTCGTGCCACATGCCCCAAAAGGTCATGTGATCGCGCTTGGGGCGATGGGGGATCTGGGTTTGAGGAATCGCCTGCGTGCCATAGCGTATCACGCCCTTCTGTCGGCCCGTGGCATTCCTCAGCTTGTCCTCACAGTCGGTCGCCTCGGCCATGCCCGCCATGCCGGTTTCGGCGGCGCCTCGCAGCTGTGTGGGCACGAAGACATTGGCGCGGGTCAGCGCGTCGCTTGGCGACGAAACACTGGCGAGTTCCGCGCCGTCGTCCTCTGGTGGCGTCTCAGGCCCACCCGCGGTTTCGGTGTTCCCCGCGTACATGAACTGTGAAATATATGGCCCCTTGTGGGCGCCAGGAGTCGAGCCGCGGAACAGGTTTTCAGCCGTCAGCGTCGCGCTGCCCATCAGCCGGGCCTTGCGCCGCAATTCGGCCCTCGGATCGGCGTTCTGGTTCTTGAAAAAGTCCAACTCTTTCAGCGCGGCGAGCACCGCCTTGACCTTTGGATTACCCGCCCAGTCGGTGAACGGAACGTCCCGGATCAGCGCCATGGCATAAACTTCGGCGATTTCCGCGGTCAACTCGTCAGACCCAAGCGCGGGCGCAGGCGGCATCGCGACATCATCAGGGTCGGGCCCGTTCGTTTCCAGGGTATGGCCGGCGATCGGGCTTTCCCAATTACGCGGCTCTGTGGGGACCTTGTAGCTCCACTTCCAGCCGCCCTGATATTTCGGCACGTCGAACTTTGCCGGGAACTTTGGATCGTAGGTGCCGGGCAAGGGCGTCATTCCGGGCGCGCTGCCCGGGGCGTCCTGGTTGATTTCGCTGATCAATTTGCGCAGGTCCCCGACCTTGACGCGTCCCCATTCGTCGTGGTTGAGGCCCTTGGAGAACGTGCCCGGCGCGGCCACCATCGCAGCGTCGTCGTTGTCCAGCGCGGCGCGCGCCTCGCCATTATTTTGCTGGGTCACGGGATCGGCGCGCTCATGAGCCAAGAGCGTTGCCTCGTTGCGGACGCGGGTAGCCATGCAACGGCGCGTGGCGCCGGACGGTACCGGATTAAGATCGTCGGTCATCGGAAATCCTCCTTGGTCACGTTTTGGTGTTGCGCTGGACGCTGTAGGTCGCGCCCTCTGTGCCGCGGTCCAGACGAACGGTCAGCTCTTGCTCGCCCGACCCTAGACCCAGCTGGGCAGCGAATTGCCCGGCCCGGCCCTTGTGATGTGCCAGCAAGCGCACCTCGCCGTCTGGCAGGCGCAGCGATGCTGTCCCTTCCGGCCCTGTCTCGAAGGACATCTCTGGAAGGGCCGCCGCCGCCGCGGTGACCGTAACGAACGCGCCCTTGACGGGGCTGCCGTTCGCATCGACCACCTTGATCGTGTAGGGTGCGTTAGCCGCCGCCATCCGTTTCGACCCAGCCTTGAATGATGTCGAACAGCTCTGGCGTGATGCGGGGCGCCGAATTTGCCGTGATCCCCAGATCAAAAGGCGTGCCCCCGGTGCCATAGGCGTGGATCGCGACGACCTTGGGCGGATCACCCGGTTTTTGATGGATCCAAACGGGCGCGCCCGATTGGCCGCCGAAGGTGTCGACATCGTAAAAGATTCGATGCTGGCCCACATTCAGGATATTGTTGGCGTGAAAATATTGCTGGCGCCCGGAACCTCGGTCGCTGGGATAGCCAGAGATATTGACCGTGTGGTCTATGATGGTTTCAGGCGGCAAAGTTGCAAAGCCGAACCAGCCCGTCTTATCCCCTAATGGCTTGTCAAGGTGGATGCAGCCGACGTCAAAATCAGGGTCCTCGTCCGAGTGCCACCTGTCCAGAATCGAAAACCGCGTGGCCCGGACCGTGTCAAAAGGAAATTCGCCCTCGTTCCTGCCTGCGCTTGCCTCTACCTCGTCGACCCAACCGCCGAAAAAGCCGGTGTGAAAGACACAATGTCCCGCGGTAACAATGGTTTTCGGCCCGGCCAGCCAACCGCTGCCGATGGCTGTGCCTGTGGCGCCCTTTAACCGAAGCGCGCAGATCATGCGCCATGGCAACAGATCTGTATCGAAGATACGGACGCGCTCGTCCTCACCGATCACGGTTTCATTCGTGATGCTGCCGCGCGTCCGATCTGCCTTCCCGGCCCTTAGCAAATTGCGCGCAGCGCGAGAGGTCATGTCCAGCCCGGTCCCGTCTTTTCCGCTGGTCTCTTTCGGCTCTGGCGGGGCGACTACCATCTCTGTTGCTTCTTTGCTGATTGATTTGATTTGAGCCATAGGAACCCCTTTCCTTCTTTGGTGACGGAGGCCTAGGGCCGTTGCGCCGCCAAGCTGACAAACGCTTCCGCGTTCAAAATCCCGTGCCCCAGCGCCGGGTCGTGGATCGGCCGCAGGCGTACCGCTGTTTTCAGCAACATCTGTTTGATTTGGATCGTGTTCAGTTGCGCCTTTCCCGCTTTGTCGCGATGCGACATGGCCAAGGCGATCACCCCCGTCACGTGCGGTGCCGCGATACTAGTGCCTTGGCGCTGCCCCACGTCGGTCGGGGCGCCGTTCGCCTGGGCAGAGCTCGTCGGCCCGCCGGGCGCGATGATATCGGGTTTTGCCATCCCATTGCGTGTTAGACCGAGAGAGGACTCGCCCGTCGGCGATACCGGCACGTCCGTCGTGCAGGCGCCGACGGTAATGACGTGCTGCGCGGTGCCGGGAATGGAGATCGTAACGGCGGTATCAGGTACCTTGAACGTCACGGGCCGCGCATTCGCCCGTTCCACCCACAAATGGAACATTCCGTCTGTCGTCGCGATCTCTTCACCTTCGACGAAAAGCGTCCATGTTCCGGGGCGAATGTTGGCCGCTTCGGGAGAGATCACAAGGGTCAGCCGTTGTTCGCCGTTTTCTCTGACGAAGTCCTTCAGGCTCAACTGGCAGCGATTGCCGTCCAGGATATGGGAGACTATCCCATCCCCAAGACGAAGCGCTGGCGCGTCGTTCCCCAGCGGGTTTACGAGACGAAACTTCAGTCTGTCCTGGGAACTGAACCATCCCTGGAAATAATCGGAATCGCGGGCGGCATCAGCGCTGTCCCATTCGATCTTCATGCCGCCCTGAAACAGCCGGAGGCTGGCATGGCCGGCCCTCTCTCGTTCGTTGCCGGCGGATTTAACGATGACAAAGCCGTTTTCGAACCCTTGCCCGACGGCTTCGTCCATACCGCGTTCCAGAGCAGTCGTCCCGTCGTGGGCACCCGCGTTCATGCCGCTGGAAATATTGACGACCATAGGCTTGGCGTCGGTCAGGACTTTCGTATTGCCTCGGGCGACCCGTTTGAAGAACGCCACAGCATCAAGATGGCTCATTGTATAGCCAAGAGAGTTCGGATCGCCCTGCGCGGCAATCTGGTTGGGAATGACGACCACCAGCCGCGCCTCCGGCGCCATGCCGGGGCCGATGTTCGGCAACTTGCGCCCTGCGGCGATCCCCGCAACATGGGTACCGTGCCCGTCCTTACCGTCACGCATCATCCAGTGTGGCTGCGCCGCCCCCGACGACGCGGCATCGATCATCTGCTGGATGTCGGTCGCCAGATGCAGCGTGCCGGTGGATTGCTCAAAGGCGGCGTCCACAAACTTCGGGCTTGGGCCCGTCGGATCGCGCTGATTCCAGATCGCCACGATGCGGGTCTGCCCAGTGGCGTCCTGAAACGCTTCGTGCAGGATGTCGATGCCGCTGTCGATTAACCCAATCAGCGCTCCGTCGCCCTTTTCTTCCAAGGGCGGTCGATGCACGGCATCGGCTTTAACAAAGCCCAGCGACCGGTCCAATTCCGCGATCCCCGCGTCATGGCTGGGGACCAGATCGACCACAGCGCCATCATTCTGCAGCAGGGACACCGCGCTTTGTTCGGCCAGCACAGTGCGGAAACGGCCAATCGTCGATTGCACGGTCACGCTGGCGGGCGGAATCCAATTGTCCTTGTTCACGTAAATGACGAAGGGGCGCAGTGGGTTTTTCCGCACCGCCTGGTATTTTTCCACCCCGAAGCCAACGGGTGTGTCCGTGGAAAAGAATTGGATATCGGCGGGCAGCGCCCCTTGATGGTCATCGTCGAACCGCAAACTCGTCGTTGCACGCCGCACATTCGGCCCAAGCGGCCCTGATGCCTGTAATCTTTCATCGGCAATGGAACTTAGGATGTTGATCGCACTGTCGAATTTGCGTGACTCGGACGGGACATGTTCCAAAATCGCAGCGACATAGCGGGTGATGCGATGATCGCGAATGCCCGGCAGAAAGAATTCGACGGCAGCATCCAATTCCTGCGCGGACGGGTCGGCCACCTCTAGCGGGCTCGCTTCCAACGAACCGGCATAGTACGCGTCAAGCTCTGCCTTGGAGGCCTTTATCTGGCGCTGCTGCTCGAAAAACTCATCCAGAGGCACGGGCGGCAGCGCATCCCGGTCCGCCACGCCGTCTGGCAATACGCCGCCCGGAGCGGTTTCCAAATTGCCTTCCACCGCGAATTCCCTGGTATGCCCGACTCGCACCAGTCGACCGGAATGGCCGATATTGGCGGGAACGCGCGGCACATAGTCGATGCCGTTTACAACGCGGTGGTAATCGAGGCCTAAGACCTCCGTTAGGACATCGTTGTCAGCGACATTGGCAGTCCGTGGCTGTCCAAAGGTAAAAAGGCCCATGCTGTCATTCAGCCGCCAGTTCTCCTGCGCGCCAATTTGCGCGAGGGCACCGCCAAAGCTGTGTCCGGTCAGCCAAAATTTCTGCCCCTTGTTCTTCGCTCGCTGGGCACAGCCGGTCACAAGCGGCGCCACGGGACGAAATGCGTGGTAGAACCCCCGATGAGCACTGCCAAATGACACTAGGCCGGTCGCGATGTTTAGGCTGGCAAGCCAGTCGGCTATACTATCGGTGCCGCGAAAGGCGCAGATCAGCAACTGGTCGTTTTCAACGACATAGCCCTGTGCGACGCCGGCGGAGAACACCTGCACGACGCGCATATCCAAAGAGTCCCAAGTCCGGCGCAGCGCACGTTCCGAATTGTAGGCAAGATTGCTGGCACCGACCAGTGAGGCCGCGGCGTGCCAGGAAAATCCCTTGCTTGACAAGCTATTTGGATAAAATTCCATCCAATGCCCCAGCGGCATCAATCACAACGTGACACCAGAAAAAGAACAATTATTGCGGCAGAACGCGTCAAACTATGACATTCACAAAAAGCACTCCCCACCCGGCATGCCGCCTTGATGATAATGCTTCAGTCGGAATACTCAATCATAATCTAGAGTATCGCCGTTTTTCACGAACGCGTATCGTAGCGTCGTCTTGCCCGGAAATTTTGCCACGCTGAACCGCCTTTTGGAAACCCGGCGCAGCCAGAAATACAGGTGCGACACCAGCGGATTACGATTATCCCCTTTTCAGGAATGAATTTGCCGCTGCCAGTTGTTTTATCAAGATCTTTGCTCAAATAGCGTGGGAATAGTTTCGTGATCTGCCCCCATCGACGGGTCCGGTTTGAATGTTAGTGGATCGTCGGCCGTTGGACCAGCGAACGGGGTTGTGCTGAGGCGAATGCCGGTAGGAAGACTTCCGGCGCCGGTGGCCGGTAGCCGAGCGAGGAATGCGGGCGGCGGATCTTCGCGATCTTTTCCACGACAAGCATTCCAAATCGGCCTCCGATCAATCTCGCGACCACGCTGCGTCCCTGCGATGTAGAGAGCCCGTTTGATCGCCGTTTACCCCAGTAGCGGAGCTTTATTCCATGCCGGTTCACGCGCTTGTCGATCCGACTTGGGGCCAGGAGGTTGCATGGAGAGCCAATTACGCTTGAAAATGAATTTTTAATAATATTTTAGTTTATGTAAAACACCTTATCATTACGTAGCTGTATTTGCACCCGATGACGGGAGTCAGCGCGACTGGGCTCGGATGTTCTTTATGCGATACGTCATAATAATCGTTTCTATCGCGACTTTAATTGCAGGAATAACGTATCCCGCCGTTGCAGCTGAGAAAGATGGTGAATGCTCCGCTAAGAATGTTTTCTCCAAGGAAAAATTAATTAAATGCGACAAAGAAATTCTGGCGATCAAGGAAAAAATTGAGAAGGTCGACCCAAGCGAGCGTACCTCGGCACAAACTTTGCTGTTGGTTGCTGTCAACAATCGTATCGATGAGTTGCAGGCAGCAAATAGCCAACCACCGGCGACATCACCTCAGGTCATGACGGCACTCGCCAACGAGTTGCTCGCCAAACTCTCGGGAGAAAAATTTTTCTGGAGCGCTCCCCCAAACGACCAAAATTTGGCAGCGGCCGCCAAGGCATTGATCGGTCTCATCGAGCCGATCACCGAACGAACGCGCCACCAAAACCCGAAGGCCGTCGCGGAGGCCGTGGCCGCAGCCGTCAAAGACGTATTCAGGAGTCAGCCCGATGTCTACCTCGTGAAAGCCGGCAGCATAGAGGCGTCAGGGAAAAATATTCAAAATGATATTTTCGATTTTATCAATAATGGAGATAGTCTTCCGTTCACGACATACGCAAATTCGATCGTCGAACTCTTCCCAACAGGAGATGTCGCTCTGGCTGGCGCAAGGCGTCGGGCGATTCAGAACTCGGCCGAGGCGCTTCTGGAGCTTGACAAACTCCAGAATGAGCTCGCCAAGCTGAAACTCCCAACCCCGCTCCTGCATATCTTTGCGGCCACTTATGGCGACGTTCGCCGGGGTGCGGCGGCAGATCGGCGGTGCGACGCTCGGCTTGCAGTGCGAACGACATGCGAGGGCAAGGCGAGTTGCACCAAATCCGATGTCGCAGGCACCGACGACAGCCGGTACTGCGGTTTTGATCCTGTTCCATCGGCATCGGACGATTTGAAAAAATTGAGCATCACTTATGGATGCATCAAAGATACGAAAGCCAATTGGGACAAGGTCCTCGCCAATCCCAACCTCAAAGCGCGTGCCTATCAGTTCCGGCAGACGGTCACCTTCGGCGCCAAGCAGACGTGGGAGTTGAAATGTGAAGCCGCCTCTGACGGAAGTATTGTCTTCGTGCCGGAGCGCCGCTGATGTCGAGGGTCGGTGTGGGTTTCAGGCCAAGTGCAGTCGTTGCCGCCCTTGGCTTACTCGCGGGCTGCTCAATGGTCGGCTCCGTCAGCATCGACGCAATCCCCGGCATGGTGCCGGCCGGGCCCGGATGCAACACCACTCTCGGCTCCTACGTGCTGCCAAAGCAGGTCCTGGCGTTCACCATAACGGAGAGCGACGCAGGCGCTAGCCATCAGATAACACGTCCGACGCTCAAAACGACGGCGGACGATCCGGAGCGCTTTTCTTTCTGTCTCGATCATCTGGAAAATCCTCTTTCGGATGATCGGGTGATCGTGCAATACGCATCGCTCGGGCAAGTCAGCAAGCCTGACGCTGGGTCCGGCCAAAGTGGCGACGCCACGCAAAGGAAACCCATTCGGACATCCTTTCTAGAGACCATCGCGGCGAATGGCGAAGACCGGTCCGTCATCATTGTCCGCAAAGTAATCCAGGCGGTATTCAACATCCTGTCACAGACGGGATTGCGGCTTCGTTCGACTACGCTCGGGCCGAGGGCATCGAACGTCGTGGCTTCGCATGAAGTGGATCCGCTGGATCCCGGGGCTCTGGCGGAGGTGAACGCGGCCGTCCGCCGTTTCGGCTTCTGCCTGATGGTGGAAGACCTCACCTTCGACCGCAAGGCAGCAACGGTGGACGAGTTTTGCAATCGCCCGCAACAGATCGCCTTGTCCAACCCGTCACCGCGAATGGAGGTACTGGCCCGCCAAACCTATTTTGCCGGCGCCAAGCCAACCACCGGTGTCTTCTACCGGCCGAAACGGCCCTACGGCCTTTACATCTTCACCAAGGACGATCCGGAAGGCCCCGGTCCCTGGCGACTGTCGCTTATCGAAGAGATCGAACTCAACAATCTCTCTCCGGTCATTTCGGTCGGTGTGGATCGCGCATTGTTCACGGACCAGCGCACGGCCCTGGTCTTCGACGCGGGCACTCTGAAGAACGTCTGCATCGGCCGGGCGGGACAACTTGCGAGCCTGATCGATATCCCGCTCGACATTATCTACGGCATCGTGCAACTGCCGGGCGAGCGCCTGCGCGTGGCGGCGAACAGTGCAGGTGTGTCTCAGCAACTTCTTGAGACACAAAATAATCTTTTTCAGCTCCAGCAGGCTTACATCGATTATCTCGCGAATCCGGATGCGTCAATGGCTGATACAAGCACGATTGATGCATCAAAGGCTGGGACACTCCAAATAGGTTCTTTAGCTGAAAGCCATAACATATATACAAATGGAGAAAATAAAGCGTTTGTAGGCGATCCTGTTGCAAATATAGACGGAAACAATACAGAGAAACTATTTGGAGCAGGCGTATTTGAAGGAATATGCCAGACCAGTGACGAGCTGAGAATTGAGGCCTCGACGCTTGGCACAGGCGGGAGTGCGGACCGATGAACATGCCGCATCTTCTCCTGGCACGTATCGCAATTCTCTTACCCCTTCTTGCCGCGTTCGCTGGCTGTCATCAGACATTGACCAGTGTCCGCCTCCAAACGACCGAGACGGTGGACGGTGTTCCGACGTGCCAAACCAACCTCGGCGCCTACGCGCTTCCGCGGAAACTGTTGAGGGCGATCGTCAGAACAGACGCAGGGTCGGTGCAGCCCACCCGCTATGCCCTGGAGATCCAAACGGATAGCGATGCAAATTGGACTTATGTCCCGGAGAAGCGCGCCGTCTTTTGCCTCGACTATCTTCATTCCGCTTTCGGAAGAAACGCGGTCGCGGTGGACCGTAGCGAGGCCGGCCTTCTGGAAAGCGTGGTTACCAAATTCGAAACCCAGACGAATCAGATTGCAGCACGCGTCATCGACGCTGCAACGACCCTTGCTGCGTCGCGAGAGGCGTCGCTCTTGGAACGGGGTGCCTTGGGAGGACGGTCCGCATCAGTCGACCTCGAATCCGAATCCGACAAGGCAATCGCGTCCTACACATTCGATCCTTTCGATTACCAGCGCATGGTGGACGTGAACCAAGTGCTGCGCGACTCCTACGGCTATTGCATCCAGTTCGATGGGCGAAACGACCCGCGCATTCCCGCCTGGCACGCCGATCTTTGTCCTCGTTCCGGGGGGTACGGCATCGGCAAGTCCAGCGGGGCATATACAGAGACGCAATATGACGCCGCATTTGCCGAAGCGAAGCAGTTCGAAAACCGTGGCATCATCTACCGTCCGCAAATCGCCCATCGGATGCGAGTGCTACGGCGCCTCGATCCGCACGACAATCTGGAGCCGTGGAAACTGGTCGGCACCGAGCATGTCGAGATGCCCAATCGCGCGCCGCTCCTGGCCCTGGCAGTGACCCGCGGCCTCTTCACGACCACGACGACGAAGGTGACGTTTGTAAACGGAATGCTCGATGCCGTGGATATCGAGAAGCCTAGCGAGGTCAATGCTGCGGTGGATATTCCGATCTACCTGGTCAACGCCGTGCTCGACATCCCGGCGCGTGCGCTGACCATTTTCCAGAATCGCGCGGCCAATCGCCAAGCCCTGATCAACGCCAATGCGGAGCTCATCAAGACCGCGCGCGACCTCAAGGACGAGCGGCTCAAGGATGCGGCGATCGCCCGAGGGCTGGTTCCCGCCAGCGTGTTTGGTGCTCCCAGCGCGACCTTGGATGGCTCAGCCGTGGGGACGGCGAGAAATCTCGGCTTGGTGCGTTGCGAGGAGGATCGATACATCTTGAATGATCCGCGTGGACTGGAGACGTGCGAGAATGCCATCGCCGAAGCAAACTGAACGTCCGCGTCGAAATCGGCAGGCCGCGATGCGCCTTCGCCGGTCGCGGGCCGCTTGGCTCACGGGCGGATTGCTGGCGCTGTTCATTTCCCCTTCGGCACTTGGACAGTCGAATGGGATGGATGATTTCCGAGAGAGCATCCGTATGGAAATCGGCCGTATCGACCTAAGAAGCGTGCAGATAGGCCTGCGTGATGAGGTCAGGTGTCGGCCGGAGGAAGTCGCAGACCGAAATGACGCAGATGAATCTATCCGACAGTCGCGTGTCACATCATACGTGCTGGAGGCAGATCGATGTCTGAGCCGGCTGAGCCTTCGTGCGAAAGGGGCCGATAGCGCTCTTAGTTCATTTTCGCGTGGGGAGGAGCTCGTTGGAGAAATTGACGAGGGGCTCAGGAATTACGGTCCCTGGCTCGATAGAATTCGCTCCATCGTGCGCATAGACTACGAGACGATGGAAGGTAAAGACGACATCTGTACCGGCATCTTCGTCTCGGCGACAAATGTTCTCACAGCCGGGCATTGCGGTTGCGGCAAGCGCGCCAGCTACGAGGTGAGGAGAACAGGAGGGTCTGACGATCTCAACCCCTTTACATTAGCGGCTTTTCCGTCGCTCTATTATCCCGCGAGCTGCACCCTTCCGGGCCGGCTTGCTCCCGGTTTCGATCTTGCGCTCCTGACCATCGCCGGCGACGAAATCTCCACCGCGCCGATTGTTCCCATCAGCCCGATGCAGGTCGTCTATCAAGACCAGCCTGTTACGAGGCTCACTATCGGCGGCTTTGGCTATACGGACGAGGGAACACTGGCCGAAGGGACAGACCCGTTTTTCGGCCATGTTGAAATCCGCTCGCATTTCTGCACTCAGGGCCAGTTTGGGTGTCGCCAGTTTCGTGAGTTCATCCTCGCCGATCCGCAGTTGAGTAGGGGGGCTCCTACCGACAGTTGCGGCGGGGACAGCGGTGGACCAGTATTCTACACGCCACCCCCTGCGGCAGACGGCAGCCAGGAGATTGTCCTCGTCGGCATTGTATCACGGGCAATCGAAACGTCGGGCAATGCCAACACACTCAGCTGCGGTGGTGGCGGGATTTATACGGCGCTTGGTCGATCTCAAGTCGTGGACTGGATGAGATCAAACGGGGTCGACGCCCGCATGCGCTTGGCGCTCCCCCCAGATGGCGTAACAGACAAGAACTGAGTGGAGTGCAGCCCGTTCTGACTGGACATGTGGCATAGCCGACAATATGTCTCCGCCTGGCTCGCATCTGCATTCAGAGATGGCTCGGTTTGTCTGAACAGCCTCGGCGGTTTGGTAAGTGGATCGTCTGCCGGGTTGACGCCGCTGCTGATCTGCCCCCATCGACGGGTCCGGTTTGAATGTTAGTGGATCGTCGGCCGTTGGACCAGCGAACGGGGTTGTGCTGAGGCGAATGCCGGCAGGAAGACTTCCGGCGCCGGTGGCCGGTAGCCGAGCGAGGAATGCGGGCGGACCGTGTTGTAATGACGCCGCCAACTCTCGCCGATGATGCTGGCCTCGGCGAGGGTGTAGAAGATCTCGCCATCGAGGAGTTCATCGCGCAGACGAGCGTTGAAGCTTTCGACGAAGCCGTTCTCCCAGGGGCTACCGGGCGCGATGTAAGCGGTCCTCGCCCCGACGTCGGCGATCGATTTCCGCACGACCTTGGCGATGAACTCGGGGCCGTTGTCGGACCGTACGTTCTCCGGCACCCCGTGGAGGATGAAGAGGTCGGTCAGGACGTCGACGACATCGGTGGAATCGAGCTTGCGGTCGATCCGGATGGCGAGCGCCTCGTGGGTGAACTCGTCGATCACGTTCAGCACCCGGTACTTTCTCCCTTCATGGGTTCGGTCCTCGACAAAATCGTAGGACCACACATGGTTGGGCCGCTCGGCACGCAGACGGATGCAGGACCCGTCGTTCAGCCAGAGCCGGCCTCGTTTGGGTTGCTTGGCGGGAACCTTCAGCCCCTCGCGCCGCCAAATGCGCTCGACCCGTTTGTCGTTGACGACCCAGCCCGCCTGGCTGCGCAGAAGCGCGGCAATCCGGCGGTAGCCGTAGCGACCATAGCGTCGGGCGAGTTCGACGATGTCCTCGGTCAGTTGCCCCTCGTCGTCCCGGCCATGAGGCCGGCGCCGCTGCGTCGAGCGATGCTGGCCGAGGGCTTGGCAGATCCGGCGCTCGGAGACCTTCGTCGGCAGAACCGATCGGACATGGTCAATGCAGGCGCGGCGACGGGCGGGGCTTAGAAATTTCCCCGGGACGCCTCCGACAAGATCAGCTTGTCCAAGGTCAGATCGGGCTTCAGCAACGGTGGAATGCCCGGGATTGGTGCCTATGCAGCCTCGAAGGCGGGGCAGATAGGTCTGATGCGGGCGCTCGCCTCGGAGCACGCCGCCGACGGCATCCGCATCAACGCCCTTTTGCCCGGCGGCACGATCACGCCAGCCGGTGGCGAGGGCAATGCGGCGGTTCTCGACTTCGTCGCCAACCTTCATCCGATGAAGCGGATGGCCGAAGCCCGGGAGATCGCGCAGACCGCGATGTTCCTCCTGTCCGACAGATCATCCTTCGTGACCGGGAGTCCGACGCTGACGGATGGCGGTATGTCCGTGCGCCTCTCCTGAGTCCGCGTCCTTCTGCGCCGCGCCGCTGGTTGGCGGGAGGTCCGCTTCGGAAACGCCCCGGCAATGTAGGAGATGGCCAGGTTGGGTCGTGAGCGGAATGACGGCTATTTGCGACAACGCTCCAGAAGCGGACGGTCTGCTCTCGGCCCGCTTCCGCAATCAAGATGGTGCCGGTCCTGTTCCGGAATACCGCTGTGATTGACAGTCCTGCTCCCGGTCAACTAGCCGGCTTTTCACGGGGCCTGACCGAGGACGACGAGTCGGACGTCGAATCAATGCCCTCCCGCCGACCTTCGCCAATTTCGTGCCGGCCCTCTTCCTGAAGTCGCGCGTCGCCGGTGAACTCCGCCACGAACTCTTTTGTGTAACCCTTCGCCTTTTTGCCGAGGCCTGCCAGTGGATCACTCGTCATGTCGATCTCCCTTCTCTGAAGATCAGAAACGGCGGAGGGCTAATTCCGTTCTCATGGGCCGCCGGCGACCGACCCCATCACGACCATCACCAAATCGTCGAGATTGACTGGTCCGTTGATCGTCATCTGATCGTTAGTCGTCTGAACGGTGAGTTGAGAGCTGCTGTTGGATCTCGGTTTCAACAGTCATCGCGAGCGCCCCCTGACCGGATCATCCTTGGGAGAGACAGTCTCCTCGTCCATCGTCTCCTCGATGGCGTCGCCTGGGGACGTATCCACATCCTTGGGCGGCAGCCTCTTGCCCGCGTTGACGTCGGGCGACTCTGGATCCTCGAAAACGCTGTTCTCGCGGGACGCTTCGCTCTTGGTGTTCGCCATGATCTCTTCCTCCGTGGAAGAGAATGAACGTTTCGGACAGCCGCTGTGGTTCCATCACACGCTGCTCGTCGACCTGAGACACCCTGAAGTCTGCCCGTCGCCTTCGGCCCTTCGGTCATCGTGTGGCGCTGAACGCGGTATGAACGACACATTCAGCGACGGTTCCGGCCGCCGGGTTCAAGTTCGGGTCATTCCATCCCGAGCCGATGTGCTCTTGTCGGAGATGTCCAGATGATCCGCTTGCCCCTTGCTTCTGCCCTCGTTGTTCTCGCCGGCCTAACCGCCGTAACCCCAGCATCCGCCAACGACGTGCGTTTCGACCAGTACGGCTGGTCGAACTCCGCCGGCGGATCTCAGCAAGGCTACCGCAACCGTATCCGCGTCCATCAGGACGGCCGATACAACCGCTCGGTCAGCGAGCAGCGCGGTTCGCACAATCTGTCGGTCGTCGGTCAGGAGGGGCGTAGGCATTACGGCGCGACCTACCAGTACGGTAGCCGCAACTCCGCCGGCATTGGCCAGTTCGGCTCCGACCACACGACAATCCTCTCCCAGGACGGTCACGGCAACATCGCGGCCGGTGTTCAGGTCGGACGCGGCTGCTCGGCCGACGTCGCGCAGGGTGGCAGCGGGAACGTTGCGGCCCTCGTCCAGGCCTGCGACTGATCCCGCGCTGAGCGGCGCGTCCCACCCGTTACATTCCCATCCCACTGATGAGGCCCGCCATGCCATTGCTCCGCCCTCTCCACCGCCTCGCCGCGGCTCTGGTTCTCCTCGGTGCTACCACCGCCGCCTTTGCCGGCCCAGCGGTCACGCGATCGGGCGAGGCGCCTGTCCGGTGCGAACTCGACGTCTCGCGCCGGGGCGGTTCGGTCGAACTGACCGCGCTCGCCCATGCCGCGAAGGCAACGCGCGGTGAGTATGCGTTCCACGTCTCGGGTCGGGGAACCGACATCCGGCAAGGCGGACCCTTCGCCATCGCTTCCGGCGGGACGGAACAACTCGGCATGGTCACGCTCAGCGCCGGCGGCTCCGGCTACGACGCCGATCTGACCGTCGTCGTCGATGGCAAGACGATACCCTGCTCCGCCCAAGTCGACGGCAGGATCTGACGAAGCGACAATACCCTGCTTTGCCGCGCCGGCCCGGTAGGGGCCGTTTCCAAACAACGCATGTCCCGGAACAGACCGGGGAACGGAGATCTCCATGACCTTCATTTCCGCCAACGCCATTGCGGCTGCACTTGCCCTTGCTGTGGTCGCCCCGGCGACCTTCGCCACGCCCGCGGCCGCCGGCGGCCAGGTGTCGTGGACCTTCGCTCCGAATGACCGGCAGACGAGCGGGGCCGTTGAAGCGGGGCTGCGGATCTATTCGCTTTATAACGGCCTCAAGGACGGCTCGATCCGGCAGAAAGGCCAGGGCAACAACGCCGGTCTCGCCCAGCGCGGACGGGGCAATGTTGGTCTGGTCCAGCAGCGCGGGAATGGCCATTCTGGCACGCTGGAGCAGAACGGCGACGGCAACGCCTACGGTCTCTTCCAATTCGGACGCGAGGCCCGCAACGCCGTCGTCCAATCCGGCAACCGCAACAGCGGCGCGACCTTTACCTACGGTTGGTGACGGGGATCGTCAGCTTTCAGGCTCGATGCGCCCAGAAGCTGTTTGCCGGCTTTGGGTCGAAACCCGAAGGCTCCTTTCCGACGGCCAAAGCTTAGAACCTGCCGGTCCGCTTCCGGCCCGACAGCGGCATCGGAAATCATCGTCTGGCTATGTCCTGTGGCCGCATCGAAAATCATTTCTGATCCGCACCCATGCCGGACACTTCCTCTCCGCCATCCTGGCCGCGGGTGAACGACAAAGGACATTCAACAGGTTGCTCGGAACGGCGGCCTGTTGTCGGATTCCGCCAATTCAGAGCCCACATGGACAATTGGGGTCTTATCCGAACTGCATCTCAGACCTAAACAGCTCGCCGATCTGAAGTGCTGCGAACCCGTCGCTTGTATCAATCGTGGTAGACCCGCCTGCGTCATCCCACGAAACGTCAGCGGTAGGGAGGGGGCTATCCACAACCGGCCTCTCACGAAGCTCAGAAAGGACTTCCTCGTTGATACCTTGCCGCAAGAGGACCTTCTGAATCTCGGATCCGTCAATAATTAACGGCCGCGGTAGTACGATGCTTAACTCACGACCACGGAAGCTTGCACCGCGCCCCCGCCAACGTATGCCGTCCTCCCGCGACAACTCCTCTTGTGCGACCGCCCGTCTTTCTTCGACCACGCGCAAACGCTCTTCTTCGAAACGGCGTCGCGGATCTCGTTTCGAAGACGCGAAACGCCCAAGAGGCGCGGCAGTCACGTCGGCAGTCGCTTCAAATCCCGCGAGTCTGAGTGCCTTTGCGATGCTGCCTCTTTGGACAGCGTCCTCCGCGAGGTCGAGATCTGCGGCCTCGACAACTACAGGGTCTTCGGGTTCTGGGTCCACAATCTTCAGGGTAGAGCTACCGGATGTTCCCTCAAGGCCGATACTCAGTGCGCAAACCAATCGCTGTCCCGAGTAGTTTCTGGGAAAGACAATGGCACGCTTCTGCGCGATGCCACCTGTGGGGGGCGGTCCGGCGCTGCCGATCTGATCTTCTTGATATCCAGACCCGCTCTGTGTTCCCTTACATTCGACCACATGCCAAATCCGCCTGCCATCGCGAGCGACGAAGTCGGGTACTTTGTTTGGGCCTCTCCGTGCCGTTTTTTGGACGGTAGCGCCCGCCTGCGCTGCAAAACGATCAAGAAAATAGCGTCCATCGCAGATCTGCTGGAGATCGAGGGCGTGGGTCAACCATGTCATCGGCACGCCCATTCCAAAGTCGTCGCTAAGGATAGTTTTTTGATGCGCATCGAGGTTCGCGAACGCTGTCGTAAGCCGTAGGTCACTATCCCCAGTGATCGCCGCGAGATAGCGTACGTATGCCCAGAACTCGCTGAGGGAGACACCGCTTGAGGTCGACGGCGTAGTCAAGAAGCCGATCTTTAGTAGTACAGCAGGCACATTCATGGTTTCAACGCCTATGCCCATAAAACTGCGAGGAAACCGCGGCAGTTGTGGCGCCTTAGGCCAACTGCTCCGATCAATCTGGATACGGATGGTGCGGTTCATCAGCCTGATATTCTCCACCCAGAGTTCTATCTTGAGTAAAAACTATGCCGAAAATCGGGGGGCTTGGGAAGTCTAACTCAGTCCCAGGTTTGAAGTAGTACATTGGAGCCGCTCGGATGCCCCATTTTGGTAGGGCCAGCCGCAAGCGCAAACGATCGAAATGGGGTCGAATACAGACCGGCAGCTTTTAAGTCTCACGTGCCGGAAGCTGCCGGTCCGCATTCGGCCCGAACTGGAACCGGAAATCATTTCTGACCCGGGTGAAGACCTGTCATTCGTGAGGTCGTCGCTCAACTGCGGCTGTGCGGGGCAAAGCTATCGCTCAAGATCACTCCATGAATGCCCGGTTTGGACCAGCGATGCCCGGCAGAGCGGTCTCAGGCAACTCCCGACGAAAGTTGCTGGATTTCGCCCCACTGTTTCGGTGACCGCCCATACATGCGTTTGAACTCGCGGCTGAACTGCGACGGGCTGACATAGCCGACGTCCATCGCCGCTTCGGTGACGGCCACGCCGCCCGCGATCTTCATCGCGGCATTGTTCAGGCGCATCGACTTGACGAACTGCATCGGGGCCATCGTCGTGACCTCTTTGAACTTGCGGTGAAACACTGCCCGGCTCATGCCTGCACGGCCTGCCATGTCGTCAATCGAGATCGGTTCATGCAGATTCGACGACACGTGGGCGATGGACCGTGCAATGGCGTTTCCGGCACCAAACGCCCGCCTGACAAAGTTGCCTGCCTCGCCCTTCAGCATCGCATAGTACACTTCCCGCAATCGCGACTTACCGAGGACCGCCATATCCGTCCGGCTGTCCCCAAGTTGCAGCAAGCGCAGTAGCGCTTCGGTGAAGCCGTCATCCCACGTTGCCAGTCTGATCCCTGGCTCCCGTAGCTCTCCTCTGACCGTCGGCAGGATGCCGCCCGCATTCTCCATCTCCAAGGCCAGCTCGGTCATAACGCGCCGGTCCAGCGAGATCATGACTCCGTAAAGCGGATTGTTCCGCGAGGCCGAAGGCGTACCGGCCTTTACAGGCATGGACATCGGGCAGCACAGATACTGGCTGTCGTCGTAAACATATCTCTGTCCATCCAGAACGGCTTCCTTTGCCCCGCTGACAATGGCCACGACGCAAGGTTCATAGACGGCCGGGACGCACGGGATCGCTTGCGTGGCGCGAAACAGGTGAGCGCCGTCGATTCCGGACTTCGTCAGACCGTCCGTGTCGGTCCGGGCTGCGATAAGGCGCCTGATCGGGTCTTTGCTCATGAGGGCGATCTAAACGAACCGAATGTCGCCTGACAACCGACCTGATACAATCAGGCAAGTAAGCGCGACAATCTCGCCTGTTTGTTCGCGCGCACGAGAGCTACCTGCAATCCCAAGAGGAAATGCAGATCGCCTGGCCTGTGCGCCGACGCCAATAGGAAAACGATGATGCCAGATACCGTATTCGGACCCGAAGGCTGGACGCCCGATCGCCTCGGCGACCTTCAGGGCAAGACCTACCTCATCACAGGCGCCAACGCCGGGGCAGGTTTCCAAGCAGCACGGACGTTGCTCAGCAAGGGCGCGAAAGTGGTGATGCTGAACCGATCGACCGAGAGGTCACTGGCGGCGGTCGCGGAGTTGAAGGACGAGTTCGGCGCGGAAGTCGATGTGTCCTTCGTGCGTATGGACCTTTCCGATCTGGCCAGCGTCCGCGCGGCGGCAGAGGAATTGCTGAAAACGGCCCCCCGGATCGACGCCCTCATCTGCAACGCGGCCATCGCGCAGGTGCCCACGCAAAAGCTCACTGTCGACGGGCACGAAAGCATGCTCGGGACGAACCACTATGGCCACTTCCTGCTGTGCGGTCTGCTGTTCGAACGGATCGAAGCGACCAAAGGCCGGATCGTGGTCGTCAGCAGCCTTGGCTATAATATGGGGATCAAGACGATCCAGTTCGACGACATGAACTGGGACAAGAATTATCACCAGAACCGGACCTACTCGCAGAGCAAACTCGCGCAGATGATGTTTGCCTACGAATTGCAGGACCGGCTGGCCGCGGCAGGCAAAACCGAGGTCGAGGTCTATGTCTGCCACCCTGGTTCGTCGAGAACGTCGCTCATCACCACCAGCGGCAACCTCGCCACTCGGATCATGTTCTTCCTCATGTCGCTGTCCCCGATGGTGCAATCAGCCGTGAAAGGCTCTTGGCCCGAAGTGATGTGCGCCACCGAGGACGGGCTGGAACAGCGCGCGCTTTATGGCCCCACCGGCCGCATGGAGTTTGTCGGACCGGTCGGCAAAGGTACGCTGCACGCCCACGCCTATGACAAACCCGTCATGGTCAGGCTTTGGGATGTATCCGAAGACGCAACAGGGTTCACCTGGCAGATCTGATTGAACTCGGCGCCAAATCGCAGGCCGATGTTCCGCTGCAACAGCGGACAACGGCGCGCCGTGCAGCATCTGCCACTTTGGGCTCAAAGCCGTTATTTGTTGTGATCACGACTTAAGGTAGCAATGGGTCGTAAGCGGTGCGACGGCTTTTATGGCGACAGTGCAGAAAGCTGCCGGTCCGCTTTCGGCCCACGGCGGCATCGGAAATCATCGTCTGGCTGTGCCCTATGGCCACATCGGAAATCATTTCCGATCCGCACCCATGCCGGACACTTCCTGTTGGCCATCCTGGCCGCGGGAGAATGACAATGGGACATTCATCATTCGATCCGGCGACGAACGCTCGCAGGGCGTGGAACGCGGGACGCTCTGTCGGCGCAAAGCGGGCGCTGAAGCCACCCCAGGTTTGGGCCATCCGCTTCTGGCTCGATCGCGAAAACCGGTTGCGCGACCGGGCACTCTTCGATCTCGCAATCGACAGCAAGCTGCGCGGCTGTGACGTCGTCAAGGTCAAGATCGGCGACCTCGTGTCGGGCGGGCGCGTCCGGGCCCGGGCCGTTGTCGTTCAGCGGAAGACGAAGCGGCCTGTGCAGTTCGAGCTTCTAGAGGCGGCGCGGGGAAGCCTCCTTTCTTGGCTGGAGCGGCGCGGGGGTACGATCGACGACTATGCCTTCCCGAGTCGCATTGACCTTTCAGCTCATTTGAGCACGCGCCAGTACGCCCGCCTTGTCGATGAATGGGTGACGGCAATCGGCCTTCGCAGGGAGGACTACGGCACCCATTCGCTTCGGCGAACAAAGGCATCGATCATCTACAAGGCAACTGGCAATCTGAGGGCCGTGCAGATCCTGCTCGGACACACGAAGATTGAGAGCACGGTGCGCTACCTCGGTGTCGATGTCGAGGACGCGCTAGCACTTGCCGAGAGCACCGAGGTGTAGCAGTCGCTTTCGTGTCCTTTCTCAGGAACGGCCGCTTCGGCGCATCCCAGCGGCCGTTCCAATAGCAAGACCGGGTGGTCTGCGGTCAGTCCGGTTTGGGAAGGCAAGATACCGGAGCGGACATAGCCGTCACGCTTGCCTAGGACACATAGCCACCCTTCGGGAACGTGCTTCCCATGATCTAGTGAAGCGGTCGGAG
>NZ_CAXPJM010000012.1:0-119628 GCF_964217435.1 Aurantimonas sp. | reverse complement strand
CGGTGGCGCGGTACTGGTCGCCATAGGCATGGCGGCCGACGATCACCGGCTGGGTCCAGCCGGGCACCAGGCGCGGCACGTTCTTGGCGATGATCGGCTCGCGGAAGATGACGCCGCCGAGGATGTTGCGGATCGTGCCGTTGGGCGAACGCCACATCTTCTTCAGGCCGAATTCGGCGACGCGGTCCTCGTCCGGGGTGATCGTCGCACATTTGACGCCGACGCCGTGCTTCTTGATGGCGTTGGCCGCATCCACCGTCACCTGGTCGTCGGTGGCGTCGCGGTTCTCCATGCCGAGGTCGTAATATTCAAGGTCGATGTCGAGATAGGGATGGATCAGCTTGTCCTTGATGAACTGCCAGATGATCCGGGTCATCTCGTCGCCATCGAGTTCCACGACCGGATTGTCGACCTTGATCTTCGCCATCTCTGTCTTCCCCCTGAAGCAATGAAAACGCGGCCCTGAGCGGCCGCATGGATGCAGGACGCGGTGCCACGCCCGAAACTCACGGCGCCCTATAACACCCGTATCGGTGGACGCAAAGCATGGGCCGCGCCGCTCGCCGCCGGTGGGCCGGTGCGGCCCGCCACCAACCGCACAGGAGTTCGCGCATGACAGCATCGGTGGTGGCGGAGGCGCCCTGCGGCCGGGTTCGGGGCAACCGCATCGGCGGCATCACGTGCTTTCTGGGCATTCCCTATGCCGCGCCGCCGGTCGGACGCCTGCGCTTTGCCGCGCCTCGCGCCCCCGCGCCGTTCCGGGGGACCTTCGACGCAGATGCCTACGGGCCGGCAGCGCCCCAGCGCCGTGCCCTGGCCGAACCCTTCGCCACTTTTGCCGGGCTGAAGCGGACTTTCAGCGAGGACTGCCTCAACCTGCATGTCTGGACGCCGGACACGCGCGGGTCGCGGCCGGTCCTCGTCTTCATCCATGGCGGCGGCTTCATCATCGGCTCGGGATCGCAATATCCGGGCGCCGATCTCGCCCGCCGCGGCGACGCGGTGGTGGTGACGCTGAACTACCGGCTCGGCGTCTTCGGCTTCAACGGCTTTGCCGAACTGTTTCCCGGCGACGCGCGCTTTGCCGCCAATGCCGGGCTGCTCGACCAGCGGCTGGCGCTCGCCTGGGTGCGCGACAACATCGCGGCCTTCGGCGGCGACCCGGAACGGGTGACGATCGCCGGCGAATCCGCCGGGGCGGCCTCCGTCGCCTTCCACATGGCGGCGCCGGGATCGCATGGGCTGTTCTCGCGGGCGATCATGCAGTCGGGCGGGCTCAATTTGTTCTATCCGCGCGCCCAGGCGATGGAGATCGGCGAGCGCACCCTGGCGGTCCTCGGTGCAGAGGCCGATCGCGAGCGTCTGTTCCGGCTGGCGCCGCGAGCCTTCGGTCTCGCCGCGCGCAAGGTCACGGCGGAATTCCCCGGCATCCCCTCGCGGCCGCATTTCGACTGCGGTGAACTGCCGGACGGCCCGCTGCCCGCGCTCTACCGCGCCATGAAGCCGGTGCCGCTCCTGATCGGCACCAATCGCGACGAGTTCTCCTTCTTCAGCGAGCTGCCGATCTTCAAGATCGACAGCGACAAGCCGTCCCTGACTCGGTGGGTGGCCGAGACCGCGGGGGAGGCGGCGGCCGAGAGGATCGGCGCGCTCTATCCCGCCGGTAGGGCCGGGCGCATCGCCTTCGGCACGGATCTGTTGTTCCGCATGGCGGCGATCCACATGGCCGACAGCCAGTCGCAGCGTGCGCCCACCTACATGTACCGACTGGACTGGGAGGCGAAGGGGCTCCTGTCGCGGCTCGGGGCGACCCATTCGGTCGATCTGCCGCTGCTGTTCGAGGATTTCCTGAAGCCGTTCCGCAGCGTCTATCTCGGCGTCCTGCCGGATCCGGCGCGCCAGCAACTGGCGATACGGATGCGCGATCGCTGGATGGCCTTCGTCAATGGCGGGCCCCCCGGCGACGACTGGCCGGCCTATAGGACCGAGACCCGCGAGACACTGGTCCTGTCGGCCCGCCGCGACCGCGTTGAGGCCGATCCCGATCCGCTGCGCCGCATTGCCTGGGAGGGGGTGGACGGCGCGACGCCGTGAGGAACCAGCGCGGCTGGGGATGCTCTTGCGCCCCGCTTGGCGTGGCGGGCGTGGCGCGGTATCAGCGGGCCGAACAGAGGATGTCGCCAGCGTGCCCGAGAACCAGTCGCCCAACAAGAAGCCCGAGGCCGGGCCTGCCATCGTGCTCGTGGAGCCCCAGCTCGGTGAGAATATCGGCATGGTGGCGCGGGCGATGGCCAATTTCGGCCTGTCCGACCTGCGCCTCGTCAGCCCGCGCGACGGCTGGCCGAACGAGCGGGCAGTCGCGGCGGCGTCGCGCGCAGACCACGTGATCGAGGCCGCCCGGCTCTATGACAGCGTCGAGGCGGCGGTGGCTGATCTCACCTTCGTCTATGCGACGACGGCGCGGGCGCGCGACAGCTTCAAGCCGGTGCGCGAGCCCGAGACGGCCGCCGCCAATCTGCGGGCGCGGATCGGCGCCGGCCAGTCGGCCGGCATCCTGTTCGGCCGCGAGCGCTTCGGCCTGTCCAACGAGGAAGTGGGCCTTGCCGACGAGATCGTGACGTTCCCGGTCGATCCGGATTTCGCCTCGCTGAACATCGCCCAGGCCGTGCTCCTGATGAGCTATGCCTGGCGCATGGCGGGCTCGGCGGATGTCACCAAGCCGCGCTTTTCGGCGCCCGAGGTGCCGCCGGCGCGCAAGGAGGACCTGCACCGGCTGCTGGAGCATCTGGAGACTTCGCTCGACCGCAACGGCTATTTCTATCCCGAGCACAAGCGCGAGGCGCTGGCCCAGAAGCTGCGCACCATGCTGACCAAGGCCGGCTTCTCCGAGCCGGAGGTGCGCACCATGCGCGGCGTCATCCGCTCCTTCGACTACGTCATCGCCAAGCGCGGCCTCGCGCCGGCGGACAAGGCCGAGGGCGGCCATACCGGCGACGACGCGCCGGAGGGGACCGATCCGGCACAGGACGGGACCGGAAAGCCGGCCCTGTGAACGCGCCGATCCTCGTCTTCGATTCGGGCATTGGCGGGCTGACCGTGCTGCGCGAATTGCGGACGGCGATGCCCGACCGGCGCTTCATCTATGTGGCCGACGATGCGGGCTTCCCCTATGGCGACTGGGAGGAGGAGCCGCTGGTGGCGCGCATTCTCGACCTCTTCGCCGAGCTCATCGACACCTACGAACCGAGCCTTGCGGTCATCGCCTGCAACACCGCCTCGACGCTGGTGCTGCCGCAATTGCGCGCCCGTTTCGCCATTCCCTTCGTCGGCACGGTGCCGGCCATCAAGCCGGCCACCGAGCGCACCCGGTCGGGCCTCGTCAGCGTCCTGGCGACGCCCGGCACGGTCCGCCGCGTCTATACGCGCGATCTCGTGGAGGCCTTCGCCACCCATTGCGAGGTGCGGCTGGTCGGATCGCCGGAGCTGGCGCGGCTGGCCGAACGCTCGCTCCTCGACAGCGAGGCAAGCGGCGGCCAGGAACTCGACGACGCGATGGCGGCGGAGATCGCCCCGTGCTTCGTCGAGGCCGGCGGCCGGCGGACCGACATCGTCGTCCTCGCCTGCACCCATTATCCACTGATCGCCAACCATTTCCGCCGGCTGGCGCCATGGCCGGTGGACTGGCTCGACCCGGCCGAGGCGATCGCCCGGCGGGCGCGCTCGCTGTGCAAGCCGGGCTCGGGCGAACTCCCCGAAGGCTTCGACCGCGCCCATTTCACCGGCGGCGCACCCGGCTACCAGATGCGCCGGCTGGTGCGCGGCTTCGGTCTCGAAGTGGCCGACGGCGCCGCCTAGCCGGCCGCCCGCTCGGCAAAGCGCGCCAGCAGCAGATCCTGTTCGGCGCGGCGCAGATCGTCCTCGGCCTCCCAGAGATCGTCGCGCAGCCGCCGCAGCTCGCGCCGCTTGCCGCGCTCCGCCTTCTCGTCGTCCAGCGTGTCGATCTCGTCGCGAAGACGGTCGATGCGTCCCCGCAAATCGTCGACCCGCCGGTCGGCATCATAGACGCGCTTGTGGGCGCGGTACGGCTCCTCGAAGCCGGCCTTGAGGTCGAGCGGGCAGGAATTCTGGTAGCTGCCGCCCCGCGCGCCGATCCGGGCGCCGTTCTCCGGCGTGCAGAAGCTGGCGATGCCGGCGTCCCAGCCGCTGCGCCAGGCGGAGAGGTCGGGTTCGATCCCGTGCTTGCTGCAGGCGGCCTGGTGCTGCGCAACGAAATTGACCGGCCGGCCATTGGCGCCGTCCGATTCGCCGAGGGTGCGCCAGTCGCTGGTCACGCACTCCTCTTCCGACAATGTGGCGCAGGCGCTCAGCAGAACCCCTGCGCCCAGCACCAGCGGCAAGACCCTCATCCGTCGCCCCATCCCGTCGCCCTTCCGTATCGGCAGGTTGCAACGGGTGGCATCGCCGGGCGCAAAGATCAAGCCGCGCTATCCCTTCAAGACGGACTGCGGGGAACGAGCCGGGACAAGCGGCGTTGCAGTGACCGACACCCGTACAAGAGGACCAGACCCCATGGACATCATCCGCATCATTCTCGCGATCATCCTGCCGCCGGTCGGCGTGTTCATGCAGGTCGGCTTCGGCAAGCACTTCTGGATCAACATCATCCTGACGCTGTTCGGCTATATCCCGGGCATCATCCATGCGATCTGGGTGATCGCCAAATACTGATCCGGCGGGCGGCCCGGTTGACAGTTTCCGGCCGCCCCCGTATGGAACAGCCCAGCCGGTTGGACCCGTTCCAGCCGGTTTTTGACGTGTCCCGTGGACGGCATCGCCTCGTGCCAATGTCGTCCTGTCAGTCCGCAACAGCGGGCAGAGGAGGGCGCGTTTCCTCAGAAGGCCCTCGGATTGTCCGCGGGGCCTCGTTTTGTTGAAGGAAATGCGATGAGCAAGCGCGCATCAGCGAAGTACAAAATCGATCGCCGCATGGGCGAGAACATCTGGGGTCGTCCCAAGTCCCCGGTGAACCGGCGCCAGTACGGCCCGGGTCAGCATGGCCAGCGCCGCAAGGGCAAGGTTTCCGACTTCGGCGTGCAGCTGCGCGCCAAGCAGAAGCTCAAGGGCTATTACGGCGACGTCTCCGAGAAGCAGTTCCGCAAGATCTACGAAGAGGCCGCGCGCCGTAAGGGCGACACCTCGGAGAACCTGATCGGTCTGCTCGAGAGCCGCCTCGACGCCGTCGTGTATCGTGCGAAATTCGTGCCGACGATCTTCGCGGCCCGTCAGTTCGTCAATCACGGCCATGTCAACGTCAACGGCGTGCGCACGAACATCCAGTCCTACGTCTGCAAGCCGGGCGATGTGATCGAGGTTCGTCAGAAGTCCAAGCAGCTGACGATCATCCTCGAGGCCGTGCAGCTCGCCGAGCGCGACGTGCCGGAATACATCGAGGTCGATCACCAGAAGATGGTCGCGACCTACCAGCGCGTTCCGGGCCTGCACGACGTGCCGTACCCGGTGCAGATGGAACCGAACCTCGTGGTCGAGTTCTATTCGCGCTGATTTCTCGGTGCATGCGATTTCTGCGAAAGGCCGTCCTCTGGGCGGCCTTTTGTTTTGGGCGGTCTGCGGCTAGACGAAGCCCGTGACGACGGAGGCGGGGATGCTCGATCTGGAGACCGCGCGCGCGGCAAGCGCGCAGGACGACGACGCGGCGGCGCCGGCTGCCGAGGATGGCGCCGGCTCGGCCCATCCGCTGTTTCACGACTGTCCGTCGTCGGTGACCTTCAAGAAGCTGCGCAAGCGGCTTTTGCGCGAGATGCGCGAGACCATCGAGGCGCATGCCATGGCCCGGCCGGGCGCGCGCTGGCTGGTCGGCCTGTCCGGCGGCAAGGATTCCTACGCGCTTCTGGCGCTCCTGTCGGACCTGAAATATCGCGGCCTGCTGCCGGTCGATCTCCTCGCCTGCAATCTCGACCAGGGGCAGCCGAACTTCCCCAAGCATGTGCTGCCGGATTTCCTGACCCGCTACGATATTCCGCACCGGATCGAATATCGCGACACCTATTCGGTCGTCACCGAGAAGGTGCCGTCGAACGCCACCTATTGCGCGCTGTGCTCGCGCCTGCGGCGGGGCAATCTCTACCGCATCGCCCGCGAGGAGGGCTGCGAGGCGCTGGTGCTCGGCCACCATGCCGACGACTGCCTCGAGACCTTCTTCATGAACCTCTTCCATGGCGGGCGGCTGTCGGCGATGCCGGCCAAGCTCATCAACGACGAGGGCGACCTGATGGTGCTGCGGCCGCTGATCCGGTCGGTGGAGGAGGACATCGCCCGGTTCTCGGCGGCCATGAATTTTCCGATCATTCCCTGCGATCTCTGCGGCAGCCAGGACGGGCTGCAGCGCAACGTCACCAAGCAGATGATCGCCGATCTCGAGCGCCGCTTCCCGGGCCGCAAGCAGGTGATGCTGCGGGCCCTGGGCAATGTGCGGCCCGGCCATCTCCTCGATCCGTCGCTGTTCGACTTCGCCGGACTGGCGCCCGCTTCCCCCACGACCTGACTCTCAGCCGAAGGCCTTCCGTCATGACCGCACCCATCGATATCGACCGTCTGGCCCATATCCTGCGGGAGGCGGCCATCGCGGAGATCATGCCGCGCTTCCGCAATCTGTCGGAGGCCGACATCCGGCAGAAGACCTCGGCGACGGATCTTGTCACCGAGGCCGACGAGGCGGCCGAGCGGTGGATCGCCCGCGAATGCCAGTCGCTGGCGCCCGACGCCCTGTTCCTCGGCGAGGAATCCGTGGCCGCCGACCCGGCGCTGCTGGATCGCCTCGACGACGCGGAACTGGCGATCGTGGTGGACCCGGTCGACGGCACGGCGAATTTCGCCGCCGGCCTGCCGCTCTTCGCGGTGATGGCGGCGGTGGTGCTGCGCGGCGAGACCGTCGGCGGCATCATCTACGATCCGGTCGGCGACGACGTCATGATCGCCGAGAAGGGTGCCGGTGCGATCCAGCGCACGCGTTCGGGCGAGACGCGGCGGCTGACGACCGCGGCGGCCCTGCCGCTGGCCGAGACCATCGGCTGCATCAGCACCAGCTATTTTCCGCCCGACGACAAGGCGGCGCTGCTGCCGCGCCTGGCGGGGGTGAAGATCACCGGAAACTATCGCTGCGCCGGCCACGAATACCGGCTGCTGGCCTCCGGCGGTTCGCATTTCAGCGTCTATTCCAAGCTGATGCCCTGGGACCATCTGGCCGGCTGCCTGCTGGTCGCGGAGGCCGGCGGCCATGTCGGCAAGCCCGACGGTTCGCCCTATACGCCGCGCGACAAGGAAGGAGTTGTCATCGCCGCCTGCGACGCCAGCGTCTGGACTGCCGCGCGCGACGGCCTGCTGCCGCGATAGGCGAGGGCACCGGCCGGAGCCGGGGGTCTCCCTGCCGCGTGCGGCAGGGCTGCTATTCGGCGCCGGTGCTCGTCGGCGCTGTGCCGGTGGCTGGCGTGTCGTATTTGGCGTCGAACAGCCGGCCTTCGGCCAGCACGACGCAGATCAGCGACGAGACCGACAGGATGATGAAGCCGACCAGCATCGGCAGCACCGTGCCGTCGTAGAAATAGCCGATCGCCGCGCCGAACAGGCCGCCGCCGAAGGTCTGCATGAAGCCCAGCACCGAGGAGGCGGTGCCGGCGACATGGCCGAGCGGGTCCATGGCCAGCGCGTTGAAGTTCGTGCCGATGAAGCCGAACAGGCAGAAATTCAGCGTCATGATGGGCACGAAGAACCACAGCGGTGCCGCACCGCCCATGGCGTAGGCGACGACGAGGTGCAGCGCGGCCAGCGACAGGAAGCCGATCAGCGCGCCGTGCGACAGGCGCCGCATGCCAAGCTTCTCGACCAGCTTCGCGTTCAGGAACGAGGCCGCCGACATGAAGACGGCGGTCGCCGAGAAGACGACGGTGAAGATCGGGCCGAGGCCGTAGAGGCCGGTATAGATCTGCTCGGCCTGGTTGATGAAGCCGAACAGGACGCCGAAGATCAGCGCCGTGGAGACCGTGTAGCCGAAGGCGACCCGGTTGGTCAGGACCATGCGGAACGCCTCGACGATGCGCTTTCCGGTGAGCTCGCGCCGGTCGTCCGGGCTCAGGGTTTCCGGCAGGCGCAGGGCGGCCCAGACCGTGACGAAGGCGCCGAAGATGGCGATGGCCACGAAGATCTCGCGCCACGAGCCGAACAGCATGATCGCCTGGCCGATATTCGGCGCGATCACCGGGATCGCCATGAACACCATCATCACCAGCGACATGACGCTGGCCATGCGGCGGCCGCCGAAGCAGTCGCGCACCACCGAGATGGCGATGACCCGGGTCGCGGCCGCGCCGATGCCCTGCAGGGCTCGCAGCGCCAGGAGGATGCCGAAGGTGGGCGAGAAGATCGCGGCGATCGAGGCGAGGATGTAGACGGCGAGGCCGAAGAACAGGATCGGCCGGCGGCCGAACCGGTCGGACAGCGTGCCGTAAAGGATCTGCGCGCCGCCGAAGCCGAGAATATAGGCGGTGATCACGAACTGGCGCTGGTTGGCGTCGTCGACGCCGAGGGCCGCGCCCATTTCCTGCAGCGAGGGAATGAAGATGTCGATCGCCGCCGCGTTGAGCGCCATCAGGCAGGCGACCATGGTGACGAGTTCCCAATAGGGAAGCCCGCGCGTTTCGGCGTTGGGGGACGCGTTGGACATCATCAGCCTCGTGGGATCGATCCGCGCAGATGTATTTCGCACTGCACAAAACCGCAAGCATGGCTTAGCAATTCGGCGGCCTGAAGCGGGCGACGCTGTGTCAACCGAAAGCGGCCCGCACGCTCAAGAACGCACGGGCCGCGGATCGGGATATGGGGCAGGCGCGCAGGATGTCCCGCGGCGCGCCGAAGGGTCAGCCGGCGGCGGGCGCCGGTGCGGTGGTGGCGATGCCCTTGTCGACCAGGAAGGTCTGCAGCTCGCCGGCCTGGAACATCTCGCGGATGATGTCGCAGCCGCCGACGAACTCGCCCTTCACGTAGAGCTGCGGGATCGTCGGCCATTCGCTGTAGGTCTTGATGCCCTGGCGCAGTTCGTCGGTGGAGAGGACGTTCACGCCTTTGTACTCGAGGCCGAGATAGTCGAGGATCTGCACGACCTGGCCGGAAAAGCCGCACTGCGGGAAGGCGGGCGTGCCCTTCATGAAGACCACGACGTCGTTGGTCTTCACTTCGTTGTCGATCCATTCGTTGATGGCGGTCATGGATGCGGTCCTTTGCTCAGGGTTCGCGGACACTGGTGCAGCGGCCTTCAGCGCTTCTGCCGTGCGTCCATTTCAATCGCCTCGCTCGTCGAAAGCAAGGTGTCGGTCAGGCGGCCGGTCGGGCCGGCACGCAAGCGCGCGGCAATCCGCGCGGGGTTTGTCCTGCATCGTGCGGCCATGTCGTCCGTTGTCAGACGGCGGGCGCGGCACGATGCGAAATCGTCGGCGACGGGAAATCTCGTCCTCGTCACCCCGACATATTACTTCGGCGCACTGGTTTGTAGGGCCAGGGCGTGCAGTTCGCCGCCCATGTTGCCCCGCAGCGCCTGGTAGACCATCTGATGCTGCTGGACGCGCGACTTGCCGCGGAAGCTCTCCGAGACGATCTCGGCAGCATAATGGTCGCCGTCGCCCGCCAGATCGCGGATCGTCACGTCGGCATCGGGGATGGCGTCCTTGATCATCGTCTCGATGTCGCGGGCGTTCATGGGCATGGGCTGGATCTCCTTCGGCCGGGTCCGGAATCGCGGCCGGGCCTGATGATAGGTATCGCCCGGTCCGCGATCAATCGGGCGGACCGGGGAGGGGCCTTCGCTCAGGCGGCGGCGGCCGGCTCGACGATCTCGCCGGACATATAGGCCGGGAACCAGGTCTCGTGGGCGATCGTCAGCTCTTCCACCGACACGTCGAGGCGCCCGGCGACGACCAGCCGGTCGCCCTCGACCGTACCGAGGGGGCGGACCGGTACGCTCGCCGCAGCCGCTTCTGCTTCCACCGCGGCGACATCCCCGGCCTTCAGCGCGACGACGTAGCGGGCCTGATCCTCGCCGAACAGGCGGGCATGGTCGGAGCCGTCGCCCGCATCGACGCTGGCGCCGCGACCGGAGGCCATGCACATCTCGGCCAGCGCGATGGCAAGGCCGCCGTCGGAGAGGTCGTGGCAGGCGGCGACGCGGCCGTCGCGGATCAGGCCGCGCACGAAGTCGCCATGGCGCTTCTCGGCGGCCAGATCGACCGGCGGTGGGGAGCCGGCCTCGCGGCCGTCGATCTCGCGCAGATAGACCGTTGCGCCCAGATGCGTGCCGTCGGCACCGATCAGCATCAGCGTCTCGCCATCCTGCATGCCGCCGATCGTGGCGGTGCGGCTGCGATCCTCGATCAGGCCAACGCCGCCGATGGTCGGGGTCGGCAGGATCGCCTGGCCGTGGGTCTCGTTGTAGAGCGAGACATTGCCCGAGACGATCGGGAAGGCGAGGGCCTCGCAGGCCGCGCCGATGCCCTCGACCGCCTTGACGAACTGGCCCATCAGTTCCGGCTTCTCGGGATTGCCGAAGTTCAGATTGTCGGTGGAGGCGAGCGGCTCGGCGCCGACGGCGGTGAGGTTGCGCCAGCATTCGGCGACCGCCTGCATGCCGCCCTGCAGCGGGTCGGCCTCGCAATAGCGCGGCGTCACGTCGGAGGAGAAGGCCAGCGCCTTGGTCGGATGGCCGTCGACGCGAACGACGCCGGCGTCGCCGCCCGGCCGCTGCAGCGAATTGCCCTGGATCAGCGTGTCGTACTGCTCGAACACCCAGCGGCGCGAGCACAGATCCGGCGAGCCGAGCAGCTTGATGAGCGCGGCGCCGTAATCGGCCGGCTCGGCGATGTCGGCGGCGGCGATCGGTGCGGCCGGCACCGGCTCGATCCACGGCCGGTCGTATTCCGGCGCCTCGTCGCCCAGTTCCTTGATCGGCAGATTGCCGACCTCGCGGCCCTCCCACATGATGCGGAAACGCAGATCGTCGGTGGTGCGGCCGACCACGGCGAAGTCGAGGCCCCATTTGACGAAGATTGCCTCGGCCTCGTCGCGCTTGTCAGGACGCAGCACCATGAGCATGCGCTCCTGGCTCTCCGACAGCATCATCTCGTAGGCGCTCATCTTCGCCTCGCGGACCGGCACCTGGTCGAGGTCCAGCTCGATGCCGAGGTCGCCCTTGGCGCCCATCTCCACGGCCGAGCAGGTCAGGCCCGCCGCGCCCATGTCCTGGATGGCGATGACGGCGCCGGTCTGCATGAGCTCGAGGCAGGCTTCCAGAAGGCACTTCTCGGTGAAGGGGTCGCCGACCTGCACGGTCGGGCGCTTCTCCTCGATGGTGTCGTCGAATTCGGCGGAGGCCATGGTGGCGCCGCCGACACCGTCGCGGCCGGTCTTGGCGCCGAGATAGACCACCGGCAGGCCGACGCCCTCGGCCTTGGAGTAGAAGATCGCGTCGGTCTTCGCGAGGCCGGCGGCGAAGGCGTTGACGAGGCAGTTGCCGTTGTAGCGCGGGTGGAAATTGACCTCGCCGCCGACGGTCGGAACGCCGAAGGAATTGCCGTAGCCGCCGACGCCCGCGACGACGCCGGCCACGACGTGGCGGGTGCGCGGATGGTCGGGGGCGCCGAAGCGCAGGGCGTTCATCGCCGCGATCGGCCGGGCGCCCATGGTGAAGACGTCGCGCAGGATGCCGCCGACGCCGGTCGCCGCGCCCTGATAGGGCTCGATATAGGAGGGGTGGTTGTGGCTCTCCATCTTGAAGACCACGCAGAGCCCATCACCGATATCGACGACGCCGGCATTCTCGCCGGGGCCCTGGATGACGCGCTCGCCCTTGGTCGGCAGGGTGCGCAGCCAGCGCTTGGAGGATTTGTACGAGCAATGCTCGTTCCACATGGCCGAGAAGATGCCGAGTTCGGTCAGGGTCGGCTCGCGGCCGATCAGGGCCAGGACGCGATCGTACTCGTCCGGCTTCAGCCCGTGCGCGGCGATCAGTTCCGGGGTGATGGGGGTCTCGGCGTTCATGGCGTGTCCTGGGGCGACGTTCCGGCAAGGTCCTGCGCGCCTGTTACCATCTGGCGCGGCGCACACAAAGGGGCTTGGCCGGTGTTCCCCCGTTGCTGGCGGACATCCGGCCCGGCGACCGGCCGGACGGCGAGACGCTCTGCCGCACCCGATGCCGGTTTCGCGCCGGTCCGATCGATGGTCTCATCCTGCCCGGGGACCGGCACAGGCAGGGAGAACCCGATGGCGACCATGGCGAGACGAGCGGCTTTGCAGCTTGCCGCATCCCTGTTCCTCGGCCTGATGGTCATGGCCGGCGCATCGCAGGACGCCGGCGCGGTGTTCTCCGGCGAGATGAGCCCCACCGTGCGCTCGGGCGACGCCGATTATGCCGATGGCGTCGAAGCCTTCGACGCGAAGAACTGGCCGGCCGCCATCACCGCCTTCGGCAAGGTCGTGGATAGGCGGCCGCATCACGACAACGCCTGGACGCTGCTGGCCTATTCGCTGCGCAAGTCCGGCAATCACGAGCGCGCCCTCGACGCCTATGGCCGGGCGCTTTCGATCAATCCGCATCACCGGGGCGCCATGGCCTATCTCGGCGAGGCCTATCTCGATCTCGGACGGGTGCGCGACGCCGGCATCCTGTTGATCCGGCTGCGCGGGGAGTGCCGGCGCGTGGCGCTGACCTTTTCGGACGGCGCCTTCGAGAATGGCTGCCGCGAATATACGGCGCTGGAGGCCTCGATCCGGTCCTACAAGGACGATCCCGCGGCGCGGGTCGAGCCGGTCAAGCAGCGCTGGTAGGATCGGCGGGCGGCCGGAGCCGCCACGGCGAGCGCCTCGCGCCTAGCGCTGGCCGGCCGGAATATAGGCGATGTCGCCGGCCCGGCAGGATGCCGTATCGGCCGGGCGGCGCAGCACCAGCGTGTCGTCGTCCACCTGCGAGATCGCATCGCCGTCGAGCCGGCGGGTGAACAGGATCAGCGCATGGTCCATGCCGCCGCCGGCAGCCGGCGAGCGCAGGCAGAGGCCATAGCCGCCGAGATCGCGGTCGGTCAGGAAGGTCGCGGACCGCTCGGCGCTGCGGCGGCGATAGATGCCGGCGGCGGTGGCGTTCGCATAGTCGATCTCGGCCGGGCCGGGACGGGCGGGACCGGCAAAGGCCGGCGCCGCGACCGGGGCGGCAAGCCCGGCCAGCGAGGTAGATTCGCCCGACAGGCAGGCGCTGAGGCCGAAGCCCGCCAGCATCGCCGCTAGGGTCCGCAGGCGTCGCATGTCAGGCCGAGCAGCCATCCGCGCCGGCACGCCAGCGGGACAGGTCGGCAGAGATGCGGGCCGCGACGGGCTCGCCCATCAGCGGACCGTAGGTGTCGATGGCGGTCGAGCCCTTGCGGCCTTCGACGACCAGAAGGGGCTTCGATTCCGGCTTGCCGCGCGGCACCAGCAGGAAGCGCGGCCGGCCCGAGAAGGACGAGAGTTCCGGCGCGAGGCTGTAGGGCGCGAAGGCGGCGTCGCCGGATTTGAACCAGCAGCGATTGGCCGTCAGGGTCAGGCGTTCCATCCGGTCGAGACCGGTGTCGTCGCCCGTGGCGGCATCGCCGATCGCAGCGCCCGGCTTGGCCGCGCAGGCGCCCAGCAGTGCGGACAGGGCGAGGGCGGCCAGAAGCGCGGCGGGCCGCAGGGCGGGCTGGCTCACGCGGCGAGACGCGAGGTGATGCCGAGCGCGCTCTCGAAGATTGCGCGGCCGTCGGTGCCGCCATGCTCGGGTTCGATGAGGTTCTCGGGATGCGGCATCATGCCGAGGATGTTGCCGTCGGCGTTGACGATCCCGGCGATGTCGCGGATCGCGCCGTTCGGATTGGTGCCCTCGGCGTAGCGGAAGACGACGCGGTTCTCGCCGTCGAGGCGGGCCAGCGTCTCGTCGTCGGCGAAGTAGTTGCCGTCGTGATGGGCGACCGGGCAGCGGATGATCTGGCCGTCGGTGTAGTTGCCGGTGAAGCGGGTGGCAGCGGTCACCACTTCGAGCTTCACGTCGCGGCAGACGAAGCGCAGCGTGTTGTTGCGCATCAGCGCGCCCGGCAGGAGCCCGGCCTCGCACAGGATCTGGAAGCCGTTGCAGACGCCCAGCACCGGCACGCCGCGCGCGGCCGCCTCGGCGACCGCCCGCATCGCCGGCGCACGCGCCGCGATGGCGCCGCAGCGCAGGTAATCTCCGAAGGAGAAGCCGCCCGGGATGACGATGAGATCGACATCCGGGATCGTCGTCTCCGTCTGCCAGACCGTCTGCGGCGCCCGACCGGTGATGGCGGTCAGGGCGGCGATCATGTCGCGATCGCGATTGAGGCCGGGGAGAAGGACGACGGCTGTTTTCATGGGTGCGGCTCGAAAGGTGAGGACGATCCGGCGGCTGCCTCAGGCGACAGCCACCGCTCTGAACGGTCGAAACGAGGCCGTCGACGCTCTCAGGCGATCTCGACGGTGTAGTTCTCGATCACCGGATTGGCGAGCAGCTTGTCGCACATGGCGTCAAGCTGGGCCTGTGCGGTCTCGCCATCGGTGCCGTGGAGTTCCACGTCGAAGACCTTGCCCTGGCGGACCGATCCGACGCCGTCGAAGCCGAGATGGCCCAACGCGCCCTCGATGGCCTTGCCCTGGGGGTCCAGAACGCCGTTCTTCAGCGTGACGACAATGCGTGCCTTCATCACGATATCCGCCTGTCTCTCGAATAGACCAGTTTCAACGCCGGTACCGGCTGCTTGACGGCACGGCGCCGCCTCACTTGACCAGTACCGGCCCCGAGGGGCGGGGTGGCTCGTTTTCGTTCATGATGCCGAGACGCCGCGCGACTTCCTGATAGGCCTCGACGAGGCCGCCCATGTCGCGGCGGAACCGGTCCTTGTCGAGCTTCTCTTGGGTCTGCACGTCCCACAGGCGGCAGGAATCGGGAGAGATCTCGTCGGCAACGATGATCCGCATCATGTCGCCCTCGTACAGGCGCCCCATCTCGATCTTGAAATCGACGAGCTGGATGCCGACGCCGAGGAAGAGACCGGAGAGGAAGTCGTTGACCCTGATGGCCAGCGCCATGATGTCGTCGATCTCCTGCGGGCTCGCCCAGCCGAAGGCCGTGATGTGCTCCTCGGAGACCAGCGGATCGTCGAGCGCGTCGGCCTTGTAGTAGAACTCGATGATCGAGCGCGGCAGCACCGTGCCTTCCTCGATGCCGAGACGCTTGGCCAGCGAGCCGGCCGCGACGTTGCGCACCACCACTTCCAGCGGGATGATCTCGACTTCCTTGATCAGCTGCTCACGCATGTTGAGCCGCTTAATGAAGTGAGTCGGGATGCCCATCTTGTTCAGGTGGGAGAAGATGTATTCGGAGATGCGGTTGTTGAGGACGCCCTTGCCGTCGACAACCTCGTGCTTCTTCTTGTTGAAGGCGGTGGCATCGTCCTTGAAGAACTGGACCAGGGTGCCGGGTTCGGGGCCCTCGTAGAGGATCTTGCCCTTGCCTTCGTAGATACGGCGGCGACGTGTCATTATGCAGCTCTATCGTGGTGGAGGCGCCGGCCCTGGCCCGGCGCGAAGACGTCTGACGACTATGCCGCTCATTAGCCCAAACGGCGGACCTTAACAATCGTCGAGGGATGGCTTGCTCGGGAAGTCGTGCGGTTGTGCGCACAAATCAAGGGCGCAGGCGCCTGTTCACGACCGAATGCGGCTTCAAAACATCGGCCGCAGCCGGTAAGGATCAGCTAGGCCGAAGGGTTTCGTCCGGCCGATTGTACAAGGAGGATACGATGTCGCTGAACGACCGCGAGCGGGACTTCGAGTCGCGCTACGCCCATGACCAGGAACTTCGCTTCCGTATCGAGGCCCGGCGCAACAAGCTGCTCGGCCTCTGGGCGGCAGAGCTTCTGGGCAAGACCGGCGACGACGCGAAGGCCTATGCACAGGAGGTCATCAAGGCGGACTTCATCGAGGCCGGCGACAACGACGTCTTCCAGAAGATCCGCAAGGATTTCGACGACGCTGGCGTGGACCAGTCGGACCATCAGATCCGGCGGCACATGGCCCAGTTCCTCGGCGAGGCCGAGACGCAAGTCCACACCGA
The DNA here is from genome assembly GCF_964217435.1 of Aurantimonas sp. Classification (NCBI taxonomy): domain Bacteria; kingdom Pseudomonadati; phylum Pseudomonadota; class Alphaproteobacteria; order Hyphomicrobiales; family Aurantimonadaceae; genus Aurantimonas; species Aurantimonas sp. The sequence continues at coordinate 103,433 of NZ_CAXPJM010000012.1, read as the reverse complement.
ATAGAATGGCCCTTCCCAAACTTCGCAGCCGCCTCGGCGAAGGCGGCTTCGTGCTGTCGTGCTGGCTCGGCATGCCCGAACCGCTCGTGCACGAGGCGTTCCTGCGCGCCGATTTCGACGTGGCGACCTTCGACGTCCAGCATGGCCTCTTCGATGTCGGCTCCCTGCGGGTGGCGATCGAGCGCGCCGTCCTCCTCGACAAGCCGGCGCTGGTGCGCCTGCCGATCGAGGACCGGTCGCTGGGCGCGCGGTGCCTGGATTTCGGCGCCACGGGCCTGATCATGCCGATGATCGAGACGGCCGATGATGCCCGCGCCTTCGTTGCGGCGGTGAAATATCCGCCGGTGGGCCTGCGCTCCTACGGCCCGACCCGTGCGGCGCAGCTGCACGCTTACGGGAACCGCGGCGGCTACGTGCCCGAGGCCCGCACCGAGACGCTGGCCTTCGCCATGATCGAGACCGCCGCTGCCCTCGACAATCTGCCGGAGATCCTCGCCATCGAGGGGCTCGACGGGATTTTCGTCGGCCCGTCGGATCTGTCGATCGCCCTGTCCGGGGACGGCACGCTCGATCCGGGCAGCGAGAAGACGGAAGCCACGATCCGCGATCTCGCGGCATCGGCTGCCGCGGCCGGCAAGATCGCGGCGATCTATGCGATGACGGCCGAGGACGCCAAGCGCTATCGCGGCTACGGCTACCGGATGGCCTGCGTCGGATCGGATTTCGGCGTGCTGTCGGCCGGGGCGGCTGCCCTGGCGAAGGCGGCGTCCGCCTGAGCCTGACCTGAAGTGCCTGACGCCGTTCGCGGCGTCAGGCCGGCACGGTCAGCCGCGACATGAACTTGCCGAAGGTCAGGAGACCTTCCGGCCATGGCCCATGCCCGCTGTCGGCATTGATATGGCCTGCCTCGCCGGCATCGATGAACAGCGATCCCCACGCGCCGGCAATGTCCTCGGCGCTTTCCAGCGACGAGAAGGCATCGTCGCGACTGGCGACCACGACGCTCGGAAAGGGCAGCGGGTCGCGGGGATAGGGGCCGAAGGTCATCAGATGGCGCGGCCGGATCGCATCGTTCTCGACGTCTGGAGGCGCGACCAGGAACGCGCCCGAGATCCGGTTGCGGAACTGGGGGATCGCCTGCACCGTGGCGGCGACGCCGAGCGAATGAGCGACCAGCACGATCGGCCGCGTCGATTCGTTGACGGCGTCGGCGATGGTCCGGGTCCAGTCGTCGCGCACCGGCTTGGTCCATTCGGCCTGCTGGACGCGGCGCGCGGTCGACAGCTTGCGCTCCCACCGACTTTGCCAGTGGTCTTCGGGTGAGCCCTTGTATCCGGGCACGATGAGAATATCGGCATCTGCAACTCGCATCGGACCCAGATGCGGTCGGTCGTCAGATGTGTCAAGGCGCGGCTTGCGAAACCCGTCCCGGTCCCTAACCAGTTGCTACCTTGAGAAGTTGTCGCGCCAGGGCAGGTGACAGGCCGACGAGGCGGCGCAGCAGCGCCGTCTGCCCGACCCAGATCTCCGGCTCGGCCCGGGCCAGGCCGCGCATGATCCGGTCCGCCGCCTTGTCCACCGGCATGCGGCCGCGCGGGACGCTTGCGGTCATCGGCGTCTCGACCACGGGCAGCAGGATCTCGGTGATGGCGAGCCGGCCGCCCGCCTTCTCGGCCTGGTAGCGCATCGACTGGGTGAAGCTGCGCAGGCCCGCCTTCGTGGCGCAATAGACCGGGTGGGGAACGGTCGGGGCGACGGCCAGCCCGCTGGTGTTGTTGACGATCATCGCGCTGTCCAGCCGGCTCAGCGGCGCGAAGAGACGCTGGCAGATGCGGATCGGTGCCCACAGATTGACGGCGATCTGGGCCTCGGCGTGCGCGTCCAGCGTCGCGGGGTCGCTGCGGGCGAGATCGCCGCGCTCGGATATGCCGGCGTTGTTGATGACGACGGAGAGGTCCGGATGGCGGGCGAGGAGACCGTCGAGCGCGCCGTCCAGCGCCGTCATGTCGGCCAGATCGACCGGCTCGTGAATGCGCGACGGGTGAGCGGGATCGGGCGGGCGCCGCGACCAGACGACGACTTTGCAGCCCAGCGCCGCCAGCCTTTCGGCGAGCGCGGCGCCGACGCCGCTCGACCCGCCGGTCAGGAGGATCGTCCGGCCCGAAAGGGCAAAGCGCCGCGCCATTCGGGCCGTCAGTCGGCCGGAAGGGTGACGGGCGCTTCGTCCGAGGGGGGCTCGCTGGTCTCGGTCGAGACGCCGGCCGCGTCGCGCGTGCCCTCGTCGGGGGTGGCGGTGAAGAACAGGAAATAGGCGATCGCGGCGACGACGATGACGGTCAGTGCGATCCAGAGCGTGTGATGGCGCCGGTTCGGGCGCGAGGGGCCGCGGGGTGTGGACATGGCTCTTCCTCCCGGTTGATCGGCTGCGACCGGCGGTTGCCGGATGCCGGGCGCAGCCCTCATCCTGCCAACCGCCGGTGGCGTCGATTGTTCCGGATGCGGCGCGTCAGCCGGCGCGGCCGAAGACCCGTTCGAAGATCGTGCCGACATGCTTGGTGTGGTAGCCGAGGTCGAACTTTTCGCGGATGGTCGCCTCGGGCAGCGCCTTGGTAACCTCCGGATCGGCCAGGAGCTCGGTCAGGAAGTCCTTGTCCTCTTCCCAGACCCGCATGGCGTTGCGCTGGACCAGCCGATAGGAATCCTCGCGCGACACGCCGGCCTGGGTGAGCGCCAGCAGCACCCGCTGGGAATGGACGAGGCCCTTGAACTTGTTGAGATTGGCCAGCATCCGGTCGGGATAGACCAGCAGCTTGTCGACGACGCCGGTGAGGCGGGCAAGGGCGAAGTCCAGCGTGATCGTCGCGTCCGGGCCGATATAGCGCTCGACCGAGGAGTGGGAGATGTCCCGCTCGTGCCAGAGCGCGACGTTCTCCATCGCCGGCATGGCGTAGGAACGGACCATGCGGGCAAGGCCGGTGAGGTTCTCGGTCAGCACCGGGTTGCGCTTGTGCGGCATGGCCGACGAGCCCTTCTGGCCGGGGGAGAAATACTCCTCGGCTTCCAGCACCTCGGTGCGCTGCAGATGGCGGACTTCCGTTGCGAGGCGCTCGATCGACGAGGCGACGACGCCGAGGGTGGCGAAGAACATCGCATGGCGATCGCGCGGGATGATCTGGGTGGAGACCGGCTCGACGGTCAGGCCCATCGCCTTGGCGACATGCTCCTCGACCCGCGGATCGATGTTGGCGAAGGTGCCGACGGCGCCGGAAATGGCGCAGGTGGCGATCTCGGCGCGGGCCGCGACCAGTCGCTCGCGGCAGCGCTCGAACTCGGCATAGGCGAGAGCCAGCTTGACGCCGAAGGTGGTCGGCTCGGCATGGATGCCATGCGAGCGGCCGATGGTGATGGTGTCGCGATGCTCGAAGGCGCGGCGCTCCAAGGCGGCCAGCAGCGCGTCCATGTCGGCGAGCAGGATGTCGGCCGCCTTGGTCAGCTGCACGTTGAAGCAGGTGTCGAGCACGTCGGACGAGGTCATGCCCTGATGCACGAAACGGGCGTCGGGGCCGACGATCTCGGACAGATGGGTCAGGAAGGCGATGACGTCGTGCTTGGTCTCGGCCTCGATCGCGTCGATCCGGTCGATGTCGAAGGTCGCGGCACCGCCCTTTTCCCAGATCGTCTTCGCGGCGCTCTCCGGGATCACGCCCAGCTTGGCCAGCGCATCGCAGGCATGGGCCTCGATCTCGAACCAGATCCGGAATTTCGTCTCCTGCGACCAGACGGCGACCATGTCGGGGCGGGAATAGCGAGGGATCATCGGCTGATATCTTTCGAAGACGAGCAGGAGAAGGGATGCGCGCCGTCTACCAGACGTTTCGAATCGCCTCAACGGACTCGGTGTTCAGTCCATCGGTACGGGATTGGCGATGTAGCGCAGGTCCGGGCCTTCGAAGCCGACCTGTTCGACGGCGATGATGGCGACCGCGGCGAAGCTGCCGTCGGGGCGCTCGAGCACCCGCACTTCGGCAACGCTGTAGTCGAGCGGGCAGCCGCGGCTCTGGGGAATGCTCGTATCCTCATGGACGAGGCGCGCCGTGGCGCCGGGCTCGGCGGCGATCCGCACCAGCCGGTAGCCGGCCGTCTCGCCGAAATCGCCGCAATGGCTCGGACCGGCGAGGGACAGCGTCTCGATCCGCAACTCGACGGGACGATCCGGCGAGGGGGCGATGGCGCGGGGCAGGAACTGCGCCCGGTGCGGATCGTCCGACAGTTCGGTCGCCGGCTTCGCGAAGACGAGCAGGCCTGCATCGGGCCGGGGATCGTGCTCGGCGAACAGCGGCGCGGCCCGGCTGCGGGCCTCCTCGCGCGCCATGTCGAGGGTCGCGTTCTCGTCGTCCAGCCGCACGCGGATGGGCGAGGGGACGATGAACCGGTCATCGGCGAGGTCCAGGAAGAAGATCTCGGCATAGGGAAAGCCCGATCCGTCATGGATGCCCGACTGGCCGAAGGCGTAGACCTGGCCGTCGGACGAGAAGCCGAAGGATTCGAGGCTCGCGAAATCGCCGGCCTTCGCCATTGTCGGGCCAAGGGCGAGGGCCGCCAGGACCAGCCAGCGGAAAAGACCCGTCGTGAACCGCGTCGGCATGTGGTCTCTCCCGATGTCGTTGTGTCCGGTCCGCCTAGGCCGTCGACCAGACCGGCAGCCGATCATACGCTGTCGCACGGGCCGCCGATACGCCCCGGGCGATGGCGCGCGCCATGGTCGCTGCGGCCGCGGCGGCGAGCTCCATCCGATCGATAGGGGCCGGCGCGATGCCGCTGGTGCCGGTGGCGGCGGCAAAGACCAGGTCGCCGTCGAAATCGGTATGGGCGGGCCAGATTGCTCTCGCGAAGCCGTCCTGCCCGGCGATCGCCAGGCGTTTGGCCGCGGCCTTGTCGAGCACGGCGTCGGTGACCACGATCCCGATCGTGGTGTTGCTGCCAGGGCGCGGGTCGAGCTTGGTGCGAACCGTGGCCGCATACGCCGGCAGGGGCATGGGCAGGCCGAGCCCGCCGAACTCGTCCGCCATCTCGAAGGGGGCTGCCCAGAAATGCCGGCCGGTGCCGATGGTGGGGGAGCCGACCGCGTTGACCGCGACGAGTGCCGCGACGACGATGCCGCTCGGCAGGAGCGTCGAGGCGGTGCCGAGGCCGCCCTTGAAGGTCGCGGTGGTGCAGCCGATGCCAACGCCGGCGGTGCCGATGGCGAAGTCGGCGGACGCGCTGCTGGCTGCGGCATAGCCGAAATCGCGATAGGGCGGATAGCGGTCCCAGCCGGCGCGCTTGTCGCCGCCATTGGCGAGGTCTAACAGGATCGCCGCCGGCACGATGGGTACGCGCACATCGCCGACGGCAAAGCCGCGGCCGGCCTCCCGCAGGAAGGCCTGCACCCCCGAGGCGGCATCGAGGCCGAAGGCGGAACCGCCCGACAGCACCAGCGCGTCAATGCCGGCAACGGTGTTTTCGGGCGCGAGAAGATCGGTCTCGCGGGTCCCCGGTGCGCCGCCGTGAACGGCGACGGAGGCGACCGCCGGCCGGTCGAACAGCACCGCCGTCGTGCCGCTCTTGAGGGCCGCGTCACCGCCATGGCCGACGCGCACGCCCGCGATATCGGCGAGGCTGTTGCGTGGTCCCGGACGCCAGACGCCGGACAGGGTCTCAGCTCCCGCCGGTTTCGGCGAAGCGGCCGCCGCGCCATTCGAACACCCGGTAGAGATCGAGGTCGGAATCGCCCTTGGCATCGAAGCCGATCTCGCCGAGACGCGTCGGGAAGCTGTCGGCGCTGAGGATGTCGGGCAGGGGGCGGCCAGCCTCGGCGGCGCGGCGGGCGGCCGTCACGGCGATCTCGGTCGCGGCGAAGGCCGGGCCGAAATAACCCTGCGGCGGCAGGTCCGCATTCGCCTCGTCGGCGGATGCCAGCTCGGGGAAGCTGGTGCGCGGTGCGACGGCGATGACGCCCTCGGGCAGCGGCGCGTCGAGGCTGGTCTCGTCGAGCAGTTCCTCGCCGCCGATCACCTGCAGCGCCAGGCCGTTGGCGGCTGCGTCGCGGATGATGATCGCCACGTCCGGCCGGTTGCCGGCGATGAAAAAGCGGCTGATGCCGGTTCGTTCCAGCCGGCGCACGAGGCCGAACTGCTTCTCCTCGGCCGGGCGGTAATTGTCGACGCTCTGGGGTTCGATGCCGCGGTCGCCGAGGAGTCGGCGCACCGTGTCCGCAAGGCCGCGCGCGGCGATGGAGCCGTCGTCGATCAGGCCCAGCGGCTCGCCCGCCCAGCGATCGGTCAGGGTCCTGGCGATCGCCGCGGCCTCGGCGTCGGAGCGCGGCGCGATGCGCCAGACGAGATGGCCGGTGCGCTCGCGCCGGTCGGTCAGGCGGTTTGCGCGCACGCCGACATCGATCACCGGAATGCCGGCCTCGGTCAGCACCGGCAGCGCCGCCTCGATCGCCTCGGCGCAGAGAAAGCCCACCACGGCGCTCGCATTCATCGCGACGAAGGTCTCGGCGGCCTGCCGCCCGCCCTCGGTCGAGCATTTCGTGTCGGCCTCGACGATCTCGATGCCGGCGCCCTGGCCAGTCGTGCCGGCGGCGGCCCGCGCACCGGCGACGAGCTGGGTGCCGAGAATCGCCTGGCTGTCGCTCAGCGGCGCGGCGACGCCGAGAAGGACCGGCGTCCCTGCGGTCGTGTCATCGGCCGTCTGGGCGGTCGCCGGGGACGCGGACCAGAGGCCGGCAACAGTCAGGATGGCGAGGAGGGCGGCGGGGCCGAAGGGGCCGGGACGGAACTGCAGCATGGTCATGGGACAAGCCTACAGCAGCGGGCGGTCGAGCGGAAACGGCTTTCGCCGGCAGGCGGGCGCGCACACCGCAAAGGACAGTGCGTTGCCGGCGGGAATGCGGCGCGCCCCCGTGCGAAACCGATCCGCGCGCCCTATGTTTACCCGCAAAGCTCCGGGATTCGGTCCCGCAATGTATGGACGATGGTTTGCTGACGACTTCGACAATCGACCGCGACAGCTTCCGCGACGCGATGAGCCGCTTTGCGGCGGCGGTACATCTGGTGACCACCGACGGGCCGGCCGGCCAGCGGGGCCTGACGGTCTCTTCCGCCTGCTCGGTCTCCGATTCGCCGGCAACGCTCCTGGTGTGCCTCAACATGTCGAGCCCGGAGAACGACCGCTTCGAGGCCAATGGCAATTTCGCCGTCAATCTGGTCGCCGCCGCCGACGAGCCTGTGGCCCGGGCCTTTGCCGGCGAAGGCCAGCTGGCGCCCGAAGAGCGGTTCGCCAAGGCCGAGTGGGACACGCTGCAGACCGGCGCGCCCGTCCTCACATCGGCGCTGGCAAGCTTCGACTGCCGGCTGATCGAGGCGAGCGTCGTCGCCACCCACCGTGTGCTGATCGGCGAGGTCGTGGCGGTTCGCACCAATCCAAGGGCGGCGTCGCTGGTCTATCTCGACCGGGCCTACCGCCACCTCTGAGCGGCCGCGAGCCGGCCGACGACGCCATCTGCGTGAAGGAAGCGACGTGACACATTCATTGCCGGCATCCATCGACGAGACCGAACAGCTGCTCGACAGCCAGAACTACGTGGCGGACCGGGCGCTGGCGACGGTGCTGTTCCTCGCGCTGAAGATGGGCCGGCCGCTGTTCCTGGAAGGCGAGGCGGGCGTTGGCAAGACCGAGATCGCCAAGGTGCTGGCCGCCGCGCTCGACCGGCCGCTGATCCGGCTGCAGTGCTACGAGGGGCTCGACGTCTCCTCGGCGCTCTACGAGTGGAACTACGCCGCGCAGATGATCGAGATCCGCATGCGCGAGGCCTCGGGCGACATTTCCCGCGACGCCATGCGCTCGGAGATCTTCTCCGAACGCTTCCTGATCCGCCGGCCGATCCTGCAGGCGCTGGAGGGCGAGCCCGGCCGCGCGCCGGTGCTGCTGATCGACGAGCTCGATCGGACCGACGAGGCCTTCGAGGCGTTCCTCTTGGAAATCCTGTCCGACAACCAGGTGACCATCCCCGAGCTCGGCACCATCCGCGCCGCCGAGCCGCCAATCGTCATCATCACCACCAACCGCACCCGCGAGATCCACGACGCGCTGAAGCGCCGCTGCCTTTATCACTGGGTCGATTATCCGGCCTCGGACCGCGAGCTTGACATCGTGCGCCGCAAGGCACCTCGCGCCAATGCCGAGCTGTCGGCCGAACTCGTCGCCTTCGTCCAGCGGCTGCGTGGTATCGACCTGTTCAAGGCGCCGGGCGTCGCCGAGACGATCGACTGGGCCAATGCCCTCACCGAACTGAACGCCATCGCCCTCGATCCGGCCCATGTCTCCGACACGCTCGGGGTGCTGCTGAAATACCAGGACGACATCCAGCGCATGGAGCGGGGCGAAAGCCGCGAGATCCTGACCGAGGTGAAGCGCGAACTGGCGAAGGCGTCCTGACGCCATGGCGAATGCGGACCCGGAGGATGGCGCGCCGGCAATTGCCGACCCCGAGGGCCGGCTGGCCGACAATATCGCTTATTTCGCCCGCGCGCTGCGCAAGGCGGGGCTGAAGCTCGGTCCGTCGGCCACACTGGACGCCATCGCGGCGGTGAAGGCGGCGGGCCTCTCCTCGCGCGACGATTTCTACTGGACCCTGCATGCCGTGCTGGTCTCCCGGCACGAGGACGACGCCGTCTTCAACGAGGCGTTCCGGCTGTTCTGGCGCTCGCGCGAACTCATCGAGAAGATGATCGCGATGTTCTCGCCCACCGCGCCGCCGCGGCCCTCCAAGCCCGAGAAGAAGCGCGCCGGCGAGGATCGTGCCGCCGAGGCGATGTTCGAGGGCGCCAGGGAGCGGGTGACGAAGCAGGAAAAGCCGGAGATCGAGATAGACGCGAGCCTCACCGTCTCGGGCAACGAGGTGCTGCGCCAGAAGGATTTCGCCCAGATGAGCGTCGCCGAGGTCGAGGAGGCCAAGCGGGCGATCGCCGCCCTGCGGCTGCCGCGGGACCGGGTGCGTACGCGGCGCTTCCGCAGCGATCCGCGCGGCGCCAAGATCGATCCGCGGGCGATGATGCGTGCGTCGATGCGCACCGGCGGCGATCTCGTCCTGCCGAAGTTCCGCTCGCCGCGCGAAGTGCATCCGCCGCTGGTGGTTCTGGCCGACATCTCCGGCTCGATGAGCCAGTACAGCCGGATCTTCCTGCATTTCCTGCATGCCCTGACCGAGCAGCGGCGGGGCGTGCACACCTTCCTGTTCGGCACGCGGCTGACCAACGTGACCCGCCAGATGCGCCACAAGGATCCCGACGAGGCGCTGGCCGATTGCGCCGGCGTGGTGCGCGACTGGTCCGGCGGTACGCGGATCGGCGAGGCGCTGGCCGAGTTCAACCGGGTCTGGTCGCGCCGGGTGCTGACGCAGGGCGCGGTGACGATCCTGATCACCGACGGGCTGGAACGCGACAGTGTCGACGACCTCTCGCAACAGATGGAGCGGCTGCATAAATCCAGCCGGCGGCTGATATGGTTGAACCCGCTGCTGCGGTTCGACGGTTTCTCGGCCCGGGCGAAGGGCGTGCGGGCCATGCTGCCGCATGTCGACGAGTTCCGCGCGGTACACTCGCTGGAGGCGATGAGCGCGCTTTGCGCGGCCTTGTCGGAGGGCGGCGACCGCAATACCGATCCGCGCCGCTGGATCGCGGCGGCCGATCGCGCAGCCGCGGCGGCCTGAGCCGCAGGCCGACCGGCAGGATGCTTGAAGGAAGACGCAAGATGAGCCAACCAGAATTCGACGTCCTGAAGACCGCGGAAGCCTGGGCGGGCGAGGGGCGCAGCCTCGCGCTGGCCACCGTCGTGGAGACCTGGGGCTCGGCGCCGCGTTCGACCGGCAGCCATCTGGTGATCGATGCCGAGGGCAATTTCGAGGGCTCGGTCTCCGGCGGCTGCGTCGAGGGGGCGGTGGTCGCCGAGGCCGTGGACGTGATCGAGGCCGGCGCGCCCCGCATGCTGGAATTCGGCGTCGCCGACGAGACCGCCTGGCGCGTCGGGTTGTCCTGCGGCGGCCGGATCCGGGTCTATGTCGAACGGGTGAACTGATGGACCGGGCGCTTCTTTCCGCACTCAATGCCGAGCGCGAGGCCCGGCGCGCCGCGGTCGTCGTCACCGAGCTCGCCACCGGCACCCAGCGGCTGGTGCGCGAGGCCGAGGTGGCGGCCGATCCGCTGGCCGAAGAGATCGGCCGGGTGATCCGCTCCGGCAAGTCGGGGATCGTCCAGACCGGCGACGGCGAGGCGTTTTTGAACGCCCATCTGCCGCCGGCCCACCTCGTGGTGATCGGCGCCGTCCATATCAGCCAGGCGCTGGCGCCGATCGCGCGGCTGGCCGGCTACGATATCGAGATCATCGATCCGCGCACCGCCTTCGCCACGCCGGAGCGCTTTCCCGACATCGCCCTCCATGCCGAATGGCCGGAGGACGTGCTCAAGGATCGTCCGCTCGATGCCTATACGGCGGTCTGCGTGATCACCCACGATCCGAAGATCGACGATTATCCGGTGATCGCGGCGCTGAAGGCCGGCTGCTTCTATATCGGCGCACTGGGCAGCCGGAAGACCCATGCCAAACGCGTCGACCGGCTGGTGGAGGCCGGCATCGCGCCGCATCAGATCGACCGGATCGAGGCGCCGATCGGTGCCGATATCGGCGCCGCCACGCCGGGCGAGATCGCCGTCGCCATCATGGCCTCGGTCGTCGAGGCCTTCCGCAAGCGCAAGATGTTCGCCGATCGCCGGGGCGAGACCGAGGCCGCATGATCTTCGGGGAGGTCGCTCTTGCCGATGCCGAGGGCGCGATCCTCGCCCATTCCAAGGCGCTCGACCGCAACCGGCTGAAGAAGGGCACGCGGCTGTCGGCCGACGATGTCGCGCGGCTGCGCGAGGCCGGGATCGCGACGGTGGTCGCGGCGCGGCTGGAGCCGGGCGACCTGACCGAGGACGAGGCCGCCGCCGCGATCGGCGCGGCACTGGCCGGCGCCGGCGTGCGGGCGGGAGCGGCCGCCACCGGGCGGGTCAATCTCTTCGCCGAGCCCGCCGGGCTGTTCCTGCCGGATCGCGGCGTCGTCGATGCGCTGAACGCCATCGACCCGGGCATCACGCTGGCGACACTTGCCGAACATGCCCCGGTCGGCGCCGGCCAGATGGTGGCGACGGTGAAGATCATTCCGCTCGCCGTCCCCGGCGCGGCCGTCGACAGGGCGGTGCGGCTCGTCGCGGACAGGGCGGCCTTCCGGCTGGCGCCTTTCGCGGCGCGGCGCGTGGCGCTGATCCAGACCGAACTGCCGGGCGTCAAACCGAGCGTTCTCGACAAGACGCGGCGAGCGACGGAGGCGCGGCTGGCGCTCTCCGGCTCGATCATCGGCGAGGAGATCCGCTGCGCCCACGACACGGCGGCGCTGAAGGACGCGCTCGAAGGGCTCGGGCCCGCCGACATCACGCTGGTCTTCGGCGCCTCGGCGGTGATCGACGCCGGCGATGTGATCCCGGCGGCGATCGTGGCGGCCGGCGGCGCTGTCGACCATCTCGGCATGCCGGTCGATCCCGGCAATCTCCTGCTGCTCGGCCGGCTGGAGGGGCGTCCGGTGCTGGGCGCGCCGGGCTGTGCCCGCAGCCCCAAGGAAAACGGATTCGACTGGGTTTTGAATCGCCTGCTGGCCGATCTTGCGGTGTCGGGCGAGGACATCCGCCGCATGGGCGTCGGTGGGCTCCTGATGGAGATCGCCTCGCGTCCGCAGCCGCGCGAGGCGCTGCCGAAGGAAAGCGAGACGCGAGGCCCAGCAGATGCCGGATGATGCCCGGCCGGTCGTCGACGTGGTGATCCTCGCCGCGGGCCGGTCCAGCCGCATGGGCGGGCCGAACAAGCTGCTCGCCACCTTCGACGGGGTGCCGCTGGTGCGCCGCTCGGCCGAGACCGCGCTCGCATCCGGCGCTCGCCATGTTCGCATCGTCGTCGGCCATATGCGCGCAGAGATCGGCGCGGCGCTGGCCGGGCTCGACGTGTCGCTCATCGAGAACCCCGCCTATGCCGACGGCCTGTCCACCTCGCTGAAGGCAGGCTTTGCCGCTTCCGTCGAAGCGGGGGCGGACGGCGTGCTCGTCATGCTCGCCGACCAGCCGCAACTCAGGCCCGCCGATCTCGACCGGCTGATCGCCGCGTTCGCGCCTGTGGGCAAGGGCGCGATCGTCGCCGCCTCGGATGGTGGCAGGCGGCGCAACCCGGTGCTTCTCTCCGCTGGCTTCGCCGACGAGATCGCGGCGATTGCCGGCGATGTCGGCGCGCAATCGGTGATCGCGGCGCATCCGGACGCGCTGGTCACGGTGGAGATCGGCGCGGCGGCCAGCGTCGATGTCGATACGCCGGAGGCTATGCGCGCGGCGGGCGGGGCGATCGCCTCCGGCTGACATGCCGCCTCGGCGCGCCATCGCGTCGCAGTTGATCGTTCGGCCCGCGGCGGCATCTGCCGGTCTCGACGCAATCAGGGAAGGCCGGCACGATCATGGGCAGATATCTCATCTACGGCGGCAATGGCGGTATCGGCGAAGCCATCGCCCGGCGCCTGGCGACGGCCGGTCACGACCTTGTCCTTGCCGGCCGCAACGACGAGGAACTGCAGGCGCTGGCCGGCGAGATCGGGGCGCAGACAGTGACCTGCGACGTGACCGACGACAACGCCATCGCCACCGCGGCCGAGGCGGCGGGGGAAATCCTCGACCGGCTGGTCTATGCGGTCGGGACGATCAATCTGAAGCCCTTCGCCAGGTTGAAGGGCGAGGACTTTCTTAATGATTTCAACCTGAACGCGCTGGGTGCTGCGAAAGCGATTCAGGCGTCACTGCCGGCATTGCAGAAGGCGCGGGACGGGGCGAGCGTCCTCCTGTTCTCCACCGTCGCGGTGGATCAGGGTTTTGCCGCCCATGCCTCGATCGCCATGGCCAAGGGCGCCGTCGTCGGGCTGACCCGCTCGCTCGCCGCCGAGTTCGCGCCGCAGATCCGGGTCAATGCCATTGCGCCGTCGCTGGTCGACAGCCCGCTCGGCAAGCGCGTCGCATCCAACGAGAAGATGGCCGAGGCGGTGGCGAAGATGCACCCGCTGCCGCGTCTTGGCCGGCCCGACGACATCGCGGCGATGGGCGAGATCCTGCTCACCGATGCCGGGTCCTGGATCACCGGGCAGGTCATCGGCATCGACGGCGGGCGTTCGACCCTGCGCGTCGCGCGCGGCTGACCGGGGCAGGGGCGGGGAGCCCGGTGCCGGGTTCGGTCTGCGTCACGGATGCGCGATCGGCTTGCCAGGCTTTAACGAAGCGTTAACCATAGGGGCAGAGCATCCAAGTGCCGGTTCATGCCGGCCGGCACAGCCAAGGAGCTTGCCGATGCACACCCGCAACGTCGATCCCCAGTTCGAGAACATGCTGAAGGGCTTCGGCCTGACGACCGCCGAAGTGCTTTACCGGATGCCGGACCATCCGGATTTCCTGCAGAGCTTTTCCTGGCAGTTCGAGGACATGGCCCCGAGCTATCCACGCCTGAAGCGCTTCCTTGACCATTGGGACCGCGAGATCGAGGCGGCGATCCACTCGGTCCGGGTCATGCATGCCGGCCTGATCCGGCCGCGCGAGATCCGGCTGGTCAAGGATGGCGGTCACCTGCACTGAGCGAAAGCGCGCCTGGCATCGCCGCTGCCGGACGAGGCTGCGGCGGGCCGGTGTCTCTCATCCTCAGATCAGGCGCAGGCCCTTCAGGCTGGCATGGCCGTTCTTGCCGATGATGATGTGGTCGTGGACGGCGATGCCGAGGGGCTTTGCCGTGTCGATGATGGTGCGGGTCATCTCGATGTCGGCCCGCGACGGGGTCGGGTCGCCCGACGGGTGGTTGTGGACGAGGATGATGGCGGTGGCCGACAGTTCCAGCCCGCGCTTGACCACCTCGCGGGTATAGACCGGCGTGTGGTCGACCGTGCCGGTGCCCTGCACCTCGTCGGCGATCAGGGCGTTCTTCTTGTCGAGGAACAGGATGCGGAACTGCTCGCGGGTCTCGTAGGCCATGGCGGCCTTGCAATAGTCGAGCACCGCCGACCAGGACGACAATACCTCGCGCTGCCTGACGGCCGAGCGCATGGCCCGCTGGTTGATCGCGGCGACGATGGCGATGTCGCGGGCAACGCTCTCCTTGACGCCCGGCACCTCGGTCAGCCGCCGCGGCGGGGCGTTCAGCACCTCGCCCAGCGAGCCGAAGCGAGCGATCAGCGCCTTGGCGATCGGCTTGACGTCGCGGCGCGGAATGGTGCGGAAGAGGACGAGTTCGAGGAGTTCGTAATCGGCGAGGGCATCGGCGCCGGCCTCCGTGAAGCGGGCGCGCAACCGGTCGCGGTGGCCGAGATGATGGTCGGTCTTCGCCGGATCCCGGGATTTGCGGGAGCGTCCGCCCGATGGCGCGCCGGCCTCCTGAAGACCGGTGAAACCCGGTTCGTCGTCGGAGGCCGCGGCGGTCATCGTGCCGGAACTAGCTGGCCGCGGCGGCGGTCAGCGGCTCGACCGTCAGGCCCGGCGTGTCGAAGCCACCCGGCGACAGGGTGAACACCTCGCAGCCGGTTTCCGTGACGCCGACCGTGTGCTCGTACTGGGCGGACAGCGATCGGTCGCGGGTCACGGCGGTCCAGCCGTCGGAGAGGATCTTCACATGCGGGCGGCCGATATTGATCATCGGTTCGATGGTGAAGATCATGCCGGGGCGTATCTCGGCGCCTTCGCCGCGGCGGCCGTAATGCAGGATGTTCGGCGCGTCGTGGAACAGCTTGCCGACGCCATGGCCGCAGAAGTCGCGGACCACCGAGCAGCGCTCGGATTCGGCATAGGTCTGGATCGCCTCGCCGATGTCGCCGATATGGCCGCCTGGCCGCACCGCCTCGATGCCGATCATCAGCGAGCGGTAGGTCACGTCGCACAGCCGTTCGGCGGCGCGCTTGACACGGCCGACCGGATACATGCGCGAGGAATCGCCATGCCAGCCATCGACGATGAAGGTGACGTCGATATTGACGATGTCGCCTTCCTTCAGCGCCTTGTCGTTGGGAATGCCGTGGCAGACCACGTGGTTGATCGAGGTGCAGACGCTCTTGGTGTAGCCGCGATAGTTCAGGGTCGCGGGCACCGCGTCGTTGGCGAGGCCGAACTCCATCACGTAGCGATCGATCGCATCCGTCGTCACGCCCGGCTCGACGATGCCGGCCAGCCCGTCGAGGCAGCGGGCGGTGAGCTGGCAGGCCTTGCGCATGCCGGCGAAGGCCGCTTCGTCATAGAGACGGATCGCCCCCGTGTTGCGGGTCGGATTCGCTTCGGCTTCGAGATAGGTGGTCATGGCTGGCGCGCGCTGTCGACGATCGGAAGGATGGTCGTGGGTCGGATATCTGACAGATTGATGTCGCACCGAACGGCATGGGCTTCAACCCCTCGTTCGCGGGCGAGGGCGAATGCCGCGGCATAGGCCGGGTCGAGATCGGCGGCAAAGGCCACCCGGTCGCAGTCGCCGCGCTGGACGACATAGAGCATCATCGCCCGGTCGCCGGCCGCCACGCGATCGCCGAGTTCGTCGAGATGGCGGGCCCCGCGGGTGGTCACGCAGTCGGGAAATTCGGCCAGCCCCGGCCGGCGCATCAGGTGGACGTTCTTGACCTCGACATAGATCGGCTGGCCGTCCGGCGCCTGGTAAAGCAGGTCGACGCGCGACCGGCGACCGTAGTTCACCTCGCGGCGGGCCGCGCCGAAACCGGCCAGCGGCGGCACAAGTCCGGCGGCGATGGCCTCTTCGGCAAGACGGTTCGGCAGGGCGGTGTTGATGCCGACCAGCGTGCCGTCGGCCTCGACGATCTCGAGGGTCAGCGGCAGCTTGCGCTTCAGATTGGCCGAGCGCGACAGCCAGACCCGCGAGCCCTCCGCCTTCAGCCCCATCATCGCGCCGGGATTCGGGCAGTGGACGGTGACAGGCTCGCTCTCGCCGTCGATCACCACATCGGCGAGGAAGCGCTTGTAGCGCAGGACGAGGCGCGCCGGGATGAGCGGGGAGGGGAAGCTGACCATGGCTGCCGATAGCGGCGGTGGTCGGCCGGCGTCAATGCGGCGCGCCGGTTCGGGGCCATTGACGACGACGGCGACGACGAAGGACGCCGCGCGTCGCGCCCGGCTGGGATCGCCAGCTCAGGCCTTGATCTGCACGTAGCTGCCGGGCGCGTCCTCGATCGGCTTCAGCTTGCGGCCGCCGGGCTTGCGCGCCTTGACCTTGGTGCCGGACAGGGGCGCGATCCATTCCTGCCAGTGCGGCCACCAGGAGCCGGGCGTCTCCTTCGCCGCCAGCAGCCAGTCCTCGTATGTGTCGACCTCCGTGGGGGCAGGGCCCGTCCAGTACTGGTACTTGTTCTTCTCGGGCGGATTGACGACGCCGGCGATGTGGCCCGAGCCGGACAGGACATAGGTGACGTTCGAGCCGAAGGCCCGGCAGCCGGTGAAGACGCTGCGCGCCGGGGCGATGTGGTCTTCCTTGGTCGCCAGATTGTAGATCGGGATATCGACCTGCGAGAGGTCCAGCCGGTGGCCGCCGATCTCCATCTCGCCGCGCGACAGCCGGTTCTCCAGATAGCAATTGCGCAGGTAGAACAGATGGTTCGCCTTCGGCATGCGGGTGGAATCGGCGTTCCAGTAGAGCAGGTCGAAGGGCAGCGGCTCCTTGCCGCGCAGGTAGTTGTTGACGAAATAGGGCCAGATCAGATCGCCCGAACGCAGGAGGTTGAAGGCCGTCGCCATCTGCGAGCCTTCCAGATAGCCCTTCTTCTCCATCGCCCGCTCCAGCGACTGGAGCTGCGGTTCGTCGACGAAGACCTTCAGGTCGCCGGCATGGGTGAAGTCGATCTGGGTGGTCAGAAAGGTGGTCGAGGCGATCCGTGTGTCGCCGGTCGCCTTCAGATAGGCGAGGGAGGCGCCGAGGAGCGTGCCGCCGACGCAATAGCCGATCGTGTTGACCTCTTTCTGATTGGTGGCCGCCTCGACCGTGTCGAGGCCGAAGACGATGCCTTCCTCGATATAGGCCTGCCAGTCCTTCATCGCCTGCCGGTCGTCGGGATTGACCCAGGAGATGACGAACACCGTGTGACCCTGGCCGACCAGCCAGTTGATGAAGGATTTCTCCGGCTTCAGGTCGAGAATGTAGAACTTGTTGATCCAGGGCGGCACGATCAGCAGCGGCCGCTTGAACACGGTTTCGGTCTGCGGCGCGTACTGGATGATCTGGCACACGTCGTTCTGGGCGACCACCTTGCCGGGGGTCAGCGCCATGTCGCGGCCGACCTTGAAGGTCGAGGCGTCGGACTGGCGCAGGCGCAGGGTGCCGCCGCCGGCCTGCATGTCCTCGGCGAACATCTTCATGCCGCGCACCAGGTTCTCGCCGTTGGAGGCGACGGTCTCGCGGTAGAGCTCGGGATTGGTCAGGACGAAATTCGACGGCGACAGGGCGTTGCTCACCTGCCTGAGATAGAATTCCGCCTTGTGGCGCGTATGCGGATCGAGGCCCTCGGTGCGCTCCAGGAGATCGTCGGCCCAGCGTGTCGTCAGGATGTAGACCTGCTTCACGAAGTCGAAGAACAGGTGCTCGCTCCACTGCTTGTCGGCAAAGCGCTTGTCGCCCTTGGGCGTCTCGACCGGATTGACCGGCGCCTCGCCGGCCATGCGCCGGATCGAGTTGTTCCAGACATTCATGTAGTTGGAAAAGAGCGCGGTCTGGGCTTCCACCGCCCGGGTCGGGTCGGTCAGCCAGTATTCGGACACCTTCGACAGGGTCTGGACGATCTCGCCCAGCGACACCGGATTGTCCTCGACGATCTCGCCGCGTTCGCGCGGGCCCACCCAGGCCGAGGCTGCCTTGCCGACCTCTTCCAGCACATGCGCCATGTTGCGCGCGAAGGCCTCCGGATCCTTGACGACGAAGTCCGGGTCGGGACCGGCGCCGTTTTGCGGCCCGGCGTCGTTCGGCTGCTTGGTCGTCGTCATGCGGCATCCTCCCATGCGGTGCGGGCGTGCTGGTTCCCAGTCTGGCCCGAGGTGCCCGGCCATTGTGTCGAGGATCGGCTCCCGCCACAATCGGGCACCCAAGCTTTTGTCAAAGCCCGACCTCTAGGATATGAGGTGTGACGCTGTTTCAAGAAGGCCTGATGGCTATGCTTCCGCTTTCCGTTATCCGTCCGTTCGCGATCGTGCTGGCGCTATTGCCGGCCGCCGCCTGTCAGTCGGAGAACACGTCCGTCGGCGCCCTGCGCCTCGCCGCCTCGCCGGACGTGCCGAGTTCGCAGCGGACCGACGCGGACGGTTATCCGCTGCTCGGCGCCTATCCGGGCCGCGCCGCCGAGCAGCTGACCGACGCCGAGGTGCAGGCCGAGCAGGCCCGGCTCGCCGCCACCGCCGGCCAGCATGCCAGCGCGGCGGCGCAGCCGAGCGGCTTCGACGGCAAGATCCAGCGCGCCCAGTCGGTGCGCCAACAGCAGGCCGCGGAGATGGAAGCGGTGCTGGCCACCGAGCCGACGCCGCGCGATGCCGCCGGCAAGCGGCCGGCGCGCACCGGGCCGACGCCCGAGGAAGTCTTGCGCCAGATCGAGGCCGGGCAGTAACAGGCCTTTCGCCGACTAAATTTCCGCGACCGGCCCACCCGACGACCGGCCCAATCCCCGACCGGCATTGCGCCGAGGACCGAATATCATGGAAGAATTTCACAAGATCCGCCGGCTTCCGCCTTACGTCTTCGAGGAGGTCAACCGTCTGAAGGCGGCGGCCCGCGCCGGCGGGGCCGACATCGTCGATCTGGGCATGGGCAATCCCGACCTGCCGACGCCGAAATTCATCGTCGACAAGATGTGCGAGGCGATCCGCGATCCGCGCACCCACCGCTATTCGGCCTCCAAGGGCATCGCCGGGCTGCGCAAGGCGCAGGCGGCCTATTACGCCCGCCGCTTCGGCGTGACGCTGAACCCCAACACCCAGGTGGTGGCGACGCTCGGCTCGAAGGAAGGCTTCGCCAACATGGCGCAGGCCATCACCGCGCCCGGCGACGTGGTGCTATGCCCGAACCCGACCTATCCGATCCATGCCTTCGGCTTCATCATGTCGGGTGGCACGATCCGCGCGATCCCGGCCAAGCCGGACGACGACTTCCTCGTCGCCATCGACCGGGCGGTGCGCTACTCGATCCCCAAGCCGATCGCCATCATCCTCAACTACCCGGCCAATCCGACCGCCTTCGAGGCCGATCTCGACTTCTATCGCGAGATCGTCGCCTTCGCGCGCAAGCACGAGATCGTCGTCCTGTCGGATCTGGCCTATGCCGAGATCTTCTTCGACGGCTCGCCGCCGCCCTCGATCCTCGAGGTGGAGGGCGCGATGGACGTGGCGGTGGAGTTCACCTCCATGTCGAAGACGTTCTCCATGCCGGGCTGGCGGATGGGCTTTGCTGTCGGCAACGAGCGGCTGCTGGCGGCGCTGGCGCGGGTGAAGTCCTATCTCGATTACGGCGCCTTCACGCCGATCCAGGTCGCGGCGACCGCGGCGCTGAACGCCGGCGACGAGGCGATCGAGGAGGTGCGCACCATCTATCGCCGCCGCCGCGACGTGCTGGTCGATTCGTTCGGCCGCGCCGGCTGGAACGTGCCGTCGCCGTCCTCGACCATGTTCGCCTGGGCGCCGCTGCCCGAAGCCTACCGCCACATGGGCTCCTTGGAATTCTCCAAGCTGCTGATCGAGAAGGCGGATGTGGCCGTCGCGCCGGGCATCGGCTTCGGCGAGCACGGCGACAGCCATGTGCGCATCGCGCTGGTCGAGAACGAGCATCGCATTCGCCAGGCGGCCCGCAACATCAAGCGCTTTCTTGCCACCGGCGCCGAAGCCGGGCAGAAGGTCGAACCCATCGGCGCCGGCTCCTGACCTCGCCGGCTATTTCGACGCAAACATCGACAGGGACGTCATGAACAGCCCATTGCGGCTCGGCATTGCCGGGCTTGGAACGGTCGGCGCGAGCCTTGCCCGGCTGATCGAGACCAGGGCCGAGCCACTGGCCAACAAGGCCGGTCGTGCGATCCGCACCACCGCCGTCTGCGCCCGCGACCGCAGCCGCGACCGCGGCTTCGACACTTCCGGCCTCGCCTGGTTCGACGATCCGGTGAAGCTGGCGGCGGAAGCCGACATCGACGTCTTCGTCGAGCTGATCGGCGGGTCGGAAGGCCCGGCACTGGATTCGGTGAAGGCGGCCCTGAACCGCGGCCTGCCGGTGGTGACCGCCAACAAGGCGCTGCTCGCCCATCACGGCGTGACCCTGGCGCGGCTGGCGGCCCGCAAGAAGACCGAGATCCTGTTCGAGGCGGCGGTCGCCGGCGGCATCCCGATCGTCAAGACCATGCGCGAGGCGCTGGTCGGCAACGATGTCAGCCGCGTCTACGGCATCCTCAACGGCACCTGCAACTACATGCTGACCCGCATGGAGAAGGAGGGGATCGCCTTCGACGCATGCCTCGCCGATGCCCAGCGGCTCGGCTATGCGGAAGCCGACCCGACCTTCGACATCGGCGGCTTCGACGCGGCCCACAAGCTGGCGATCCTGACCTCGCTCGCCTTCGGCTGCGAGCTCGACCTGGAATCGGTGTTCATCGAGGGCATCGAGACGGTGACCAACGACGACATCGCCGCCGCGGCCGAGCTCGGCTACCGCATCAAGCTGCTTGCCGTCGCCATGCGCACCGATACCGGCATCGAGCAGCGCGTCCATCCGGCGATGATCCCGGCCGATTCCGCCCTGGCGCGGGTCGACGGCGTGACCAATGCGGTGGCGGTCGACAGCGACTTGCTCGGCTCGATCCTTCTGGCCGGCCCGGGTGCCGGCGGCGAGGCGACCGCCTCGGCGGTGCTGTCGGACGTCATGGACGTCGCCGGCGGCACCCTGCGGCCGACGCTCGGCATGCCGGCGGCCAATCTGGCACCCTACAAGCGGGCCCGCATGCGCGCCCATGAGGGCGGCTACTACATTCGCCTGTCGGTGCTCGACCGGGTCGGCGCCTTCGCCTCGATCGCGCGGCGCATGGCCGAGAGCAAGATCTCGCTGGAATCGATCGTCCAGCGGCGGCGCGACGAGACCGCCGACGCGTCGATCGCGCCGGTCGTGCTGGTCACCCACGAGACCACCGAGGCGGCCGTTCGCAAGGCGCTGGAGATGGTGTCCAAGGACGGGCATCTGTCCGGCGAGCCGAAGATGATCCGCATCGAGGCGCTCGACTGAGCGCTTCATTCGCCGGAGGGCCCGGGAGGCGGCTTCTCCGGCACGGTGACCGGTGACATTGTGCTTTCGCACATCCGGCGCATATCAGGCCTGCACGCCCGGCACTGACAGGATTCGGGCGGCGGGGACGCGACGAGGGAGAGACGCGCGATGACCAGGGCACCTGACGAGACCGGCACGCTGGACCGGATTCTGACGCTCGAAATCGCGCGGGTCACCGAGCGAGCCGCCGTCGCGGCGGCGCATCTGCGCGGGCGCGGCGACGAGAAGGCCGCCGACCAGGCCGCCGTCGACGCCATGCGTTCGGAGCTCAACACGCTGGCCATCGAGGGCGTCATCGTCATCGGCGAAGGCGAGCGCGACGAGGCCCCGATGCTGTTCATCGGCGAACAGGTCGGCACCGGCGAGGGGCCCTCGGTGGACGTCGCGCTGGATCCGCTCGAGGGCCGCACGGTCTGCGCCAAGAACCTGCCCAACTCGCTGGCCGTCATCGCCATGACCGGGCGCGGCAGCCTCCTGAACGCGCCGGACGTCTACATGGAGAAGATCGCCGTCGGGCCGGGTTATCCGGAGGGCGTGGTCGATCTGGCCCAGCCGCCCGAGGTCAATCTGCAGGCGCTGGCGAGGGCCAAGGGCGTCGCGGTCTCCGAGATCACCGCCTGCATCCTGGACCGGCCGCGCCATGCGCCGCTGATCGAGGCGGTGCGCGAGGCCGGCGCCGCCATCCGCCTGATCGGCGACGGCGACATTGCCGGCGTCATCCACACCACAGATCCCGAGCAGACCGGCATCGACATCTATATGGGCATTGGCGGCGCACCCGAGGGCGTGCTGGCCGCTGCGGCGCTGCGCTGCACCGGCGGCCAGATCCAGGGCCGCCTGCAGCTCAACACCAACGACAAGCGCGCCCGCGCCGAGAAGATGGGCATCTCCGATCCGTACCGGATCTACTCGACCCATGAGATGGCCTCCGGCGACGTGATCTTTGCCGCCACCGGCGTGACCGACGGCAATCTCCTCGACGGCGTGCGCTTCTACAACGACCGCATCGTCACCCACACGCTGCTGATGCGCTCGCGCTCGCGCACCGTGCGTGAGATGCGCGCCTATCACCACGACAAGTCCAAGTTTCATCTGTGAGCAGTCGCGGGGACGGCCTTGCGCCGCCCCGCCGCCATCGCCACAACAGCATCCATGGCCGCACCCCTGCGCACATTTCTCGACGTCGATCGCTCGATCGGCGGTCGCCGCTGGCTGAACGCGCTCGACGAGCGGGCCGAAGGCACCGCCCTGAAGATGGCGCAGTCGCTGGGCCTGCCGGACATCGTCAGCCGGGTGCTGGCGGCGCGCGGCATCGCCGAGGCGGACGCGACCGGCTTCCTCGATCCGCGCATCCGCGACCTGATGCCCGATCCCTCGCGCCTCACCGACATGGACGCGGCCGCCGAACGCCTGGCGGACGCCATCGGCCGGCGCGAGACCGTGGCGATCTTCGGCGACTATGACGTCGACGGCGCGGCCTCCTCGGCGCTGCTCTGGCGTTACCTCAAGCATTTCGGCATCGACGCGGCGATCCGCATTCCCGACCGGATCACCGAGGGTTACGGTCCGAACCCTGCGGCGATGCGCGAACTCGCGGCCGACGGCGCCACGCTGATCGTCACCGTCGACTGCGGCACGGGCAGCTTCGAGGCGATCGAGGCGGCGCGCGCCGAGGGCGTCGACGTGGTCGTCCTCGACCATCACCAGACCGGGCCCGAGCTTCCCGACGCCAATGTGCTGGTCAATCCGAACCGGCAGGACGACCTCTCGGGGCTGGGGCATCTGTGCGCGGCCGGCGTCGTGTTCATGACGCTGGTGGCGGTGTCGCGCGAGTTGCGCCGGCGGGGCATGGCCCAGTCGAAGCTGCCGGACGTCTTCGGCCTGCTCGACCTCGTGGCGCTGGCGACGGTCTGCGACGTGGTCCCGCTGGTCGGGCTCAACCGCGCCTTCGTGGTGCAGGGACTGAAGGTCGCCCATGCCCAGCGCAATGGCGGGCTGGCCGCGCTCGGCCGGGTCTCGCGCCTGTCCGGGCCGATGGAGACCCATCATTTCGGCTTCATGCTGGGACCGCGGATCAATGCCGGCGGCCGGATCGGCGACGCCGCCCTCGGCAGCCGGCTGCTCTGCCTCGACGACGACGCGGCCTGCGACGAGATCGCCGCGCGCCTGAGCGCTCTCAACGAGGAGCGCCAGGCGATGGAGCAGACCATGCTGGCCGAGGCCGATGCCGAAGTCGCCGCCGAGATCGGCTCGGGGGAGGGCCCGGCCGTGCTGGTTGTCGGCTCGAACGACTGGCATCCGGGCATTGTCGGGCTGATCTCGGCGCGCCTCAAAGAGCGTTATCGCCGCCCAGCCTTCGCCATCGCCTTCGACGGGTCGGGCCGTGGCACCGGATCGGGCCGCTCGATCGGCGGGTTCGATCTTGGCAGGCTGGTGCGCGAGGCCGTGACCGAAGGGCTGCTGGTCAAGGGCGGCGGCCATGCGATGGCGGCCGGTGTGACCATCCAGAAGGACCGGCTCGGCGATTTCCGCGGATTCCTGGAGGAACGCGCCGCAGCGGCCGTGAGCGCGTTGCGCGAGGGCGATTCCCTCAAGGTCGACGGCACGGTCAGCGCCGCCGGGCTGACGCCGGAGCTCTATGCGACGATCATGCGGGCCGGACCCTTCGGCTCGGGCCATGCCTCGCCGATCTTCGCGCTCGCCCGGCACCGGATCGATTCCTCCTCGATCGTCGGCAATGGCCATGTGCGGGCGACTTTGCGCGGTGCCGACGGGGCCCGCGTCTCGGCCATCGCCTTCAAGACCGCGGACACCGAAATCGGCCAGAGGCTGCTCAATTCCCGCGACCGGCCGATCCACGCCGTCGGCACGCTGTCGCTGGACCGGTACCGGGGGCGCGAGGAAGTCCGCTTCCGGCTGCTCGACCTCGCCGAAGCCTTCGACTGAACTCGCCGTCACCCCTGCAACCCTGCCGTTTGCTTGTGCCGGGGGGAGAATTGGCTAGGGTCCGGCCCGAACGATTCCCCATCAGCGAGGACACGCATGAAGTACCGTCCACTCGGCCGGACCGGCCTGAGCGTCAGCGAGATCTGTCTCGGCACCATGACCTGGGGAAGCCAGAACAGCGAAGCCGAGGGCCATCAGCAGATGGACTACGCGGTGGAGGCCGGCGTCAATTTCTTCGACGCCGCCGAAATGTATCCGACGACGCCGATGACCGCCGAGACGGTCGGCCGGACCGAGGAGATCATCGGAACGTGGTTCGCCGCGTCCGGCAAGCGTGACGACGTGGTCCTCGCCAGCAAGATCACCGGCCAGGGCAACGCCAAGGTGCGCGGCGGCGAGCCGATCACCGGCGCCAGCGTCCGGGCGGCGGCGGAGGCCAGCCTGAAGCGGCTGCAGACCGACCGCGTCGACCTCTACCAGCTGCACTGGCCGAACCGCGGCTCCTACCATTTCCGCCAGTCCTGGACCTACGATCCGAGCGGCCAGGACCCCGCCGCTGTCGAGGCCAATATGATCGAGGTGCTGGAAGCGCTGGACGAACTGGTGAAGGCCGGCAAGATCGGCCATGTGGGCCTGTCCAACGAGACCTGCTGGGGCACGCAGAAATTCCTGCAGATCGCCGAGGCGCGGGGCCTGCCGCGGGTCGCCTCGATCCAGAACGAATACAGCCTGATGCACCGGCTGTTCGACCTCGATCTCGCCGAGCTGTCGGTCAACGAGAATGTCGGCCTGCTGGCCTATTCGCCGCTCGCCGCCGGCCTCCTGACCGGCAAGTACAGCGGCGGCGCCAGCCCGGAGGGCGCGCGGCTCGCGGTCAACGACAACGCGCTCGGCGGCCGCTACACGCCGCAGAACGCGGTCATCGCCGACGCCTACGGCGCCATCGCGAAGAAGCACGGCCTCGATGTCTGCCAGATGGCGATCGCCTTCTGCCTGACCCGGCCGTTCATGACGGCGGCGATCATCGGCGCGACCGACATGGACCAGCTGCGCAACAACATCGCCGCGGCGGACGTGACGCTCAGCGAGGATGTTCTGGCCGAGATCGACGCGCTGCATCGCAAGCATCCGATCCCGATGTGACCCTTTATGCGGCCGCCGTGCCTTGCCTCAAGGGGCGGCCGCACTTGACAGAAAGGCCGGCGCTGCCGACAGCGTCGACCGGGACACCCGCCGGCACCGGCGGAACGAAGATGGGAGGAATGACGATGCACGGAAATGGTCTGAAGACGTTCGCAGCCGCTGCGGCCGTACTGGTCGCGGGGCTCCATGCGGCACCGGGTGCCGCCGAGGAGCGGATCTCCTACAAATCCGCCAAGAGCGGCACCTCCTACTACCAGATGGGTGTCGAGCTCGCGAATGCGGTCAAGGGCGGCACCGATGGCGAGGTGATCGTCACGGTCGAGGAAAGCCAGGGCTCGGTCCAGAACGTGATGGAAGCGGCGGCCCGCGCCGGCAATTACGTCTTCACCGCGCCTCCGGGCCTCGTCTCGGCGGCCGCGGCCGGCACCGGTCCCTTCGCCGAGCGCCAGAACCCGCGCTTTGCCGAGATCCGCTCGCTCTTCCCGATCCCGTCGCTGACCATGCATTTCGTCATGCGCGGCGACGCCGATGCGCGCGCGCTGGAGGACATGGCCGGCAAGACCATCCTTCTCGGCAAGGGCTCCTTCGGTGCCACCGAGGGCGAGAAATATCTCGAGCTCTTTGGCCTCGCCGACAAGGTGACGGTCGCCGACGCCGAGCTCGGCAACGCCTCGGACGCGCTGAAGAACGGCCAGATCGACGGTTTCGTCACCGCCGGCTCGTTCCCGGCGCCGAACGTCATCGAGGCCTCGGCCAGCACGCCGGTGAGCCTGATCACGCTGACCGACGAGCAGGTGGCCGAGACCGGCCGCACGCGGCAGGTGATCCCGGCCGGCACCTATGCCGGTATCGACGAGGACACCGTCACCACCTCGCTGCCGGTCGTCGCTTTCACCACCACCGCCACGAGCGAGGAGACCGCCTACCTCCTGACCAAGACCTTCTGGGACGAGAAGGCGGCAATGGGAGAGAGCGCCCGCTGGTGGAACGCGGTCACGCCGGAGCTCCTGGAAGGCAGCGGCGTCAAGCTGCATCCGGGCGCGGCGCGCTACTACGAGGAAGCCGGGGTCGATCTGCCCGACGATCTGCGCTGAGACGACCGGGCCCTGAACCCACAAAGACCCTTCCGGCCCCGGTAGCGCGTGACGCTGCCGGGGCCGGCCTGCAAGTGCGACGCGCCGCGCGACGGCCCGCGCGAGGATGATGCGATGAGTACGATGGTAGCCGACGACGCGGCCGCGCGCCCTCCGATGTGGTTCGTCTGGCCGGTGCTCGGGCTGCTCTCCATCGCCTTCCATCTGGGACTGATCTTCAGCGGTCTCGTGCCGGCGCTGGTCGCCCGGCCGCTCCACATGGCGCTGGCGCTGCCCTGGCTCTTCGTCTTCCTGGCGAAGACCCGCACGCAGCTTCTTACCGGCTGGGTGCTGCTGATCCTCGGCGAGATCGGCTGCCTCTACATCGCGCTCAACGCCGAGGCGCTGTCCGACCAGTACGGCTTCATCGACAATGGCTTCCAGATGGCGGTCGCGATCACGCTGCTCGCCATCACGCTGGAGATGGCGCGCCGCGCGATCGGCTGGCCGCTGCCGCTGGTGGCCCTCCTGTGTCTCGCCTACGGCCTCCTGGGCCAGTATGTGCCCGGCGAATACGGCCATCCGGGCTTTCCCTTCGCCAGCTTTCTCGGCACCATGACCATCACCGAGGGCGGCATCTGGGGCTCGCTCACGGGCGTGTCCGTCGGCATCGTCTCGATCTTCGTCATTCTCGGCGCCGTGCTGAATGCCGGCGAGGCCGGGCAGGGTTTCATGAATGTCGCGACGCTGGCGGCAGGGCGCCTGCGCGGCGGTGCCGGCAAGGTGTCGGTGCTGTCCTCGGCGATGTTCGGTTCGATCTCCGGCTCGGCCTCGGCCAATGTCGCCTCGACCGGCGCGGTGACCATTCCGGCGATGACCCGGCTCGGCTATCCGCGGGCGCTGGCCGGCGCGGTCGAGGCGGTGGCTTCGTCGGGCGGCCAGATCATGCCGCCGCTGATGGGGGCAGGCGCCTTCGTCATGGTCGAGCTCACCGGCACGCCCTATGCGACCATCATGGCGGCGGCGCTGCCGCCGGCGATCCTCTACTTCCTGACCACCTGGATCGGCATCGACCTGTTCGCCCGGCGGTACGGCCTCGGTGCCGTCGATGCGGCGGACCGTCCCTCGGTTCGCGACGTGGTCATCACCTCCATGTTCTTCGCGGTGCCCTTCGGCATCTTGCTGGAGCGCATGTTCGTCGGCGGCTTCACGCCGCAATATGCCGCCTGCCTGGCGATCCTGGCCGCCGCGCTGCTGCTCTTCGTCAATGTCCGCGGCGAGGTGTCGCTGCACCGCTTCGTCGAGCGGGCGGGCGGGGCTGCAGTCAGCGCTGGACAGCAGATCGCGGTAATCGGCGCGATCATCATCTGCGCCTCCATCGTCATCGGCGTCCTCGGCATGACCGGGCTCGGGGTGAAGGTCACCTCGACGATCCTGTCGGTGGCCGACGATTCCCTCTGGCCGGCGCTGCTTTTGACCGCGATCGCCTGCATCCTCCTCGGCATGGAGGTGCCGACTACGGCGGCCTACGTGATCTGCGTGACCATCGCCGGGCCGGCGCTGGAACGGCTCGGCATCGAACCCTTGCTGGCGCATCTCTTCGTCTTCTGGTTCGCGCTCCTGTCGACCATCACCCCGCCGGTCTGCGGGGCCGTGTTCATCGCGGCGGGCATGGTCGGCGAGAACTGGCTGAAGGTGGCCGGGTCCGCCATGCGCCTCGGCATCGGGCTCTATGTCATCCCGCTGGCGATGATCGCCAATCCGGCGATCATCCACATCGCCGACCGTCCGGTCGAGGCCGGCCTCGCCTTCGTGAAGATCGCCATCGCGCTCTGGGCACTGTCGCTGGCCTTCATCTGGAAGGGGCCGGTATGGCTGCGGCTTGCCGCCGGCCTTGGCGGGCTGATCGTCTGCTTCGTGCCGCTCTGACGCGCGCATAAGCAGAACCCGCGGGGCGCGGATTGCCAAGCCGCCAAAGGCGATGCGACATTCCCGGCCGATCGCAGGGAGACATGCGGCGCACTGGGGAGCCTCGCCCGGCCGGATTGCACCGAAAGGCGGGGGCCGACCGGTCGTGCGCCGTTGATGCCGGTCGTCGCGGAGCAACGCGGCGGCAGGCCCGAGGGGAGGACAGACATGACGACCACCACCACGCGCGCGGCGGTGCTGCGCAGATCGCCCGTCGAGGGCCCCTATGCCACGTCGAAGCCGCTCACTATCGAGACCGTCGAGCTGGCGCCGCCCGGCTTCGGCGAGGTGCTGGTGCGCATCAAGGCTGCCGGGCTGTGCCATTCCGACCTCTCGGTGATCGACGGTGTGCGGCCGCGGCCGACCCCGATGGTGCTCGGCCATGAAGCCGCGGGCATCGTCGAAACGGTCGGTGCGGGCGTCGACGATCTGACCCCGGGCGACCACGTGGTGATGGTCTTCGTGCCGTCCTGCGGCCATTGCAGCCCCTGCGCCGAAGGCCGGCCGGCGCTGTGCGAGCCGGGTAATGCCCGCAATGGCGAGGGCACGTTGCTGTCGGGTGAGCGGCGCCTGTCCTGCGAGGGCGAACCCGTCCACCATCATCTCGGCGTGTCGGCCTTTGCCGAGCGTGCGGTTCTGTCCCGCCGTTCGCTGATCAAGATCGATCCGGAACTGCCGCTGGAGATCGCGGCGCTGTTCGGCTGCGCGGTGCTGACGGGCGTCGGCGCGGTGGTCAATACCGGCCGGGTCAAGGCCGGCGAGACGGTCGCCGTGGTCGGGCTCGGCGGCGTCGGCCTCAGCGCCATTCTCGGCGCGGTCGCGGCCGGGGCGTCGCGGATCATCGCGGTCGATCTGCAGGCCGACAAGCTGGAGATGGCCAAGACGCTGGGGGCGACGGATACCTTCAATGCCGGCGACGAGGGGGTCGCCGATGCGGTGCGCGCGGCGACCGGCGGCGGTGTCGATCATGCCTTCGAGATGGCCGGCTCGGCGCGGGCGCTGGAACTCGCCTTCGCCATCACCCGGCGTGGCGGGGCGACGGTGACGGCCGGGCTGACGCCGCCGACGGCGACCATGGCCCTGTCGCCGCTCAAGCTCGTCGCCGAGGAGCGGACCCTGAAGGGCAGCTATGTCGGAAGCTGCATCCCGAGCCGCGACATCCCCCGCTACATCGCGCTGTATCGCGGCGGCCGGCTGCCGGTGGACCGGCTGTTGACCAGCCGCGGAACGCTCGACGATATCAATGAAGGCTTCGATGCGCTCGCGGCTGGCCGCACGGTCCGCCACGTCGTCCTGCTATGACGCGGGGCCCGTTCATGCCGGCCGGCAGCGCGTGAACCCGCGCCGCCGGCCGGTCGTGTCGCTCAGCCGGTAGCGGCAAGCTCTGCCGCTTCGAGACCCGGAATGGTCTGGACGACGGTGAAGCCTTCGAACTCGGGGTGGCCGAGATACATGGGCTGGCGTTCGCCGGCACTGCGATGGGCGGCCCGGAACGCTTCCGACCTGGTCCAGCCGGTGAAGGCGGCCTCGTCGGCCCAGATGGTGTGCGAGGCGTAGAGGACGTGGTCCTCGCGCACCGGCCCACGCAGCAGGTGGAACTCGACGAAGCCCGGCACCGTCTGGAGCTGGGATTCGCGATTGCGCCAGACCGCCTCGAACTCCTCCTCCTGTCCGGGAAGCACCTTGAAGCGGTTCATTGCGATGAACATGGTCTGATCCTTGTGTTGGGGTGTCAGCTGTCGACGCCGAACTTGATGCTCACGCCGAACATCGCCTCGAAGCCGGGCGCCGGGTCGGTCTCGCTCGCCGGGAAGCCGGAATAGGCCTGGTACTGCCGGTCGAAGAGATTGCGGATGCTGGCGTCGAAGCGGGTGTTCTCGTTGGGCTCGTAGGCGACGAAGAGGTCGAAGACGTCGTAGCGGTCCGAGGCGAGGGTCGGATCGGTGACGTCGTCCTTGGCCGCCACCGCATGCCAGCGGCCGCCGAAGGTCAGGCGTTCGTCGAGCGCCCGGAAGCCCAGCGTCGTCGTCAGCTTGTCGGGATAGACCGAGTTGAGCGGATCGCCGTTGCGGCGGTTCTCGCCCTCGATGATCGCCCCGGCCAGACCCACATAGCCCCAGCGCCAGTCATAGCTGGCCTCCAGCTCGACGCCTTCCAGCCGGGCTTCCTCGATGTTCTGGTACTGCAGCGCATCGTAGGGCAGGCGCGCAAAGCAGATCGGGCCGCGGCCGGCAAGGCACGGATTGGCGACGCCGGGACGGTCCAGCGTGGCATATTCGATGTAGTCGTCGACGTCGTTGCGGAAGACCGCCAGCTTGGCGCGCAGCCCGTCGCCGCCGACGAGGACGTTGTCGTAGGAGAGGTTCACGCCGGCCTCCAGCGTGTGCCCGACTTCCGGAGACAGGCCGGCATTGGGCAGGAGCTCGAAGGCGGCGGGCGCCGGGTGGAGGCCCGACACGACCGCCTCGTTCAGGGTCGGCGAACGCAGGCCTTCGGCATAGGTGCCGTAGATCTGGAAGCCCTGGATCGGCGTGACGCCGACGCTGAGCTTCGGGGAGAAGCGGTCGCCGGTATTCTCTTCGGTCGTCGCCGTGCTGGTCAGGTCGAAATGGTCGAAGCGACCGCCGCCGATCACTTCCAGCCAGGTGTCGTATTCGAACCGGGCCTGGATGAAGCCGCCATAGACCTCACGCGTGCCGGACGGGGTGAAGAGTTCGGTGGAGCCGACATTGTCGTGGGTCTCCACTTCGTCGCGGAAATAGTCGACGCCGTAGGTAAGGGTGGTGGGCACGATGCCGAGATCGAAGCGCGAGGCGTTGTAGAGATCGAAGCCGGTCGTCGACACCTCGACATCGCGGCGCGCCGCGGCGGGATTCTGGTCGATCTGCGTGTAGTCGGTCTCGTTGCGATAGAGGTTGAAGTTGAGGTCGACCAGCGGCGTGTCGGGGCTGACGAAGGTGTAGCCGAGCCGGTAAGTGGCGTTGCGCACGTCGGTGTCGCGATCGGCGCCGGTGCCGGTCGATGAGACGAAGTCGTTGTCGTAGATGACGCCCGACAGGGTGATCTCGTGACCGTCGGCGGGGCGCAGCCGCGCCTTCAGGACGCCGGAGCGCACGTCGAAGCCGGTGTTGTCGACATCGTTGCCGTCACCGTCCCGGTAGTCGTCCTCGTCGCGGTAGACGAAGGCGCCGTAGACATCCGCGTCCTCGGTGAGACGCACGCCGGCTTCCAGCTTGCCCAGCCAGTCCGGCCCGTTGGTGCCGTAGACCGTGCCGAGGCGCGCCGCGTAGCGCTCGGATGGCGTCAAAAGGTCTTCCAGTTCCAGCGTGCGCATGGCCACGACGCCGCCGATCGCGCCGGACCCGTAGGCGTTCGCCACCGGGCCGCGGATCACGTCGATACCGCCCAGAAGCGCCGGATCGACATAGACGAGATTGTTGTCGAGATGGCCCTGCACGCCGAAATTCTGGCGGGCGCCGTCGATCATCACGTTGACCCGGCCGGAATCGCGCAGGCCGCGGACGGAAATGGACACGCCGGGATCGTCGCGGTCGCTGGTGGTGGACACGCCCGGAATCGTCGCCAGCACGTCCTCCAGGTCGCCGGCATTGTAGCGGGCGATCTCGTCACGGCCGACGACGCTGACGCCGCCAAGACTCTGGATAGGGCTCTGCGGACCGCGATTGGCGAGGATCGACACCTCGTCGAGCTGGATCGCCATCGCATCCATGTCCGGAGCGCCCGCCGGTTCCTGCGTGGTTTGCACATCCTGCGCCATGGCGACGGTCGAAAGGGCGAGGAGCGAGACGCCCGTCGCCAGGGAAAGAAGGAGGGGTGGTGTCGCGCCGCGAAGGCGCCCGTCTGGATGGGCCATGATTTCCCGCTGTCGTTTGAGAGGCGTGACGGGCTGGCTGGCTACGGTCAGGAGCGGCTGGCTGGCATCCGGAGGCGAACGGCTTGTCGACCGTGGCGCCTTGCTTGCATTCGATATTTAACCTGACTATCAGAGTCAACATTGTTGCCGAGGGGGTGGCAAGGCCCGGTGGGCTGGGGTGTCCAGCGCGGGATGACGACGATGAGGGTGCAGATGATGTGCGAAACGGCGCCGAAGCCGCAGACGGGGACCGGCCAGGAGGCGAGAGGAACCGGGGGCGGAACGCTGCCGATGCTGAATGCCGCCGAGCTGTTTTCGGCCGGGCGGGAAGTCCTGATCCGGCATGCCGGCGACATCTACCGGCTGCGGCTGACGTCCAACAACAAGCTCATCCTGACCAAGTAGGACATCCGGCATGCAAAGCCTTATCCGCCGCCTCACCATCGCCGCCGCGGCGCTGTCGCTCCTGCCGGCCCTCTCGGCTCAGGCGATGGCGGAGAGCCGCAGCGTCGTCGACGCCCATGGCCGCACGGTCGCGATCGCCGATACGGCGCGCATCGTGTCGATCGGCGGGGCGGTGACCGAAATCCTCGACGCGCTCGGCATGGCCGACAAGATCGTCGCGGTGGACACCACCAGCACCTATCCAGCGGCGATGACGGACATGCCGGATGTCGGCTACATGCGCGCCCTGGCGGCGGAAGGCATCCTGGCGCTGTCGCCGACGCTGATCGTCGCCATCGAGGGTGCTGGCCCGCCGGACGTGCTCGACGTCCTGGAAGCGGCTTCGGTGCCCTTCGTCAACATTCCCGACACGCCGACGGCCGACGGGATCGTCGCCAAGATCCGCGCCGTGGCCGACGCTGTCGGGGCAGGGGAGAAGGGCGAGGAACTGGCTGCGGCGGTCGCGGCGGACCTGGCGGCCGTGACTGCGGCGACCGCAAATGTGGACGACCGGGCGAGCGTTGCCTTCGTCCTGGCCATGCGGGGCGGGGCGCCGATGGTGGCCGGCCGCGAGACCTCGGCCGACGCCATGCTGGCGCTGGCCGGCGCCGACAACGCCTTTGCCGCCTTTACAGGCTTCAAGCCCGCAACGCCGGAAGCCGTCGTTGCCGCGGCGCCGGATGCGGTCGTCACCATGCAGTCGGGCGAGCATGCCGACGGGCTCGATCACGTGCGCGCCGACCCGGCCTTCGCAACGACGCCGGCGGTGAAGGACGACCGGCTCTTTGCCTATGACGGGACCTATCTTCTCGGCTTCGGCCCGCGCACGGCCCATGCGATCCGGGATCTGGCGGCCGATCTGTATCCCGGGCTCGATCTGCCGGCGCTGCCGCCACGCGCCTGGGTCGAGCCCCGGTGAGCGTCTCCGGCGAACTGGTGGGCGGACAAGCGAGGAGGGGCGTGCGCCTTCTGCGTTCCCGCGACCGCGCCGCGCTGGCGCGGATCGGCGTCATCGCCGCGGCGATCCTTGCGGTGCTGGTCTGCCTCGTCGCGCTGACGGTCGGGGCCGCCGGCCTGTCGCTTTCGGCCACGCTCGACGCGCTGGTCGCGGCCGCGGCCGGTCGCCGGGAGACGCTGGACCTGTCGCTGGCCACCATCGTCCTCGACATTCGCCTGCCGCGCGTTCTTGCCGGCATGCTGGTCGGGGCGGCGCTCGCTTTGTCCGGCGCGATGATGCAGGGGCTGTTTCGAAATCCGCTGGCCGATCCGTCGCTTGTCGGAATCTCCTCAGGTGCCGCGCTCGCCGCCGTAACCAGCATCGTGCTGGGGGAAATGGCCGCCGGCTGGCTGCCGGAGCTTGTCGCGCGCCATCTGCTGCCGATCGCCGCCTTCCTCGGCAGCCTCTGCACGACAATCATCCTGTACCGGCTTTCGACGGTGAACGGCCGCACCTCCGTGGCCGCCATGCTGCTCGTCGGCATCGCGCTGGCCGCGCTCGCCAGCGCCCTCATCGGCGTGCTCGTCTTCATTTCCAACGACCAGCAATTGCGCGAACTGACCTTTTGGACCATGGGCGGCCTCGGCGGCGCCACATGGCCGAAGATCGCGGCGGTGCTGCCGCTGATGCTGCCGGCCTTCATCGCCGCGCCGTTTCTTGCCCGCAGCCTCAACGCCATGACGCTCGGCCACACGGAAGCGTTTCATCTCGGCATCGACGTGCAGCGCGTCACGCGCCTCGCCGTGTTCGTCATCGCCGGGGCGATCGGCGCGGCCGTCGCCATTTCCGGGATCATCGGCTTCGTCGGCCTGATCGCGCCGCATCTCCTGCGCACGCTGATCGGCCCGGACCACCGCACCCTGCTGCCCGCGGCGGCGCTCTTCGGCGGCAGTCTCGTCGTTGCCGCCGACACCGCGGCGCGGACCATCGTCGCCCCCGCCGAATTGCCGATCGGCATCCTGACCGCGCTGGTCGGGGCGCCGTTCTTCCTCTGGCTGCTGCTGCGGCGGCGCGGCGGGCTGGTGGTCTGATGCTGGAACTCGCCGACATTTCGGTCTCCCTTGGCGGCCGGACCATCCTCGACGGCGTCAGCCTTGCCGTCACTCCCGGCGAATGCGTCGCGGTAATCGGTGCCAACGGGGCCGGCAAGTCGACGCTGTTGAAGGTGCTGAGCGGGCAGATGCGGCCGGATCGCGGTGCGGCGCGCCTCGACGGGTGCGCGATGGGAGACATCGGTGCTGCCGCGCTGTCGCGGCGCCGCGCGGTGGTCGCCCAGAGCGTGGCGCTCGCCTTTCCCTTCACCGCCGCCGAGATCGTCGGCTTCGGCGCCGAGGCGGGCGGGGCGCTCGGCCGGCGGCGCGAAGCCATCGCCGCCGCGGCGCTGGCGCAGGTGGACATGTCCGGCCATGCGGCGCGGCTGGTGCCGAGCCTGTCCGGCGGCGAGGCCCAGCGCGTGCATCTGGCCCGGGCCATCGCCCAGCTCGAAGCGGCGATGGAACCGCCGGCCGGCGACGGCGCGGACGGCCATTACCTGCTTCTGGACGAACCCACCGCCAGTCTCGATCTGCGCCACCAGGTCGAGACCCTCTCGCTGGCCCGGCGGCTGGCGGGGCGGGGCATCGGGGTCGTCGTGGTGCTGCACGACCTCAATCTCGCAGCGCTTGCGAGCGACCGCATCGTCGCGCTCAAGGACGGGCGCGTCCTGGCCAACGGGCCGGTCGGCACTGTCGTCGACGACGCGCTTGTCAGTGCGGTCTACGGCATCGCCCTGCCGGTTGGCCGGACACCACCAAATCTGCCCTTCGTCCTGCCCCAGACCGCGCCGATCAATGCCGCCTGATCGCATTCCAGTCGCCGCTTCCATTGCCCTTGCGACAGCTCTGCCGTGACGTCCCGTTCCGGCTAACAATCGGCTGCCCGGAATTATCCGCAATGTAGCAATGGGTTAAGCAGGCGCGTGTCAGGTTGCCGCGTGAGCAACTGGCAGGAATCCCGCAATGACCAGACCTGACGACAGGCGCGCCAACGCCCTGATTCGGCGCGCGGCAGCCGTTCTTGCAGTTTCGACGGCATTGTTCGGCGCCGCACCCGCGCTTGCCGAGGACAAGCCGGCCGGCAGCAGCCAGACCCAGCTCGCCCGGGACATCGTCGCCGGGCTCGACAAGGTTTTCGGCGGACCGCACAAGGGCTACCGGACGGCCCATTCCAAGGGCATTCTCCTTGACGGGACGTTCCGCCCGTCGAAGGACGCGGCATCGCTGACCCGCGCCGAGCATCTCACCGGGGGCGATGTGGATGTGACGGTCCGCTTCTCGAATTTCGCCGGCGTGCCCCATGTCGGCGACAATACCGGTGACGCGAACCCCAAGGGCATGGCGATCAAGTTCCTGCTGCCGGACGGCGGCTCAACCGACATCGTCGCCCATTCCTTCGACGGCTTCGCCGCCCAGACGCCGGAGGAGTTCCGCCGCTTCGTCCAGGCGCTCGGCTCGTCCGATCCGCAGGATTTCGCCGATCACCTGGCCGCGCATCCGGCCGCCAAACGCTTCATCGACGCGCCGAAGCCGGCACCGGTCAGCTTCGCCACCGAGGCCTTCTACGGCGTCAACGCCTTCTCCTTCACCAATGCGGCCGGCGACTCGCGCTTCGGCAAGTATCGGCTGGTGCCGGTCACGGGCGTCGCGCATCTGAGCGCGGCCGAAGCGGCGGCAAAGGACCCCGACTACCTGTCGCAGGACATGGCCGAGCGGCTGGAGGACGGGCCGGTGCAATTCCGCCTGCTGGTCCAGCTCGCCGGCGAGGGCGATCCGATCACCCGGGCGGCCTTTCCCTGGCCCGAGGACCGCGAACAGGTGGAGCTCGGCGTCCTGTCCCTGACGACGCTGGCTGCCGATTCGGTCGCGCGGCAGCGCGAGCTCGTCTTCACGCCGCTCAGCCTCGTCGGCGGCATCGCGCCGTCCGACGACCCGATGCTGATCACGCGCACCCGCAGCTACCGCATGTCCTATAGCCGACGACTGACCGCCGGCGCAGCGGCGACGGACAGCCACTAGCCCCGACACGGAAAGGACGTCCCGGATGCTCCGTCTCGTCATCTGCGCCGCCCTGTGCGGCTTCACCCTGCCGATCGTCGTCGCCATGGCGGCAGGGCACATGGTCGTCATCGACCAGATCGACCGCATGTTCGACCGCAAGGTGGTGGCGATCGAGGAGGGTGACACGTTGCGCTTCACCAATCGCGACGAGTTCCTGCACCAGATCTATGTCGAGACCGACGGCTTCAGCTTCGATTCCGACGAACAGGCGCCCGGCGAGATGATCGAGGTCACCTTTCCGCGACGGGGCGACTACGAAGTCCGCTGCGGCATTCACCCGCGCATGAGCCTCGCCGTTTCGGTCGAATGATACCCGGCAGATACCGCCCCTCCTAACGCTCCGAGATTACGACACCGCATGCCCCTCCGGTTGAAACTTCTTGTCGGCTGCCTGTGCCTGACGCTCGTCACGCTCGGTCTCGGCGTCTTTGCGCAGCACTCGCAGCGTGGGGCCGGTGACCTCGCCACCCGCATCTACGACGAGGCGCTTCTGTCGCTGAGCTATCTGCGCTCGGCGCAGAACTCGCTCCTGCAGATCGAGATGGACGATCTGCAGCTGCGTTCGGGCGAGGTGCGGGGCGATGGCGAAGCGTTCCTGTCGGCGCAGACGGCGCTGTCGACATCCCTGCCGGACATCATGGCGGATCTCGACGTTGCCTCGGAGCGGGCGATGTCGCCCGGGGGCCGCCGCAAGATCGGCGAAATCCGCACCGGGCTGCAATTGCTGCAGCAGGATTTCAGCACGCTGGACAACACGCAGCTGCGGGCGCGGTTTTCCGCCCTCGACGGCGAATTCGACACGGCGGTCGAGATCCTCGCCGGCGACGGCTACCGTTTCCGCCGGGAAGTCGGCGAGCTGATCGAAGCCTCGATGCACAGCACCCAGGGCGCGATGGCGGCGGCCGTGGTGCTCGCCGTGATGATCTCGCTGATGCTGGCGCGGATGATCGTGCCGCCGCTGAACCGGGCCGTGCAGGTGGCCGAATCGATCGCCCGCGGCAAGCTCGACAACGAGATCGTGCCACATGGTCACGACGAGACGGCCCAGCTGATGCGCGCCCTGGCGACGATGCAGCGCAGCATCGGCGAGCATATCGGCCGCATCCGCGAGCTGATGGCCGAGCAGGCCGACAGCTACGACAGCCATATCGCCATCCAGAACAGCCGCTTCGAGGCGGCGCTCAACAACATGACCCAGGGCCTGTGCCTGTTCGACGTCAACGAGCGGCTGGTGATCTTCAACCGGCGGTTCGCGGAGATGTTCGGCGGTCTGCAGATCGGCGTGTCGGCGCGGCAGGTGCTGCTCGATCCGGAGATCCAGCATCTTCTGGCGCCCGGTCCGGACGGCAGCTTCACCCACGAACTTCCCGACGGCCGGATGATCGCGACCTCCCGGCAGGCGATCGAAGGCGGTGGCTGGCTCGACACGTTCGAGGACGTCACCGACCAGTATCGGGCGCAGGCGAAGCTCTCCCACATGGCGCTGCACGACGCGCTCACCGGACTGCCCAACCGGGTGCAGTTCCGCGACCGGCTGGAGACGGCGACGCGGACCCCGGCCGGCATCGCCAACACCAGCGTGCTCTGCCTCGACCTCGACGGCTTCAAGGCGGTCAACGACACGCTCGGCCATCCGACCGGCGACGCGCTGCTGCGCGCCGCAGCCGCAAGGTTGCTGTCCTGCGTCAGGCAGGGCGATCTCGTGGCCCGCGTCGGCGGCGACGAGTTTTCGATCATCCAGTCGGCCAGCGATCCGCATCTTGGCGCCGCAGCCCTGGCGCAGCGCATCGTCGATGCCTTCGTCGAGCCGTTTCCCATCGACGAGCGGCCGATCTGCGTCGGCGTCAGCGTCGGCATCTTCGTCACGGCGGAAATGGCCGAGGCCGGCCGGGCGATCGACCCGGACACCATCATCAAGAATGCCGACGTGGCCCTCTACCGGGCCAAGAGCGAGGGTCGCGGCACCTTCCGCTTCTTCGAGCCGGACATGGATGCCGGTCTGGAGGCGCGGCGGCAGCTCGAACTCGACCTGCGGCTGGCCGTCGAGAACGAGGAATTCGCGCTGTTCTACCAGCCCTTCGTGGATGTCGAGCGCCAGGTCGTCACCGGGTTCGAGGCTTTGTTGCGCTGGCACCATCCGCAGCGCGGCCTGGTCTCGCCGGCCGAGTTCATCCCGGTCGCCGAGGATTGCGGGCTGATGGCGCCGCTCGGCGTCTGGGTTCTGGAGACCGCCTGCCGGCAGGCCGCCGAATGGCCGTCGGACCTGGCCATCTCGGTCAATCTTTCGCCGGTGCAGTTCCGCGACCCGGGCCTCGCCGATATCGTCGAGGCGGCACTGGAGCGCGCCGGCCTCGCCCCCGAACGGCTGCGGATCGAGGTCACGGAATCGCTGCTGCTGCAGGACAGCGCCACGGTGCTGGCGACGCTGAAGCGGTTCCGCGACCATGGGATCGGCATCTCCATGGACGATTTCGGCACCGGCTATTCCTCGCTCGGCTATCTCAGCCGGTTCCCCTTCGACAAGATCAAGATCGACCAATCCTTCGTCCGCCACATCGACGATCGCGAGAACATGGCGATCATCCGCGCCGTGATCGGCCTCAGCCGGGCCATGGACCTGTCGGTGATCGCCGAGGGCGTCGAGACGGCGGCCCAGCGCGATATCCTGTTGCGCGAGGGCTGCCGCGAGATGCAGGGCTATTTCTTCTCGCCTCCGAAGCCGGCCGACGAGCTTGCGCGCATGCTCCTGACCTGCGGGCGCGGGACGGTGGAGGACAACGACGCCGTGTCGGCCGAGCTGGTCTGCCTGCCGCCTTCGCCGACGGCCGATGCCGTACCGCGCAGCCAGGCGCTGCCGGGGTGACGGATCACGATGGCTGGCGGGCCGGTTCCGGCGGGATCGCCGGGGCTGTCGCATGGCGCAGGGCCGACCGGTAGCAGGCCAGCCCGACAAGGGTGAGCAGCGCCACCACCGCCAGCGCGACGTCGTAGCCGCCGGCCGCCCAGAGCAGCGAGCCGACAAAGGGCGACAGGGCGTAGGCGCACAGATACGGCACGGCCATGGCGCCGCTGATCGCGCCGAACCGGGCCTGGCCGAGAATCTCCCGCGTCATCACCGGCCGCATGATGCTGAGGACGCCGTAGCCGCTGCCCTGCAGGACGACGAAGGCGATCACCAGGAGGGGCGCGAACTCCGCCGCGATCAGGCAGAGCGTTGCCGTGATCACGAAGGCGAAGGACAGCGTCGTCACCCATGCGTTGGACAGGCGGGCACCGCCGAGCATCAGCGCCAGCCGCCCGGCGACCTGCATCGGCCCGATCATCGCCGCGGCGAGCACCGCCAGGTCGAGACTGACGCCCCGGTCGGCGAGGATCGGCAGCAGATGGTTCAGCACCACCCCGTGATTGAAGCCGAGCAGCGAAAAGCCGGCGGCGAGATACCAGAACAGCGGACGGCGCAGGAGGGCGGGGGCCGGCGCGGACGACGCGGTCGTGGCCAACGCCGGCGCGGCAACGGCCGGACTGGCGGTGGCCTCGCCAGAGCCGCCAGCCCCGTGGGCTTCGCTCGAAAGGCCGGCGGAGGCTTCGAGCGCCCGGGCGCCGAGGACGATCAGCGGCACGCCCAGGCATCCGACAAGCGCGGCGAACAGCCAGACGGCGCCCTGCCAGCCGGCCGTCTCGGCCATGACGTGATTGAGCGGAAAGGACAGGGTGCCGGCAAAACCCGCCACCAGCGTGACGCGGGTGATCGCCGGGCGGGCATCGGCACCGAGCGCCCGCGTGACCAAGGCGAAGCAGGGCTCGTAGAGGCAGCCGCCCATCGCGGCACCGATCCCGAGCCAGAGCAGCGCGAAGGCGGGCAACGTGTCG
Organism: Aurantimonas sp.; assembly: GCF_964217435.1. Taxonomy (NCBI): domain Bacteria; kingdom Pseudomonadati; phylum Pseudomonadota; class Alphaproteobacteria; order Hyphomicrobiales; family Aurantimonadaceae; genus Aurantimonas; species Aurantimonas sp. Next base: position 62,603 of record NZ_CAXPJM010000012.1, on the reverse strand, counting down.
GCGAAGGGCAGCAGCGCCAGAAGGATCGCCCCCGCCAGAGCGGAGCCGCCCATTACCAGCGGACCGTGGCCGCGGTCGATCAGGCGGCCCGCCGTCGGCGAGACGATTGCCGAGACGATGATGGCCGCCGCGAAAGCCGCGGTCAGCCAGGTCTTGGACCAGCCGGCATCGGCCTCCCAGCGCAGGAGGAGCGCCGGAAAGAGATAGTAGAAGCCGGCCCAGACTATGGTCTCGCCGAAGGCCAGGCAGAGGACGGCGTGAGCCGCACGCATCCGGGCTGTCCCGGCGGGCCTAGCTGCCCAGATGCGTCTTCAGGAAGTCGACGGTGCGGCCCCAGGCCAGCCCGGCGGCAACCTCGTCGTAGCGGGCCTGAGAGGTGTCGTTGTTGAAGGCGTGGTTGACGCCCGCATAGACATGGACCTGATGCTCGGTTCCGGCGGCCTCCAGCGCGTCGCGATAGGCGTCGATGCCGGCATTGATGCGCTCGTCGAGGCCGGCGTAATGCAAGAGCATCGCCGCCTTGATGTCGGCGACCTTGTCCGCATCCGGCTGGCGGCCGTAATAGGCGACACCGGCGGCAAGGTCCGGATCGGCGACGGCGAGGTCGTTGACGAGGCCGCCGCCCCAGCAGAAGCCGACCGCCCCGACGTGGCCATTGCCGTCCTCGCGGCCGGCGAGCCATTTGCGGGATGCCTTGGCATCGGCGATGCGGGTCTCGGCATCCAGCGCGCCGATCATCTCGCGGGCCTTGTCCTCGTCCGGCGGCGTGCCGCCGGCCGGCGACAGGAAGTCGGGCGCCACGACCAGGAAGCCTTCCAGCGCCAGCCGCCGGGCGACGTCCTGGATATGGGCGTTGAGGCCGCGGTTCTCGTGGATCACCAGCACGGAAGGCAGGGCATCGGTCGCATCGGCGGGCCGGGCCACATAGGCCTTCATCTCGCCGCTGGCGCCGGGATAGGTGGCCCAGACGCCGGCGAGACGCGGATCGTCCGGTGCGACGATGGCGGCGCGGGCGCTGGATGCGGCCATCAGCGGCGCGATGGCGGCCGCCGCGGTCGCCGAACCGGCCAGTGCCGTCAGCCGGCGCATGAAGCCGCGGCGATCGAGCGTCAGGTGCGTGTATTCGTCATAGGCATCGATCATCGCCTGGGTGATCGTCGGGGTCCTGTCGTCCATGATCGCCTGCTCCATCACCGTTCGCAGGGCATACTAACTTGTTGCGGCCCCGGCGCAATGCGGCGGCAATCGCGCATCGCGGCGGCGCCATGCCGGCTTCCGGCGACCGCTTCCCTAGTGTTCCGCGCGCGAAGTCTTACATTGGCGCGGATGACTGATTTCGACGAATCAACCGGGGTCCCGGCGGCCCGTCCCGGCGGCATCGCCGCCCGTGCGCTGTCGGCCCGCGGGGTGGCCCGCAATGCCGGCGCGCCGGACTATCTCTCCGGCCTCAATGCCGAGCAGCGCGCCGCCGTGGAGACCACCGAGGGCCCGGTGCTGGTGCTGGCCGGCGCCGGTACGGGCAAGACGCGCGTCCTGACGACGCGCATCGCCCATATCCTCGCCACCGGCCGGGCCTGGCCGTCGCAGATCCTCGCCGTGACCTTCACCAACAAGGCCGCGCGCGAGATGAAGCAGCGCATCGGCCTTCTGGTCGGGGAGCAGGTCGAGGGCATGCCGTGGCTCGGCACCTTCCACTCGATCGGCGTGAAGATCCTGCGCCGCCACGCGGAACTCGCCGGGCTGAAGTCGAACTTCACCATTCTCGACACCGACGACCAGATTCGGCTGATCAAGCAGCTCATCAAGGCCGAGAATCTCGACGACAAGCGCTGGCCGGCCCGCACCTTTGCCAACATGCTGGATGGCTGGAAGAACAAGGCGCTGACGCCGAAGGACATTCCCGAGGGCGACGCGCGGGCCTTCGCCAACGGCAAGGGGCGGGAACTCTACGCCGCCTATCAGGCGCGGCTGCAGTCCCTCAACGTCTGCGATTTCGGCGATCTCCTGCTGCATCCGATCGCCATCTTCCGGGACAACCCGGACGTCCTCGCGGAGTACCACGACCGCTTCCGCTACATCCTGGTGGACGAGTACCAGGACACCAATGTCGCCCAGTATCTCTGGCTGCGGCTTCTGGCCCAGCGTTCGCAGGTGCGAGGCGAGGCGGGGCGCAGCCCCGCGCTTCGGCAGGCGGCAGGCGCCGGCGCCGTGACGCAGGCAGGCACCGCCGAGGCGGGCGCGGCCGAGCGGCCGCCGGTCAACATCTGCTGCGTCGGCGACGACGATCAGTCGATCTATGGCTGGCGCGGCGCCGAGGTCGACAACATCCTGCGCTTTGACCGGGACTTTCCCGGCGCGACGGTGATCCGGCTGGAGCGCAATTATCGCTCCACCGCCCACATCCTCGGCGCTGCCTCGCATCTGATCGCCCATAACGAGGACCGGCTCGGCAAGACGCTGTTCACCGACTATTCCGACCCCGAGCACCAGAAGGTCGAGGTCAATGCCGGCTGGGATTCGGAGGAGGAGGCGCGGGCGATCGGCGAGGCGATCGAGGATCTGCAGCGGCGCGAGGACCACAATCTCAACGACATGGCGATCCTGGTGCGCGCCTCGTTCCAGATGCGCGAGTTCGAAGACCGCTTCGTCACCATGGGGCTGAACTACCGGGTGATCGGCGGTCCGCGCTTCTACGAGCGGATGGAGGTGCGCGACGCGCTCGCCTATTTCCGCTGCGTCTGCCAGCCGGCCGACGACCTGGCCTTCGAGCGGATCGTCAACACGCCCAAGCGCGGGCTCGGCGACGCCACCATGCGGCTGCTGCACGATTATGCCCGCGCCCGCGGCGTGCCGCTGATCGCGGCGGCGGTGGAGATGGTGGAAACCGAGGAGCTGAAGCCCAAGCCGCGCAACGCGCTGCGCCGGGTGGTCACCGATCTGGTGCGCTGGGCCGAGCAATTATCGACCGCCAAGCACACCGATCTCGCCGAGCAGATCCTCGAGGAATCCGGCTACACCGAGATGTGGCAGAACGACCGCTCGGCCGAGGCGCCGGGCCGACTGGAGAATTTGAAGGAACTCATCCGCTCCATGGAGGCCTATGACACGCTGCCCTCCTTCCTGGAGCATGTGGCGCTGGTCATGGACACCGAGCAGAACGCCGAGATGGACGCCGTCTCGATCATGACGCTGCACGCGGCCAAGGGGCTGGAGTTCGAGACCGTCTTCCTGCCCGGCTGGGAGGAGGGGCTGTTTCCCCATCAGCGCGCCCTCGACGAGGGCGGCCGCTCCGGCCTCGAGGAAGAACGCCGGCTGGCCTATGTCGGCATCACTCGCGGCAAGCAGCGGGTGAAAATCTGGTTCGTCTCCAATCGCCGCATCCACGGCATGTGGCAGTCGACCATCCCGTCGCGCTTTCTCGACGAACTGCCCGAGGCGCATGTCGAGGTGATGGAGGCCAACACCTCCTATGGCGGCTACGGCGCCAGCCGCTGGGACGGCGCGGCGGCCTTCCAGGAAGGCGCCTATACGACGCCGGGCTGGCGCCGCGCCCAGGCGGCCAATGCCGGCTTTGCCGGTGGCAATGGCGGGCGCGGCCGGGGCGGCGACGGCTGGTCGGGCGGGCGCACCCGCGAGATCAGCTATGACGAGGGCGGCGTCGGCGCCCGCAGCGGCCAGCACGGCGGCAAGGGCCACAACCAGCCGCCGCGCACCGGCTTCGGCCTCAATGCCGCGGCCCGCAAGGGCGGCCCGCGCGATATCGAGGGCGAACTGGTGGCGAAATCGGTGGCAACCGAAGCCAGCCGCTTTGCCTCCGGCGACCGGGTCTTCCACCTGAAGTTCGGCAACGGCACCGTCGCCAGCGTCGAGGGCAACAAGCTGACCGTCGATTTCGACAAGGCCGGCCAGAAGCGCGTGCTCGAAGGCTTCGTGGAGCCGACCTGAGCATCGGCCGGCCGCCGCCTGTCTGACGGCCGGACCGGATGACGGGCCAGGCTCCCGCCTCTCACCGCAAAGAGCGATGATGGATTACGACGCGATCATTCTGGGTGCCGGCGGCGCCGGGCTTCTGGCGGCGGCGACCGCCGGGCAGGCGGGGGCGCGCGTCCTGGTCCTCGACCATGCCGACGCGCCGGGAAAGAAGATCCTGATCTCCGGCGGCGGGCGCTGCAATTTCACCAATCGCGAGACCGAGCCGCACTGCTACCTGTCGGAGAACCCGCATTTCGCCAAGTCGGCGCTCAGCCGCTACACCCAGTGGGACTTTCTCGCCCTGGTCGAGCGCTACGGCATCGCCTGGCATGAAAAGACCCTTGGGCAGCTGTTCTGCGACGGATCGGCGAAGCAGATCGTCGACATGCTCCTGGCCGAATGCCGGGCGGGCGGCGTCGAGATCCGCCTGTCGACGCCGGTGGGCGAGATCGCCCATGCCGACGGTCGCTTCCGGGTCGCCGGCGCATCCGCCCCGGCGCTGGTCATCGCCACGGGCGGGCCGTCGATCCCGAAGATGGGCGCCACCGGCAAGGCCTACGAGATCGCCGAACGCTTCGGCCTCAAGCTTGTCACCCCGCGCCCGGCGCTGGTGCCGCTGACGCTCGGCAAGGACGAGATGCTGTTCCGCGAGATTTCGGGCGTCGCCTGCCCGACCATCGCGCGGGTGCGCGACATCGCCTTCGAGGAGGCGTCGCTGTTCACCCACAAGGGCCTGTCGGGCCCGGCGATCCTGCAGGTCTCCTCCTACTGGTCGCCGGGTGAGACCATCGAGCTGACCCTGGTCAAGGATGCCGCCGAGATGCTGCGGGCGGCGAAGCGGCGCATGCCGCGCGCCCACATGAAGGCGGCGCTCGCCGAGCGGCTGCCCAACCGTCTCGCCGACGCCCTGGCCGAGCGCATCGGCGAGACGCGGCCGCTGGGCGCCATCACCGATGCCGAGCTGGATCTGGCCGCCGACACGCTGACGCGCCTGCGCTTTCGCCCGACCGGCACCGAGGGCTTTGCCAAGGCCGAGGTGACCGCCGGCGGCATCGATACGGCGGAACTGTCGTCGAAAACCATGGAAGCCCGGCACGTTCCCGGCCTCTACGCTATCGGCGAGGCCGTCGACGTCACCGGCTGGCTCGGCGGCTACAATTTCCAATGGGCCTGGGCCTCGGGCGTCGCCGCCGGCAAGGCGATCGCCGCGCGGCTGGGATGAGGCGCGGCGGGCGCGCGATGCTGTGGCGTGGTGACACGCCGACGTGGTGGTACAAACCCTCAAACACGGGCGTCATCCTCGGCTTGACCCGAGGACCCATGCCAAACCCTTCGCGCCGCCGCGACGTTGCCGAACAGCGGTTCCGCAAAACGGCGGCTCATCTCATGGCAATCGCCACCCGCATTGATAGGCCCCGCCAACGCTTGAAGCAGCGGATGGTGAAGTTGCGGCGGTCTGCCGCAATGCGGCTGGCCGTTATGGCGAAGTTGCCGGTCGTTACCGTCGCGGCGGTGTCGGCGCTGAGGCATGGGTCCTCGGGTCAAGCCCGAGGATGACGCCGGGAGGAAGGCTGGGGCCAATCGCGGACGCTGGCGCGCCAGATGTCGTCCGTCGCTGTGCCGCATCGAGGGTGGCGAGGGGCAACACTGACGCGTGAGTTCGGCGGACCCGTAAGAGGCCGCCCGCGACACCGAGCGAGCGCGCGCGACACGAGCTGTCTGCGTTGCAGGATGATCGCGTCCCTCAAAGACGGGCGTCATCCTCGGGCTTGACCCGAGGACCCATGCCAAGCCCTCCGCGCCGCCGCGGCGTTGCCGAACAGCAGCCCTGCAAACGGCGGCTCATCTCATGGCAATCGCCACGTGTATCGATAGCCCCGGCTAACGCTTGATGAAGTCGCGGCGGTCTTCCGCAATGCGCTGCGGTTATGGCGAAGGTGCCGGCCTGTCACCGTCGCGGCGGTGTCGGCGCTGAGGCATGGGTCCTCGGGTCAAGCCCGAGGATGACGCGGAGAGGAAGGGCGGAGCCAGTCGCGGACGCCGGTGGGCGACCCGCGCGACCGTGAGCGAGCCGTCTGGGCTGCAGGATGATCGCGCCCTCAAACACGGGCGTCATCCTCGGGCTTGACCCGAGGACCCATGCCAAGCCCTCCGCGTTGCCGCAGCGTTGCCGAAAGCCCCCCGCCAAACGGCAGCTCACCCTGCGGCTATCGCCCGCACATCACCCGCCATCGCGCCCCTACCGCTTGAAGCGGCGGTCGGTGAAGTTGCGGCGGTCTTCGGCGATGCGCTGGGTGATGGCGAGGGCGGTGTCGTCGCCGGCGACGGCGGCGAGGCGTTCGACCTGGTTGATCGCCACCAGCCGCAGCAGATCCTCGCGCACGGTGCCATTGGTGTCGCGGGGCAGGGTCGCGACCATTTGGACGAGGTCGGGACGGGGACGCGGCGCGTCGCGCAGGCGTTGCTCCAGCGCCGGCGCATCGGTGCCCGGTGCCGGTTCGGCGAAGAGATAGAGGCCGACGCCGCGCTGGCGCGGATAGGGATAGGGCACGAGGGCGAAGCCCGCGATGGCGGGATCGGCGGCGACCCGCGCCTTGATCGCCACCCCGTCGGTGTCCATCCGGTCGCGCGTGCCCTCGCCATCCGACCAGTTGAAGATGCCCCGGGTGACCATGTTGTAGACCGGCTTGAAGGTGGCCATCCAGACCCGCGCCGGCAGGCTCTTGGTGGCGAGCATGCGCTTTTCGGACGCCGTCAGCGCCTCGCGGCAGAAGCTGCGCTTGTGCTTGAGGAGATGACGCAGATCCTCGCGGGCCAGGAGCCGGAACAGGCGCGTGCGGCGCGGAAAGAAGGTGGCGAGCTGCATGTCGATCAGCGCCGCTTTGCCGTCCGGGGTCATCAGCCAGTTCTGCGGCTTGGCGAGATCGTTATGGGTGATGCCGGCCCGGTGCAGCGAACGCAGCAGCCGCTTGGCGTCGCGGAAATAGGCGGTGTTGCCGATCGGACGGGCGACGTGCAGCGGCGTGCCCTCGATCCAAGACCGGTAGAGCGCCTCGGAATCGACGCCGAGAAGGGTCGGGGTCCCGGCGACTGGACCCAGCGTCTGCAGCGCCCGGATCTCGCGCCCGGCAAGGTGCCAGGCGAAGCGGCGGACCCACCGGGCGGCGCTGCCCACACGACGACGCGTCACCGGAGTGTCGGGTGCATTGGCGAGGTGACCGGCGGCGATCTCGCCGAAGACGTCGCGTTTGAGTACCGTATCGACAACGAAGGGCGCGGCAAGAACGGGAAGCGGGGGACGATGCTGGGGCATGGATCTCGTGGACTGGGCAGGAATGTCGCCTAGCTTCCGCCAAGCAAGCGCAATCGCGCGGCGCCGGACGCGCGACCGATCTTTGCGGAATTATCGACCCTTGCGAGGCGAAATGGAAGTCGAAACCCACCTGTTCCCGGCGCGGGACCATATTCCCAACAGCTCCTTGCCACTGCTTGTGTTGCGCGAGGCTGTCGGTGCGGAAGACGCGACCGCGTCCGCAATGACCGAACGCTTTCTGGATCATGGCTGGCAGGGCTGCTGGACCTACACGGTCTTCGACTACTGGCACTATCATGCCGACGGCCACGAGGTGCTCGGCTGCGTCGGCGGCGAAGCGGAAATCGGCTTCGGCGGGCCGGGCGGGATCACGGCGCGGATGCGGCCGGGCGACGTGGTGGTGATCCCGGCCGGCGTCGGGCATCGGCGCCTGTCGGCGACGCCCGACTTCGCCGTGGTCGGCGCCTATCCGCCCGGCCAGAGCGGCACCATCCTGCGCGCCGGCGACCGCGAGCTGGCGGATGCACGGAAACAGATCGCGGCGCTGGCCCTGCCGCCGCGCGATCCCGTGACCGGCACGCAGCCGGGCTGTCTGGCGGCGTGGCATGGCTGAGGGCCGACCCCAGCCCTGGTGGAGAAGCTGCGAATCTTTCGCCCGCAGCCTTTCAATCGCCGGGCGAGGGTGGAATAGAAGGGCGACTTACAGCCTGTCCGATCCATCCCAACAGCGTTCCCGTGATCATGTCCGTCGATAGCCCGTCCGTCCCGTCCGCTGCGTCGCCCGCACCGGAGGCGGAGGCGCCGCCGGACCGGGAAGTGTCGCTGCCGTCCATGCTGTTGCTGGCGCTGGTCGTCGGCATCGTCGCCGGCGTCGGCGCGATCGTCTTCAAGTATCTGATCGCCTTCATCTACAATCTGGCCTTCTACGGCGAGCTCAGCCTGCATCTCGAGCCGAACGCCTATGGCGCGCCGAGCCCGTGGGGCATGGGCATCATTCTGGTGCCGGTGATCGGCGGTCTGGTCGTCGTCTGGCTGGTGCGCAGCTTCGCGCCCGAGGCCAAGGGCCACGGCGTGCCGGAAGTGATGTATGCGATCTATCACCAGAACGGGAACGTGCGCGGCGTCGTCGCGGTGGTGAAGTCGCTGGCCTCGGCGATCTCCATCGGCACCGGCGCCTCGGTCGGCCGCGAGGGGCCGATCATCCAGATCGGCTCGTCCTTCGGCTCGACCTTCGGCCGGGCGCTGGGCCTCGTACGCCACCAGAAGATCACGCTGCTGTCGGCCGGGGCGGGCGCCGGCATCGCGGCAACCTTCAACACGCCGCTCGGCGGGGTGCTGTTCGCCTCGGAAGTGCTGCTGCCGGAAATCTCGGCCCGCACCTTCCTGCCCGTCGTCGTGGCGACGGCGACCTCGACCTATGTCTTCCGCCTGGCGATGGGCATCGAATCGGCCTTCATCGTGCCGCTGGGCGGCCTGCCGGAGGGGGCTGCGGTCAACGGCGCAGAGCTGCTGCTGGCGGCGATCCTGGGCGCGGTGATGGGCGTTGCCGCCTGGGCCTTCGTCAAGCTGCTGGCAAAGTCCGAGGACGTCTTCGAGCAGTCGAACCTCAACCCCTATGTCCAGAACGTCATCGGCATGACCGCCGTCGGCGTGATGGGCTACCTGTTCCTCTCCTGGACCGGCCACTACCACATCTATTCGGTGGGCTACGCGACCATCCAGGACATCATCAGCGGCGCCGACATGACCGTCGCGGTGCTGATCATGCTGTTCGCCGGCAAGCTCGTGGCCACCTGTCTCAGCCTCGGGGCCGGGGCGTCGGGCGGCATCTTCTCGCCGAGCCTGTTCATGGGCGCGGCTCTGGGCGGCGCGGTCGGGCTGATCGGCAACGCGATCCTGCCGGGCGCCGGCCTGACCATGGAAACTTTCGCGATCATCGGCATGGGCGCCATGGTCGGCGGCGCCACCAGCGCGGCGATGACGGCCATCGTGATGATCTTCGAGATGACCCGCGACTACGAGATCATCCTGCCGCTGGTGCTGGCCGTGGCGATCGCCATCGGCGTGCGGCGCTCGCTGACCCTGGCCGACATCTACACGATCAAGCTGCGCAACCGCGGCCGGCCGATCCCGACCGACAGGACCACCAACATGTTCATGGTGCAGCCGGTCACCGAGGTGATGTCGAAGACCTTCGAGATCCTGCCCGGCGCCATGACCGTCTCGGAAGCGCTGAAGCGCATCGACGTCGAGACCTCGCGGGTGATCCTGACCGATGGCAACCGGATCACCGGCTTCGTGCGCTTCGGCACGATTCCCTACCGGGCCGATCGCTTCGCCACCCAGACCCTCGACGACATCGGCTCGTCGGAGTTCATCCTCGCCTCGACGGTTCACAATCTGAATACGGTCATCACCCGGATGAACCGGCGCAATCGCTCCTACGCCATCGTCGTCAGCGAGACCCGCGGCGTGCCGCGGCCCGAGGACATCGCCGGCGTCATCAGCCGCGAGGAACTGGCCAACGCGGTGGTGCGCAACCACTACGGGTGATCGAGGCGGATCGGGAGGGCCCGCCGGCACGGTCCGGCGCGTCCTGATGCCGGGTGGTCGCGGGGGCGCGTGAAGCCCTGCCGCGCAGGCTCTCGGCGTCAGTGGTTCTGCCCGGAATCCTGCGCCACCCGGCTTCGCGCCGCGGACTTGGAACCAAGCACGAGCCCACTCGTATTGTCAGTGGTTTACCACCTGACAGATCGAGATGCTCTCCATGGATTTCCCGCACCCTCCAGTGACCGCGACGGTCGGCGGACAGCCGATCCACGCGATGCTGATCCCGTTTCCCTTCGTCTGTTTCACCCTGACCCTTCTGACCGACATCGCCTATTGGCAGACCGGTCACCTGATGTGGCACAATTTCTCGTCCTGGCTGCTGTTCGCCGGTCTGATCTTCGGTGGTTTCGCGCTGCTCGCCGGCCTCGTCGACTTCATCGCCCAGCCGCGCCTTCGGGCCCAGCCACCCGCCTGGGCCTATGCGATCGGGACGGTCTTCGTGCTCGCGCTCGGCTTCCTCAACAGTCTCGTCCATGCCGGTGACGGCTGGACGGCGATCGTTCCCTACGGTCTCGCCCTGTCGGCCGTGAACGTGATCCTCATCTTCGTCACGGCCTGGCTCGGCCGTTCGATGGTCTTTCAGTACGGTGTCGGAGTGCGTAACCATGATTAATCGCAAGCCATCCATCCGGACCGCCATTCTCGGCGGCAGTGCCATGGTGCTGCTGGCGATCGCCGGCTGCAGCGACGAGGGCGGCGATTTCGACGTGTCGTCCCAGATCGGCCCCGATCCGGTCCTGCCGGAGCCGAGCACCGCGCTGCTGCCCGATCTGAAGGTGGCCGAGGTCGTCGGCTGGGAGGAGGGGCAGACCCCGACCGTTCCCGAAGGCCTGACGATCACCCCCTACGCCACCGATCTCGCCAATCCGCGCACGGTCCACACGCTGCCGAATGGCGACGTCCTGGTGGTGCAGTCGCGCGGCCCGTCGGGCAAGCCGGTGGAGCGGCCGAAGGACGTGATCCGCGGCTGGATCATGTCGCTGTCCCACGGCAGCACAGGCCCGCAGAAGGAGAGCAACCTCATCACCCTGCTGCGCGACACCGATCGCGACGGCACGGTGGACGAGCGCACGGACCTTCTGACCGGCCTGCATTCGCCCTTCGGCGTCGCCTGGGCCGACGACACGCTGTATGTCGCCGCCGCCGATGCGGTGCTCAGCTATCCCTACGAGCTGGGCCAGACCGAGCTGACGGCCGAGCCGACAGTGCTGACGCCGCTGCCGGGCGGGCCGATCAACCATCACTGGACCAAGGATCTGGCGCTGAGCCCCGACGGCACGATGCTCTACGCGTCGGTTGGCTCGAACTCCAACGCCGCCGAGCGCGGCATGGAAGCCGAGAAGGGCCGCGCCGCGATCTGGCAGATCGACCGCGAGACCGGGGCCAGCAAGGTCTTCGCCTCCGGCCTGCGCAACCCCAACGGCCTGGCGTTCCAGCCGGATACGGGCGAGCTCTGGGCGGTCATCAACGAGCGCGACGAGCTCGGGCCCAACCTCGTACCGGACTACATGACCTCGGTGAAGGAGGACGCCTTCTATGGCTGGCCCTACAGCTATTACGGCGACCATGTGGACGAGCGCGTCTATCCCCCGCGGCCGGACATGGTCGAGAAGGCGATCGCTCCCGATTATGCGCTGTCGAGCCACGTCGCGGCGCTCGGCCTGACCTTCACCAACAACTCCGCCCTGCCGGAAGCCTATGCCAATGGCGCCTTCATCGGCGAGCATGGAAGCTGGAACCGCAGCAACTTCAACGGCTACAAGGTGGTCTATGTCCCGTTCACCGATGGCAGGCCGGACGGCATGGCACAGGACGTGGTGACCGGCTTCCTCGACGGTGACCAGGCCCGGGGACGTCCGGTCGGTGTCGGGATCGACGGCACGGGCGCGCTGCTCGTGGCCGACGATTCCGGCAACACGGTCTGGCGCGTCGCGGCGGCCGACGGCACCGTCTCCGACCAGCCGGTCGGGACGGATCAGATCGCCGGCAGTGCCGCCGCGCCTGCAGAGGGTGACGCTGCGGCTGCGCCCGATGCCGGTGCGGACGCCGCAGCGCCCGCAGAGACGCCAGCGGCTGCGGGCGAGGATGCTGCCACGCCGGCAGCGCCGACCGACGCCGGCACGGCCCCGGCAACCCCCGACGCCGAGACCGCGCCGGCTCCGGCCGACGACGCAGGTTCGGCGGCCACGGACGAGCCGGCAGGTGACGCACCTGCGGAGACCGAGGCCGACACGGCGCCGCGCCCGGCACAGACCGAGATCGCGCCGGCCGTCCAGCCGAGCGGTTCGGTCGAGCAGGCGCCGGAACCGCAGCAGTAGCGTTTCCGCACTTCCCAGCGCGTTCGATCTCAAGACGACGGCGTCCGGTCTCACCGGGCGCCGTTTTCATGTGCATGGGGCGTTCGGGAAAGTGAGAGTCGCACCCGTCGGTTACGCGGCGCTCTGAATCCGATGGACGAACTGCAGAAATGCGCTCGGCTGCGATCAGGCCGCGTGGCGAAGTTCGGCTGCGGTCTCGGACGGGGCAGAGATGACGACGCGGTTGCGGCCGTTGTCCTTGGCCCGGTAGAGGGCGCGATCCGCCGCGAGCAGCACGGCGTCCATCGTGTCGGCGGGGGCAAAGCCGGCAATGCCGAAGCTGGCGCTGATCCGGTGGCCGGTGGCCAGCGCCTCGTGCTCGGTGCGGTAGAAAGTCAGCCGCAGTGTCTCGGCCACCCGTGCCGCCTGCCGCGCGCTGCAATCCGGCAGGATCAGCGCGAATTCCTCGCCGCCGATGCGGCCGGCCCGGTAGCCGCTGCGCCCGATCAGCTCGCCGAAGGCCCGGATGATCGTGTCGCCCACCGCATGGCCGTAGCTGTCGTTGACCTGCTTGAAATGGTCGATGTCGCACAGGACCACGGCGCCGCCACGCTTCAGCGTACGGGTCAGCGACTGGTCGAAGCCGCGACGATTGAGCAGCCCGGTCATGGCGTCGCGCTCCGACCTGCGTCGGTAGTCGGCGATGACGCCGCTGATGATGCGGGCGAGCAGCAGGAAGACCACCAGCGGCGTGACTAGGCCCGACAGCGTCAGGAGGGTGGTCTCGAGGCCGGAGGTCTTCACCGCATGGTAGCTGGCCGTGCCATCGAAGAGCATGGGAAACAGTGGCAGGCGAACGAGGAAGATGCCCGACACGAGGCAGAGCGCGATCGCCAGCGCCGTATCGAGCCAGCTCCGCTCTTCGGCTTTGGCAAGGCGCCAGACGCTGTCGAGGATGGCCAGCGCGCAGGCGGTCTGCAGCGGCAGGGTCTGGTAGATGAAGGGCACCTCGAATGCCAGCAGCACCAGCGACATCGCGGCGAGGCCGGCGACCGTGCCGATCAGCGCGCCATGCCGCTGCGCGCTGCGCGTGGTCAGCCGGATCGACTGGCCGACGCACAGATAGGCGGCCGGCAGAAGCAGGGTAATGGCAACGAGTTCGGCGTTGGAACTCTGCAACTGGCTGAGGACCAGGACTTCGACGCTGCCGATGAGCAGCGCGGCGGCCAGCCAGGCCAGCGCCGGCTCGGTCCGCATCCCGGCATAGATCGCCGCGCACAACACCGAAAGACCGCCGAAAACGACGATATTCACTGCGCTCAACGTTACCGTCACGTCCATCGTGGCGCAGCCCCTCCGCCTTGTCCCCGGCGGCAATCATAAGCATCACGGGTTAACGATCTGCCGGATTGTGTGAGGACGGTCAGGGTGCTGTTGGGAGCCTCAGGACGTTGCGCGGAAGGCTCCGCGTCAGCGGCGCGGCATTCCGATCGACCGGCCGAGGCGCTCGGGCCGGGCGAGTTCGGCATGGGCGGCGGCGGCGGCCGAGACGCGGGCGAAGGTCTCGGCGGGGAAGGGCGCCACCTTCGGCGTCTCGCCGCGCTGGTCGATCGACAGGCTCAGGCTTTCCAGCGTTGCGGCGGCCCAGCCGTCGGAGTGGTGCAGTTCCTGGAAGATGTGCAGCCGCTTCTCGTCGAGCCCGACGATCTGCGAGGTCACGTAGACTTCCGCCTGCGGCGGCACTTCGCGCAGGTAGCAGACATGGGCTTCCGCCGTGTAGGTGGTGTAACCGCGTTCGGCACGATAGGTCTCGCCGAGGCCGATCGAGTCGAACAGGCCGTCGATCCCCTTGTCGAAAAGGACATGGTAATAGGCAAGGTTCAGATGCCCGTTATAGTCGATCCATTCCGGGCGGACGGCCATCAATCCTGAACGATAGGGCAACGCGGTCGGCGACGTCATGGTGGCTCCTGGCAAGATGGCGCTGGGTCAGGCAAAGCGTGCGGGGCACGGGAAGTCAAACCGGCTGACGGTGCCGCAGCACGCGGCGAAACGGAATGCGGCAAGGGCCGCGCAGGCGCTGCCGGGGGGCGGCGCAGGGACGGAGAGGGAGAACGACATGGCGCTGGCGGATATTCTGGCCGAGCGGCCGGCAAGGCGCGAGGGGATCGCCGGGGCAGTCGCGGTGCTGAAGCAGCGCTTCGGCGAGCGGCTGGTGACCGGCGAGGACGTGCGCCGGGCGCATGCCCATTCGACCACCTACATTCCGAACCAGATGCCCGATGCGGTCGCCTTCGCCGAGAGCGAGGAGGAAGTGCAGGAGATCGTGCGCATCTGCGCCGAATACCGCACACCGATCGTCGCCTTCGGAACCGGTTCGTCGCTGGAAGGCCACGTCAACGCGCCCCAGGGCGGCATCTCGCTCGACCTGTCGCGCATGGACCAGGTGCTGGCGGTGCATCCCGAAGATCTCGACTGCGTTGTCCAGCCGGGCGTCACCCGCGAGGCGCTGAACGCGCATCTGCGCGACACCGGCCTGTTCTTCCCCATCGATCCCGGCGCCAATGCCAGCCTCGGCGGCATGGCGGCGACGCGCGCCTCCGGCACCAATGCGGTGCGCTACGGCACCATGCGCGACAATGTCATCGGCCTGACCGCGGTGATGGCCGACGGCAGCCTGATCCGCACCGCCCGCCGCGCCCGCAAGACCTCCGCCGGCTACGATCTGACCCGGCTGCTGGTCGGCTCGGAGGGCACGCTCGGCATCATCACCCAGCTCAATCTGAAGCTCTACGGCATTCCCGAGACGATCCTGTCGGGCGTCTGCCCCTTCCCGGACGTGCGCAGCGCCTGCGACGCGGTGATCCAGACCATCCAGATCGGCATACCCGTCGCCCGGATCGAACTGCTCGACGCCCAGTCGATGCAGGCGGCGATCGCCTATTCGCAGCTCGATCTGCAGCCGCAGCCGTCGCTGTTCGTCGAGTTTCACGGCTCGCAGGGCTCTGTCGCCGAACAGGCCGAGATGTTCGAGGCCATCGCCGACGAGCATGGCGGCGGGCCGCTGAAGAGCGCGGCGCGCACCGAGGACCGGGCGCAGCTGTGGAAGGCGCGCCACCAGTTCTACTGGGCGGCGCTGGCGCTGCGGCCCGGCGCCAAGGGCATTGCTACCGATGTCTGCGTGCCGGTGTCGCGGCTGGCCGACTGCATCGCCGAAACCCAGGCCGATATCGACGCGGCCGGTCTCGTCGCGCCCATCGTCGGCCATGTCGGTGACGGCAATTTCCACGTCACGCTGCTGCTCGACATGGAATCGCAGGCCGAGATCGATGCCGCTGAGGCCTTCATGGCGCGACTCGCCGAGCGGGCGGTCGCCATGGACGGCACCTGCACGGGCGAGCATGGCATCGGCCAGGGCAAGCGCTCCTATCTGCGCAAGGAACTGGGCGGCGCTGTCGACGTGATGAAGACCATCAAGAGCGCGCTCGACCCGCTCGACATCTTGAACCCCGGAAAGATCCTCCCGTAATCTCAGACGGATAGCCCTGGGGCGCGCGAGGGCGCGCTGCGCCGCGCGCATTGGTTCGACCACCGGTCGCCGGGCGCCGCGCCGGTTTCGCGCCGCCCCCGCGTCCTCTAGGATCAGCGTCGGACAAGCGGCGGCGGCCATTGTCGGGCCTGTCGACCGGGCATCTTCAGGAACAGCAGGAAAAGGAGCCCGTACTGGTCAGAGCCTTCGTCTTCCTCGGCGGACTTCTCGTTCTCGCGCTGCTCGGCGCGTTGTTCGCACCGTATTTCATCGACTGGACCGCCTATCGCACGGATTTCGAGCGTCAGGCCTCGCAGATTCTCGGCCGCAAGGTGGTGGTCGAGGGCGAGGCCGAGGCGCGGCTGCTGCCGTTCCCGTCGGTGACCTTCGGCGACGTGACGGTGCTCGGCGACGACGGCGAGGCGCTCCTGACCATCGCGCGCTTCCGCATGGACGCCGAACTGGCGCCGTATCTGTCCGGCGAAATCCGCATCTACTCGATGACCGTCGACACGCCGGACATCCGGGTGCCTGTGCTGGCGGACGGCACGATCGACTGGGTCGTCGAGCGGCCGGCGATCCCGCGCGGCGCGACGGTGGTCCTGGAGAATGTCGCCGTCGAGAACGGCACGGTGACGGTCGAGAACGGTCTGACCGGTCGGACCCACCGGCTGGAAGATCTCAACGCGACCCTCTCGGCAGGCTCGCTGGCCGGTCCGGTGGACGGGCGCGGCAGCATCGTGGTCGGCGGCGAGGTCATCGCCTTTTCGGTCGGCATCGGCACGCTGCAGGAAGGCGGCGACCTGCCGGTGCGCATCGAGACGGCGAACGAGACGCTGGCGACCTCGCTGACGCTGGATGGCAGCGCCAGTCTGAAGGGCGGCCGTCCGGGCTTCGCCGGCTCCATTGCGGTGACCCGTCCGCTGCCGCCGGCCTCGGCCACGGCGGAAGAACTCGCGGCGCGCGATCCGTTCGCGCCGGCAGCGCCTGAGGCGGCCGGTGAAGCCGCGTCCGAGCAGCCCGCCGTGATGCCGGTGAAGGCGGTCGGTGCGATCGTCCTGTCGCCGACGGCGGCTGAGGTCAGCGACATCCGCGTTCAGGCCGGCGAGGCGACCCGCCCCTATCTCCTGACCGGCGAGGGCCGTTTCGATTTTGCCGGCATCCCGAAATTCCTCCTGAATCTCGAAGGCGAGCAGATCGACGTGGACCGGATCGCCGCCGAGGAGAATGGCGACGCTTCGCAGGTTCTCGGGCTTGCCGAACGGGTCGAGGCGATGCGCGCGGTCCTTGCCGAAATCCCGCGGCCGACGATCCCGGGCACGGTGGAAATCTCGCTGCCGGTCATCATGGCCGGCGACACGATGATCCGCGATGCGACCCTGGCGGCGAGCCCGACCGAGACCGGCTGGTCGCTGTCGCGGCTGATCGCACAGCTTCCGGGGCGGACCCGGCTGGAAGCCACCGGCCTCGTCGATCTGGACGAGAGCTTCGGCTTCACGGGCGATCTGCTGCTGGCCTCCAACCAGCCCTCGGGCTTTGCCGACTGGCTGACCGGCGAGATCGACCCCGCCATCCGCCGGCTGGGCCGGGCCGGACTGTCCGCAAAGGCCGAGCTGAGCGCCGAGCGGCAGGCCTTCACCGAGATGGAGATCGATGTCGGCGGCGACCGGATCACCGGCTCGCTGGAACGCGCGCGCGCGGACGACCACACTCGGATCACCGCCGACCTCGACGGCAAGGCGGTCGATCTCGACGCCTTCATGGCATTGTCGCAACTCTTCACCGGCAATGCCGATTCGCTGGCCAATGCCGACCGCTTCGACGTGGCGCTGACCGCCGGTCCGGTGAATCTGCGCGACGCGTCAGCCGACCGGATCGATGCCGATGTGAGCTTCGACGGCGATACGCTGGCCATCGCCACCTTCGCGGTCGAGGGGCTGTCGGGCGCGACGATCAACGCCTCGGGCGAGTTGTCGGACCTTGCCGGCGAGGCGCAGGGCCGTCTGGCAGTGTCGCTGCAGTCGGATGCGCCGCAGCGCTTCTTCGATTTCCTCCTGAAACGCTTCCCCGACGTGCCGCTGCTGAAGACGCTGGACAGCCAGGCCGCGCATCTGGCGCCGCTGGCCCTGTCGGGCGAGGTCGAGACGCTGGAGGGCGAGACCGGCAAGAAGCCGACGCTGTTCGTGCGGCTCGACGGCACCGCTGCCGGCAGCAAGATCGACCTGTCCTCGTCCATCGAGAATGGCCTTTATGCGCGCACGGAGAGCGGCCGGTTCGGCCTTGACCTGCGGCTCGAGAACGATGC
Source organism: Aurantimonas sp. (assembly GCF_964217435.1). NCBI lineage: Bacteria > Pseudomonadati > Pseudomonadota > Alphaproteobacteria > Hyphomicrobiales > Aurantimonadaceae > Aurantimonas > Aurantimonas sp. The sequence goes on along the minus strand of NZ_CAXPJM010000012.1, from coordinate 44,577 downwards.
GCCGACGGTGCTCCTGTCGCAGCTCGGCATTCCGGCCATCGACATCGGCGCGCCGGCGCCGCTGGAGGCGGAACTGTCGCTTTCGGCGGCCGAAACCGGCCCGGTCGTGACCACTGCGACGCTGCGCGCGCCGGGCAGCGAGGTCAGCCTCGACGGTCTGCTGGAGGTCACGCCGGAGGGCATCTCCGGGGCGGAGATCTCGGCCTATCTGCGCAGCGAGGACGCGGCGCCGTGGCTCCTGACCGGCGCGATCGATCTCGGCCAGTCGCTGGACGCGGTGCCGCTGCAACTCAACGGCGCCCTCGTCTATGACGGTGGCCACTGGAGCCTCAACGATCTCTCCGGCGAGGTCGCCGGCACCCGCATTGCGGCCAGTCTCGACAAGGCCGTCGACGAGGAGGTGACGGGCCATGTCGATCTCGACCGCCTGTCGCTGCCCTGGATCGCGCATCTCGTCTTCGGCCGGCCGGTGACCAAGGGGCTCGGCGGCGACGCGTGGCCGACCGAGGCCTTCCGCGACAGCCTGATGCCCTCGCTGCCGTTCTCGCTGCGGATGACGGCCGACAATGTCCTTGCCGGCGACCATACCTTCACGGATTTCTCGGCGACGATGTCGGGCGGGGCCGGGGAGGCGGCGTTCTCAGATGCGAGCCTGACCCTGCCGGGTGGCACGCTGGCGGGAACCTTCGCCCTGCGCAATGCCGACGGTCTCGGCCGCGTTACCCTCGATGTCGCCACCGAAGGTTTCGCGCTCGACAGCGTCTGGCCGGCGCTTGCGGCCTTCGAGGCCGACCCGCGGATGGATGCCACGATCCGGCTGGAGGGCACCGGCCAGTCCTATGCCGCCCTGGTGTCGGGCCTCACCGGCGCCGGCCGCGTGGAGGCGCGCGACCTGGTCCTGCCGGGCATTCCCCAGGAATTCTTGTCGCCACTGCTCGCCGTCGCCGATCAGGAAGGGTTCAGCCCCGATACCGATACGCAGGCGGCCCTTGCGATGGTCAGCGGCGGGGCCGGTTTCGCCATCGCCGAAGCGGCGTCGGATTTCGCCGTGACCGCGGGCCGGGTGCGGTTCTCGCCGGTGACGGCGCGCGACGACGGCGCGACGCTGACCATGAATGGCAGCGTCGATCTCGGCGAAGCGATCGTGGACGGGGAATTGCGGCTGGAGGCAGCGCCCGGCGACGACTGGGTGGAGGGGGCGGACCCGAGCGTCAGCTACGATGTCGCCGGTCCGCTGGCCGCGCCGCGCCTGACCGCCAATGTCGCGCCGCTGGCCAATTACCTCTCGGTGCGGGCGCTGGAGCGCGAGCAGGCGCGGGTCGAGGCGATGCAGGAAAATCTGCAGGAGACGCTACGGCTGCGGCGCGAGACGCGGTTCTATCGCTGGCGCGAGGCGGAAGCCGCTCGCATCGCGGCCGAGCGCCGGGCTGCCGAAGAAGAGGCCGAAAGGGCCCGCCGGGACGCCGAGGCCGCGGCGAAGGCCGCCGCGGAGGCGGAAGCCGCGCAGGCAGCGGCGGCGGAAGCGGAAGCTGCCGAGGCACGTCGGCGCGAGGCGGCGGCGGCCGAAGAACAGCGCCGCCAGGATGCGCAACGACAGCAGCAGGGGGCGGAGGAACAGCGCGGACGCGCTGCCGCGCAGGCCCGCCAGCAGCGAGCGGCACCGCCGACCGCACCCGAGGCGCCCACGGAACCGGACTCCACGCTGCCGCCCGGCGTCAATTTCAGCCGCCCGATCCCGGAAGCGCCGCCGGGAGACAGCAGCCGGTTCCCGTCGCTGCCCGGCGTTGCCAATCCCCTGGAATTCTAGGCTTCATCGCAGCCAGAGTGGCCCCCGCGACGGGCCTGCAGAAGCACGAGAAACCGGAGGTGGCGTCGATCGACGCGTGGCTCAGTCGCTTGCGCGATGGGCGAGGGCGTCGTCCAGCACGAAGAGGCGGATGGCGGATGACAGATTGCTGGCCGGATCGCGGGCGGCATCGATCTCGGCGATCATCGCGGCGATCGGCAGGTCGCGGCGGCCGGCAATGCGCCGCAACTCGTCCCAGAAGCGATCCTCGACGCTGATCGAGGTGGCGTGGCCGCTGATGGCGACCGAGCGTTTGACGATCATGCGGGATCGCCGGAGGGATCGTCCATGCCGGCGTCCGGGTCATCCCGGCGCTCGCGTTTCAGCCCATCCAGCTTGCGGGCCGCGTCGCTCCGCTCGGCCTCGGCCACCTGCCGGACGGCCTTCGGCGTGCCGTGGCGCACGCGATTGTCCTCGGCCACCCGCGCATCCGCCGCGCGCGCCTTGCGCTTGCGGGCGGTGCGGAGATTGATGATGTCGGCCATGGGCGGGATCCGGCGGTGCCGGCAGATATCAGGGTTTCTTGCGGAACGCGTCGAGGGACACGACTTCGGCGTCCTTCTTTTCCTCTGGCTCGGATGCGTCGTCCGAGGCCGGGGCGGCCGCTACCTTTTCCTTGGCCTGAAGCTTCGTCGGCGTCAGGATCTGCGCCGGCGGGGAGGCGGTCTCGATCTCGTCCGCGTCGCCGTCATCGGCGCCCTCGGACTGCTCGTTGGCCGCATCCATGCCGCGCACGTCGAACTCCAGCTCGAAATTCACCGCCGGATCGTAGAAGCCGCGGATCGCCGCGAAGGGGATCAGCAGGCGCTCGGGAATGTCGGAGAAGGACAGGCCGACCTCGAAGGAGGTGTCGGTGACCTGCAGGTCCCAGTACTGGTGCTGGATGACGATGGTCATCAGCTCCGGATATTTCTCGCGCAGCCGCGAGGAAATCCGCACGCCGGGGGCCGTCGTCAGGAATGTGATGAAGAAATGGTGGTCGCCGGGAAGGCCGGTCTTCACGACCTCGCCTATCACCTTGCGAATGACGCCACGCAGGGCGTCCTGTGCGAGAACATCGTAACGGATATGATCCTGGCCCATTGCGGTGTCCCGATCCTGCATGCCTGATGATGGTGGCGGGCGCCGCCCGGACCATCTCGTAATAGTGGAGGCTTCTGTTGCCAGGTGCCTCCGGACCCCGCCTAGAAGTGCGAACCTCCAGGGCTTGAATTGAAGCGATCGCGCAGCTTACGCTGCGAGACGTGCTTCCGCATAGTTGTCGTTTGCAACTACAAATAGGCCCGATAACGGCGGAACCATGCCGAGCAAAAGTCCGATCTTTACACCCTCGTCGATCCTATTTCGCCCCCGCCTGAACCCATCGCCGCGGGATCGCCGCGAGGGGATGGGTTCAGGTGGAGGCGCCGGGTACCGCCCCCGGGTCCGAAAGGTTTATTTCATCGGCCGTTTATCGCCATAGCCGGCACGAAGCCGGCACGCGCAATATAGGCAGGGGATTCCGCCATGAAAAGCCCATGACGCTTCCGAAACCGCAGGGAATCGGACAAAGTCTGCGGGCAGGCATTCCGCCATGCCATCGAGGAGCCCCGCATGGACTATCTCGCCAAGGTCAAGGAATATCAGCCGGACGCCGATGAGGAGCGCGTGAAGCGGCTCGAGCAGCGCCTCCGGCTGGTGCTCAGCAAGCGCGACACGGCGGCCGTATCGGCCGGCGACCCCAAGGAAGTGGAGCGCGCGGCCGCCTGGGTGCAGAAGGCCTGTTCGGTCTCGGCCGAAGCTGCGCGGGAGGCCATCGACGGCGTCCTCGAGCAGATGAAGGGCGACCGCATGAAGAGCCGCCTGGTGGTCTATTACCTCGCCGCCGACCGGCTCGGAAAGCTCGCCGACATCTAGTCCAGCCGGCGCGGGCACTCCGCGCGGCTCATCCAACAAGCGAACGACCGGCTGGCTGCGGCCCCGGAAGGGTATGTGACATGCGCCAGTATCTGGATCTTCTGACGAGAGTCATGGAGACCGGTTCCGATCGGCCTGACCGCACGGGGACCGGCACCCGCTCGGTCTTCGGCCATCAGATGCGGTTCGACCTCGCCGACGGCTTCCCGATGCTGACAACGAAGAAGCTGCACTGGAAGTCGGTCGTCCACGAATTGCTGTGGTTCCTGAAGGGCGACACCAACATCGCCTATCTGAAGGCCAATGGCGTGCGAATCTGGGACGAGTGGGCCGACGAGAACGGCGATCTCGGTCCGGTATATGGCGCCCAGTGGCGCTCCTGGCCCGATTATGACGGCGGCCATATCGACCAGATCGCGAAGGTGGTGGAGGCGATCCGCCGCACGCCGCAATCGCGCCGGCTGGTGGTGTCGGCCTGGAACCCGGCGCTGGTCGACGAGATGGCGCTGCCGCCCTGCCATTGCCTGTTCCAGTTTTACGTCGCCAACGGACGCCTGTCCTGCCAGCTCTACCAGCGCTCGGCCGACATCTTCCTGGGCGTGCCGTTCAACATCGCCTCCTATGCGCTCTTGACGGCGATGGTCGCGCAGGCGACCGGCCTGAAGCCGGGCGACTTCGTCCATACGCTCGGCGACGCGCATCTCTACAGCAACCACGTTGAACAGGCGCAGCTGCAGCTCACCCGCACGCCGCTGCCGCTACCGACGCTGACGCTCAATCCGGCGATCGACGATCTCTTCGCCTTCGGCTTCGACGACATCGCGCTGGAAGGCTACGAGGCGCACCCGCATATCAAGGCCAAGGTGGCGGTCTGATGCGCGACGACGGCGCGATGCTGTGCGAAGAGGCGAGGGCGACGGTATGGCGGTGAAGGATCCGGCGCTCGTCGCGGTGGTCGCCATGGCCGAGAACGGGGTCATCGGCGATGCCGGCGCGATGCCGTGGCGCATGCCGAGCGATCTCAAGCGCTATCGCCGCCTGACCATGGGCAAGCCGATGATCATGGGGCGCAAGACCCTAGACTCCATCGGCCGGGTGCTCGACGGGCGCGACAGCATCGTCCTCAGCCGGGCGGAGCAAGTGCCGTATGAGGGCGCAATCCTCGCCGGCACGCCGGACGAAGCGCTGGAGCGCGCCCGTGACGCGGCGGCCGCCCGCGGGGCGGACGAGATCGTCGTCGCCGGCGGCGCCGAGATCTATCGTCTGTTTCTCGACCGGCTCGACAGGCTGTACGTGACCCTGATCGCGGTCGATGTGAGCGGCGACACGGTGTTTCCGCCGATCGATCCGGCAATCTGGGCGGTCGAATCGGACGAGCCCTGCGAGCGGGGGCCGAAGGACAGCGCCGACAGCCGCTTCACCGTCTATGTCCGGCGCGACCGATAGCGGCTGGAGCGCCGTTGGAGCGGGACAGAACTGCCGCATTGTTCACCATTTGCGAACACCCCTGGGCAAATTGGTCACACTCGCGTTGAAAGCCGATTTGGCAGTTCTTATAAGGGTCGTACGGATCTGCGCGTGAAAAGCGGGAGGCTCGACGCCCGCAGAAATCCCTGAAATTTGGAAGGACAGCGATGCCCTGGAGCAATCAGACTGGCAATGGCGGCTGGAAAGGCGGCGGCAGCGGCGGCGGCAACGGCGGCCCCTGGGGCCAGCGTCCGCAGTCTCCGCGCCCCGGTGGGAACGGCGGTTCGCCGGATCTGGAAGACATCCTGCGGCGCGGCCAGGACCGGCTGCGGCGCGCCATCCCCGGTGGTGGTGGCGGTGGCAGCGGTCCGGGCTCTCCGGCCGGCATCGCCGGTTGGGGCATCCTGTTCGTCGCGGGCCTCGCGGTGCTGTGGCTGTTCAAGGCGGTCTATACCGTCCAGCCGGACGAGATCGGCGTCGAGCTCCTGTTCGGCAAGCCGCGCCAGGAACTGTCAGACCCGGGTCTGCACGTCGCCTTCTGGCCGTTCGAGACCGTCGAGACCGTGCCGGTCGTCGAGAACCAGATCACCCTCGGCAGCAGCCAGAGCGGTGACAATTCCGGCCTGATGCTGTCCGGCGACCAGAACATCGTCGATGTCCAGTTCGCCGTCCTCTACCAGGTCGACGATCCGCAGAACTATCTGTTCCAGGTCGACGATCCGATCGCGATGCTGCAGCAGGTGTCCGAAAGCGCCATGCGCGAAGTCGTCGGCCGCCGTCCGGTGCAGGACGTCTTCCGGGACGACCGCGCCGGCATCGCCGAGGAGGTCCGCCAGATCACCCAGGACACGATGAACGAGTACCAGGCCGGCCTGCGGGTCAACGGCATCTCGATCGAGGACGCGGCCCCGCCGAGCCAGGTCGCCGACGCCTTCGACGAGGTGCAGCGCGCCGAGCAGGACGAGGATCGCTTCATCGAGGAGGCGAACCGCTATCGCAACCAGCAGCTCGGCCAGGCCCGAGGCGAGGCGGCGCAGATCCGCGAGGATGCCGCCGGTTACAAGAACCGCGTCGTCCAGGAAGCCGAGGGTGAGGCGCAGCGCTTCAGCTCGATCCTCGCCGAGTTCGAGAAGGCGCCGGAGATCACCCGCAAGCGTCTCTTCCTCGAGACCATGGAGGGCGTCCTGAAGGGATCGACCAAGATGATCATCGAGCCGGGTGCCGCAGGCGGGCAGGGGGTCGTTCCCTATCTGCCGCTCAACGAGCTGCAGCGTCCCGGAACGGCCGGCGCCCAGCCGCAGGCCCAGCGCAACACGACCACCGGTAACGCGACGGTCCAGCAGGGAGCGAACTGATGAGCAACCGCTTCTACGCGATCGCCATTGCGGTCGCCGTCGTCGCCCTCGTGGTGTGGAACTCGATCTTCATCGTCAACGAGAAGGAGCAGGCGATCGTCCTGCGCTTCGGCGAGATCCAGCGCGTCGTCGACGAGCCGGGCCTCTACTTCAAGTGGCCGGCGTCCTTCGTCGGTGCCGACCAGGTCCGCAAGCTGCCGGACCGGCTGCTGCGCTTCGATCTGGACGACATCCGCGTCCAGGTCTCGGGCGGCAAGTTCTACGAGGTCGATGCCTTCCTCGTGTACAACATCTCGGACGCGGCCCGCTTCCTGCAGGCGGTCTCGGGGTCGATCCCGGCCGCCGAGCAGCGGCTGCGCACCCGTCTCGATGCGGCGCTTCGCCGGGTCTACGGTCTGCGCGGCTTCGAGGCGGCGCTGTCGGCCGAACGCGCCGACATGATGCGGCAGGTGCGTGACCAGTTGCGCCCGGATGCGGCCTCGCTCGGCATCGAGCTGACCGACGTGCGAATCCGGCGCACGGACCTGACGCAGGAGGTCTCGCAGCAGACCTACGAGCGCATGCAGGCCGAGCGTCTGGCCGAGGCCGAGCGCCTGCGGGCCCGCGGTCAGGTTGCTGCCCGCGAGATCCGCGCCGCCGCCGATCGCGGCGTGGTGGAGACGGTGGCCGAGGCGCGCCGCGAGTCGGAGATCCTGCGAGGCGAGGGCGAGGCCGCACGAAGCGGTATCTTCGCCGAGGCCTATGGCGGCAATCCGGAGTTCTTCGACTTTTACCGGTCGATGCAGGCTTACCGGGAGTCGCTGGAAAACTCGGGCACGACGATGGTGCTGTCGCCGGAGTCGGAGTTCTTCCGCTACTTCAGCGGCGATGGCGGAGCCGGGCTTGCCGGTGTTGCGGCAACCGGCGCGACGCCGGGCACGCCGACCTCCGATGCCGCGCCGGCATCGGACGCCGACAACGCTGCCGCCGCCGACACCGCGGCGGCACCGGCAGACGCCGCGCCGGCGGATGCGCCGGCCGCGGACACCGCCGGGACCGCCACCGATCCGGCCGCTTCGGCGGGCGCCCTGGCAGGCGACGCCGAGCAGACCGGTTCCATCGCCCAGTGAGCGATTTCGTCGCCGCCCTCGGTCTCGTTCTGGTGATCGAGGGCGTCGTCTACTGCCTGTTTCCCGACGGGGTCCGGCGCATGGCCCGTACGGCGGCCATGCTGCCGGACCGCTCGCTGCGGATCGGCGGCCTGGCCGCCGCCATCGCCGGCGTCGGCATCGTCTGGCTGGTGCGCCACTAGACCCGGCCCGCATGACGGGTGTCCCGCCTGCGCCCACGAGAGCTGCCGGCCCTCCGGCAGCGCCGCGATTGGCGGCCTCCTCCCGGCTCCCTCTTCATCACCATTGCGTCGGCGACAAGAAACCTTCTTGATTCGGACGCGGTTTTCCGGTCCCGTCTCGCTCACCCGAGTACGGGCGCCGCGTTTGATCTGCGGGACGCGGCTGCCGCACGGGACGATGCCGTCGCGCGGCAGCCGCGTCCCGCGCCGATGCGAGAGGATTTGACATGAGACTTCGGACGACCGGAACGATGCGCCGCTCCGCCGGCCAGGCGTCGGCGGCAATGGCCGTCGCCGCGATGGCACTCCTGCATCCGCTGGCCGCGCAGGCGCAAACAGAGGCTCAGGCGCAAACCGAGGCGGAAGCGCCGGAGAGCGGCGAGGTCCAGGCCGACGCGCCGGACACGGCCGTTCCGGCACTGCCGGTCCCGCCGGTGGACAATGGCCCGACGCAGGAAGCCCGTCCCGCTCCCCCAATCGCGGCGCCGGGCGCCGGCGCGGCGCGGGGACCGGCCTCGGTCGCCGATCTTGCCGAGGGGCTGCTCGACGCCGTCGTCAACATCTCGACCTCCCAGTCGGTCGATGTCGCCGGCCGGGGCGTTCCGCCGCTCGAGGCGCCGGAAGGCTCGCCGCTGCAGGATTTCTTCGACGACCTCCTGCAGGACCGGGACGGTCTGGGCAACCGGCGTGTGCAGTCGCTGGGTTCGGGCTTCGTGGTCGATCCCTCGGGCGTCGTCGTGACCAACAACCACGTCATCGCAGACGCCGACACGATCACCGTCAATTTCGCCGATGGCACCCAGCTCGACGCCGAACTGATCGGCACCGATCCGAAGACCGACCTCGCGGTGCTGAAGGTGGAGCCGGAAGAGCCGCTGGTGTCGGTGAAATTCGGCGATTCGGAAGCCCTGCGGATCGGCGACTGGGTCATGGCCATCGGCAACCCCTTCGGCCTGGGCGGCTCGGTGTCGATCGGCATCGTCTCGGCCCGCGGCCGCAACATCAATGCCGGCCCCTACGACAATTTCATTCAGACCGACGCGGCGATCAATCGCGGCAATTCCGGCGGCCCGCTGTTCGATCTGAATGGCGACGTCGTCGGCATCAACACGGCGATCATCTCGCCGACCGGCGGCTCGATCGGCATCGGCTTTTCGGTGCCGGCAAACCTGGCCGTCAACGTCATCGACCAGCTGCGCGAATTCGGCGAGACGCGGCGTGGCTGGCTGGGCATTCGCCTGCAGGCGGTGACCGACGACATCGCCGAAGGCCTCGGGATCGGCGAAGCGCGGGGCGCCGTGGTCATGGGCATCGTCGAGGGTGGCCCGTCCGACAACGGCCTCCTGAAGGTCGGCGACGTCATCGTCTCCTTCGACGGCACGGCGGTGGAGAGCTCGCGCGACCTGCCGCGCATCGTCGCGGAAACGCCCGTCGGCAAGGCCGTCGCGGTCGAGGTGCTGCGCAAGACCGCCACCGACAAGCCTGCCGAGCGGACCAGTGTCGAGGTGACGCTGGGCCGGCTGGAGGATGGCGAGAAGCTGATGGCCGAATCCGAGGACGCAGCGCCGACGAGCGATCCTGACGCGGCCGAGACCGGCGACACGGATGCCGGACCGGTGGAAACGCTGGGCATGACGCTTACGGAGATCGACCCGACGCTGCGCGAGCAATATGCGCTGGCCGAGGACGCCAAGGGCGTGGTCGTCACCGCCGTCGCACCCAACTCGAATGCCGCCGAAAAGGGCATCGAGGCCGGCACGCTGATCCGCGAAGTGGCGCAGGAAGAGGTCGCGACGGCGCGCGAGGTGGCCGACAAGATCGCCAAGCTCAAGGACGAGGGCCGTCGCAACGCGCTGCTGCTGCTGGCCGCCAGCAATGGCGATCTGCGCTTCGTCGTCGTGCCGATCGAATAGTCCGGCGGGCGATCAGCCGGGCCGCACGATCTCGTCGGTCCGGTAGCCCTGGATGAACAGCAGCGCGGTCAGGTCGCCATGGTCGACCCGGTGGGGCGCACGGGCGGCGACGGTCGGCTTGGCGTGCAGCGCGACGCCGGTGCCGGCCCGCTCGATCATCGGCAGGTCGTTGGCGCCGTCGCCGACGGCAATCGCATCGGCGACGGCGAGCCCGAGCCGTGCCGCGAAATCCTCCAGCGCCGCGACCTTGGCGGCGGAGCCGAGGATCGGTTCCGCGACGCGCCCGGTGAAGGCGTCGCCCTCATGCTGCAGGGTGTTGGCGCGGTTCTCGTGGAAGCCCAGCTTCTCCGCGATCGGTCCGGTGAAGACGGTGAAGCCGCCCGAGACGAGGGCGGTGAAGGCGCCGTTGGCGCGCATGGTGGCGACGAGTTCGGCACCGCCGGAGGCCAGCGTGATGCGCTCGGCGATGACCTCGGCAACCGCGGCGGTCGGCAGCTTCTCCAGCAGCGCGACGCGTTCCTTCAGGGCCGGTTCGAAGGCGATCTCGCCGTTCATCGCGCGGGCGGTGATGCCGGCGACGCGGTCCTTGATGCCGATCGCGTCGGCAAGCTCGTCGATGCACTCCTGATCGATCATGGTGGAATCCATGTCGGCGATCAAAATCCGCTTGCGCCGCTGGTCGTGCTGCTGCACCACGCAGTCGAACCCGCCATCGGCCGCGATCGCGGCGAGATCCTGCCGCCAGGTCGGGGCCGCCGGTGCATCGAAGCGAAGATCGGCGGCATAACCGGGGGCCAGCCACGCGGCCCGGTCCGGCGTCGTGCCGACCGCCTCGGCGATCGCGGCGAGGCCGGAAGCGGGCAGACCGGCACCCTTCGGTGCGGCAATGAGCGTGGCGACGAGCATGAAGCGACAGTCCGAAATGGCGGGAAAACAGGCGATCCTGATAGCCGGGCCGACCGCCAGCGGCAAGTCGGGCCTCGCGGTGGAACTGGCCGAGCGTCACGACGGTGTCGTGGTCAACGCCGATTCCATGCAGGTCTATGACGGCCTCAGCATCCTGACCGCGCGGCCAGACGCCGATGCGCTCGCCCGCGTGCCGCACCGGCTCTACGGGCATGTCGCGCCCGACCGGATCTATTCCGTCGGCGCCTGGATTCGCGATGTCGCGCCGGTGCTGGAGGAGATCCGCGCGGCCGGCAAGCTGCCGATCCTGTGCGGCGGCACTGGCCTCTACTTCAAGGCGCTGCTCGGTCTTCTGGACGACCTGCCTGAAGTGCCGCCGGAGATCCGCGACCGCTGGCGCAACCGGCTGGCGGAGGAGGGCGCTCCGGCTCTTCACGGGCTGCTGGCGCGATCCGATCCCATTGCCGCGCAACGGATCGATCCGGCCGACGGGCAGCGGATCGTCCGGGCGCTCGAGGTGGGCGAAGCGGCCGGGCAGCCGCTGTCGGCCCTTCAGACCGGCCGGCGTCCCGGTCTTCTGGACCCGTCCGCCTGCGTAAAGCTCGTGACGGCGCCGGATCGCAGCGTGCTGCGCCAGGCCATCGCCGAGCGCTTCGCCCAGATGATGACGGCAGGTGCGCTGGAGGAGGTCGCGGCGTTCCGCACCATCCCCGGCGCGATGGAGGGATCGGCGGCCAACGCCATCGGCGTCGCCGAACTGTCGGCGGTGCTCGACGGAACGATGGCGCAAGATGTCGCGGTGGCCCGTGCCGCGACCCGCACCCGCCAATATGCCAAGCGCCAGGAGACCTGGTTCCGGCACCAGTTCGATGCGAGCTGGCGGCGGCTTGCGTCCCCCGACATCGCCGCGATCGAGACGATTTGAGCAATCGCCTTAAGTGATCGGACAGCTTCTCGTCGTATCAGTTCCCATGGGGAAGAATCGGGAAGTCGGGCGGTCGATGAAGGTCACCAAGGCAGAGCTTTCGGTCGGGCTTTATCTGGCTGCGATCGTCGTTGCGGTCGCCTGTACCGTCAAGGCGCATGCGGTCACCGTGGCGATCCTCGCCCGGGTCGGCGACAGTGAGCCGCCGATCATGAGCGGCCTGTTTGCGGCGACCATCGCCAGCCTCGTCGTGGCGCTGGGCACCGGCCTGTTCCTGATCCTGCCGACCATCCGCGCGCAGCTGCGCGAGCAGGGCAAGCTGCGCTCGCTTGCCGGCACGCTCGAGCAGCGCTCCCAGCATCTGGAGCAGGCGGCGCTGACCGACCCGCTCACCGGCCTGCGCAACCGGCGTTGCTTCGACCGGATGTTCGAGGAATATGTCGTGGCCTTCGACCGTGTCGGCCGCCCGGTCGGTCTGCTGCTGTTCGACCTCGACAAGTTCAAGGCCGTCAACGACACCTACGGCCACGATGTCGGCGACGAGGTGCTGAAGGCGGTCGCCGGTTGCCTGACCGATTTCGCGCGCCACCGCGACGTGGTCGCCCGTCTCGGCGGCGAGGAGTTCGCCATCATCGTGACCAACATGTCGGCGCCTGGCCTTGTCTCTTTCGCCGAGCGGATCCGCCAGGCGATTTCGGGGCTCACCATCCGGGTCGGAGACGTCAAGCTGCGCACCACGGTATCGGTGGGGCTGGCCTCTTCGGAGCCGGGCGATGGCTGCGCGGCGATCTTCAAGCGGGCCGACGTCAATCTCTACAAGGCCAAGCAGGCGGGGCGGAACCGGGTCAGTGCCGGGTCGGCCGCCGGGGTGCTCCTCGGAACCAACGCCTGAGCCGCCGCGTATAGGCTCTTCACAAGGCGAGGAGCGACATTGACCACACTGGACATTCCCCACCAGCATCACGACTGGCTCCGCAAGGCAGCACGGGCCGGCTACGCCGCTCGCGGGCTAGTGTATCTCATCGTCGGCTATTTCGCGTTTCGCGCCGCCTACGCCACCGGCCGGGCCATGGGGACCAAGGACGCGGTCGACACGGTCGCCGGCTCCGCCTTCGGGACGGTCGCCCTCGTCGCGCTCGTCGCGGCGCTGACCTGTTTCACCATCTGGCGGCTGATTCAGATGTTCTTTGACGTCGACGAGCACGGTCTCGACGCCAGGGGCGTGTTCGCGCGTTTCGGCCTGCTGATCAGCGCCTTCGCCTATGGCGGTACCGCATTCTATGCGGCGACGGTCCTTGCCGGCATGCGGTCGGACGGAGGCGGTGGCGGTGTCGTCGCGGCGGCCTACGATTCCGGCTACGGCGTCTGGATCACCTATATCGTGTCGCTGGGCATGGCGGTCGCCGGCGCGGCCCACATCTACAAGGGCGTGGTCGCCGGCTTCGAGAAATACATGACCATTCCCGCCGGCAAGCGCGCCTGGCTGCGGCCGATCTGTCGCTTCGGCCTGATTGCCCGGGGCGTGACCTTCTTCGTTCTGGCCGGCCTCCTGTTCACCGGTGCCGTCTCCTATGGCGAGGGCGATACGCCGGGGCTGGAAGCCGCGCTGCAGGCGATGTCGGACTGGAGCTATGGCTGGGTGCTCCTGTCGCTGACCGGGCTCGGGCTGATTGCCTTCGGCGCCTATGCCTGCGTCGAGGCACTCTATCGCCGCATCCACATCGAGAAGGTCGGCTGAGCTCAAGCTGCCCGGCGGCAGGACCGCCGCCGGGCACGGGCGCAAGATAAGTCGTTGACGGACGCGCTGGACGGGCTTAGCTTCCGCCCCATGACAAAGATCAACATTCTCGTAGTAGGACGGCGCACACGCGAGGCGGTCTAGGGACCGCCCGGCGAGAGCCACGTGTGCGCAACTCAAAGGGCCCCAGCGGCCCTTTTTTATTGCGCCGAGTTCCGACACAGCATCCGGACCGGGAGCGGCGCCAGACCAACCCGGCAGGCACGAGACGGAAGACGAGCCATGAACGCGACATCGGACACACGGGAAATGACAGGCGCGGCGATGGTCGTGCAGGCGCTGAAGGATCATGGCGTCGCCGACATCTTCGGCTATCCGGGCGGCGCGGTTCTCCCGATCTATGACGAGATCTTCCAGCAGGAAGCGGTCCGCCATATCCTGGTGCGGCACGAGCAGGGGGCCGGCCACGCCGCGGAGGGCTATGCCCGCGCCACCGGCAAGCCGGGCGTCATGCTGGTGACCTCAGGCCCCGGCGCGACCAATGCGGTGACCGCGCTGCAGGACGCGCTGATGGATTCGATCCCGCTGGTCTGCATCACCGGCCAGGTGCCGACGACGCTGATCGGCTCCGACGCCTTCCAGGAATGCGACACGGTCGGCATCACGCGGCCCTGCACCAAGCACAACTGGCTGGTGAAGGACGTCAACGATCTGGCGCGCGTCCTGCACGAGGCCTTCCACGTGGCGACCACCGGTCGCCCGGGTCCGGTCGTCGTCGACATTCCCAAGGACGTGCAGTTCGCCACCGGCCTCTACACGCCGCCGGCACCGCAGACCCAGCACGAGAGCTACCGGCCGAAGCTGGTCGGCGACCGCGACCGCATCGAGGCGGCGGTGGCGATGCTGGCGAGCGCCAAGCGGCCGATCATCTATTCGGGCGGCGGTGTCATCAATTCCGGCCCCGAGGCCGCGCAGCTCCTGCGCGAGATGGTCGCGCTGACCGGTGCGCCGATCACCTCGACGCTGATGGGGCTCGGCGCCTATCCGGCCTCCGGCGAGAGCTGGCTGGGCATGCTGGGCATGCACGGCACCTACGAGGCCAATCTGGCGATGCATGGCTGCGACGTCATGCTGTGCGTCGGCGCGCGCTTCGACGACCGCATCACCGGCCGGCTCGACGCCTTCTCGCCGCACTCCAAGAAGATCCACATCGACATCGACCCCTCGTCGATCAACAAGAACGTGCGCGTCGACCTGCCGATCATCGGCGATGTCACCCATGTCCTGCGCGACATGGTCGGCATCTGGAAGGAGCGCGGCACGGCGATCGACCCGGCCTCGCTCGCCGGATGGTGGGACGAGATCGGCACGTGGCGGGCCCGCGACAGCCTGGCGTACCGGCCGAACGACGACGTCATCATGCCGCAATACGCCATCCAGCGGCTCTATGCGCATACCAAGGATCGCGAGACCTACGTCTCCACCGAGGTCGGCCAGCACCAGATGTGGGCAGCGCAGTTCTACGGCTTCGAGGCGCCGAACCGGTGGCTGACCTCAGGCGGTCTCGGCACGATGGGCTATGGCCTGCCGGCGGCGATCGGCGCGCAGATCGCCCATCCGGACGCGCTGTCGGTCTGCATTGCCGGCGATGCGTCGGTGCTGATGAACATGCAGGAGATGTCGACGGCGGTGCAGCACGGCGCCAACGTCAAGATCTTCATCCTGAACAACCAGTATATGGGCATGGTCCGGCAGTGGCAGCAGCTCCTGCACGGCAACCGCCTGTCGAACTCCTACACCGAGGCGCTGCCGGACTTCGTCAAGCTGGCCGAGGCCTATGGCGGCCACGGCATCCGCTGCCAGAAGCCGGGCGATCTCGACGCGGCCATCGAGGAGATGCTGGCCGTCGACAAGCCGGTGCTGTTCGACTGCCGGGTGGCCAACCTCGCCAATTGCTTCCCGATGATCCCGTCGGGCAAGGCCCACAACGAGATCCTCCTGCCGGACGAGGCGAGCGACGAGGCCGTCGGCAGCGCCATCGACGCCAAGGGCCGGGCCCTGGTCTGACCGGGCTGGCAGACGCAGTATAGACGACTGGAGAAGGGCGGCGGCAACGCCGCCCTTCGTCGTTTCAGGTCTATGACGGGCGGTCGAAGGCGACGCTGCGGCCGTCCGAGCGGATTTCGAGCTCGAAGCCGTCGCCGCGCGCATCGAGCCCGCTGAAGACGAAGAAGCTCTTGTAGTTGTCGCGGTTCGACAGGGTCACGCGCAGGATCTCGGCGTCCGGCATCAGCGCCTCGGCGATCCGCAGGATCCGCTCGGGCACGTCCTCCTGCAGGATTTCGCGGTCGATCTTCACGACCGCGCCGTCCTCGGCGACGGTCACCGCCACGTCGCGGCCGCTGCGCATCTCGCCGCGCAGGGCGTAGACTTGCTGGTCGCCATCGTCGCGGATCGCCACGGAGCGGAACTGCGCGCCGGGCAGGGCCAGTTCGGCGCTGCCGATGACCGCCAGCGGCACCGCGATCATGTCGGGCTCGGATGCCTGCGGCGCCGCAGCGTCCTCCGCCTCGTCCATCGCCGGGTCTTCGGTGGCGGCGAGCCGATCGGCCTGCTTCGCCTCGCCGGGGCTCGCGACCTCGCCGTCAGGCGCCGCGTCCTCGGGCGCGACCGCCGGCTTGTCCATCGCCGCCATGCCGTCCTCCTCGGCCATGGTGGCCGGTCCGGTCGGTTCGGCATCCTGCGGCGCCTCGGTGACCGAGGATTGCGGCATCGTGCCCGCGACACCGGCGGCATTGCGGGCGGTGTCGGTCAGTTCTTCCGGCGGCGAGTCGAGGGCGTCGATGTCCAGTTCGCTCGCAGCGTCGTCGGCGCTGTCGGCAATGATGTCGACCGCATCCTCGTCCTCGGCGTCATCCGCGAGGCTGTCGGCGGCCATGGCGCCGGACATCGCCGCGTCGGCCGGGTCTTCGACGTCGCCATCGATCCCGTCCAGCGCGGTATCGGCCATATCGCCATCCTCGCCGACCTCGGACTCCGAATCGTCATCGGACATGGCGTCGGCCATCGCATCATCCTGCGGGTCCGCATCGACTGTGTCCGCAGCGCTGTCGTGCAGATCCATCTCTTCGGCCGCATCGGCCTCCGAGATATCGGCGGCATCCGCCTCCAGTTCGCCCGCGGCGTCGTCGGCACTGTCGGCGATGATGTCGGCGGCATCCTCGTCCTCAGCGTCATTCATGGCACTGTCTGTGGCCATGTCGCTGGGCATCGCGGCGTCGTCGGCGTCGACCTCTGCCGCGTTTTCTACATCGTCATCGATCTCATCCAACGCGGTGTCGGCCATATCGCCATCGTCGCCGATGTCGGTCTCCACCTCATCTTCGGACATGGCATCGGCGGTTTCGGTATCGGCCTCGGCCGGGCTGTCCTCTTCGAGGACGTCGGCCATCACATCATCCTGTGGGTCCGCATTGGCGCTGTCATGCGAATCCATCTCGTCGGCCGCATCCGCCTCGGGGGCATCGGCGATGTCCGCCTGGTCGTCCGGCTGCGCGGGATCGGTGGAGGCTTCGCCCAGGGCGCCGGCGTTGCCGGTGTCGCCGATCAGGTCGTTGATCGCAGCCGATGCGGTGCCGGGAGCACGCGTATCCTCATCGTCGGCTTCGGTGCCGGACGCCTGGCTGTCCGTCTCGGGGTCGGTCGGCGCTTCGCCGGACGAACCTTGCGCGGCGGCAACGCTGTCCTCGATGATCGTCCCGGCGTCTTTCGCGTCCGTCTCCGCGTCGGGAGCGGTCGGCGCTTCGTCGCTCGCCATCTTGTCGCTCGCGTCGCCATCGGGCGCTGCGGAGAGTTCGGTGGGCGGTTCGGCGAGTTCCTCGCTTGCGCCGAGTTCGGATCGCGCGGCTTCGCCGCTGGCGTCGATCTCCCTGGCCGCCGTCTCGGATGTCGCGTCCGCTGTCGGCGCAAGGGCCTGTCCGACCACCGCATCGGCGGGAACGGCGACGAGCGAACCGTCGCGGCAGGTCAGACGGAAGAGGCCGTCTTCGCCTTCGACCCGGATCGTCAGGGCAAAGCCGCCATCGGTGAGCGCAGGCACGCACTGGGCCCGGCCCGGCTCCTGCGCGATCGCCGCACCGAATGCCGGCAACGCCAGTGCAGCCGTGGTGCCCAGAAGCATGATCGTCTTCATGTCCGTCTCTCCCTCTTGGTTGCCACCGCGTCCGGCGCCTTCATGGCAGGTGAAGATGCGCTTCCGATGACGCACGTCCATCCTGCGTCGCACAAGCGGACCGTCCGCGCGCTGCCGCGAAAGCCGCCTTGGCCTTTCGGCGTCGCGGCTCTATGGTGCCGCAACGCCAAGAACCTGCTGAGTTTCCGACATGAACCAACCCGTCCAGCCGCCCGCATCGGCCTATTTCATCACGCCGGAGAAGGAGGCGAACGAGACCCGCACGCTCGCCGTCCTGGTGGACAACGAGCCGGGCGTTCTGGCCCGGGTCATCGGCCTGTTCTCGGGGCGCGGCTACAATATCGAGAGCCTGACCGTTTCGGAAACCGAGCACGAGAAGCACCTGTCGCGGATCACGGTGGTCACCCGCGGCGCGCCCCATGTCATCGAGCAGCTGAAGAGCCAGCTCGACCGCATCGTGCCGGTGCACCGGGTCGTCGATCTGACCCGCATGGGCGGCGCCAACGGCGACAACGATCCGATCGAGCGCGAGCTGGCGATCCTGAAGGTGGCGGGGCAGGGCGACAAGCGCGTCGAGGCGCTGCGCCTCGCCGACGTCTTCCGCGCCAAGGTGATCGATTCCTCGATCGAGCATTTCGTCTTCGAGCTGACCGGCCGGCCGTCAAAGCTCGACAAGTTCGTGGCCATCATGCAGCCGCTGGGCCTCGTCGAGGTCTGCCGCACGGGCGTTGCCGCCCTGTCGCGCGGCAAGGACGGCATGTAGGTTCTTCGCGCAGGTTCCGCGGGCGCCCTGCGCCATCTTGGCGCGGGGCGTTCCGCTGCTATGTCTGTGATGGACAGATGCGTGAGGTATACGGGGATGGAGCGAACGGAGCGGGCGACCGCGTCGGCCAGTGACGAGGGCCGCTACCGGCTGCTCGTCGACGCGATCACCGACTATGCCATCTACATGCTCGATCCGGACGGCATCATCACGAGCTGGAACGCTGGTGCGCAGCGCTTCAAGGGCTATACGGCGGACGAGATTCTCGGCTCGCATTTCTCTCGCTTCTTCGTGCCGGCGGATCGCGATGCCGGGCTGCCGCAGCGCGCGCTGCGCATCGCCGCCGCGGAAGGGCGCTTCGAGACCGAAGGCTGGCGCGTGCGCAAGGACGGCGGCCAGTTTTGGGCGCATGTGGTGCTCGACCCGATCCGGCACGCCGACGGCACCCTCATCGGCTACGCCAAGATCACCCGCGACCTGACCGAGCGCAAGCAGGCGCAGGAGGATCTGCAGCGTAGCGAAAAGCAGTTCCGGCTCCTGGTCAACGGGGTCAGTGACTACGCCATCTACATGCTCGATCCCGAGGGCCGGGTGACCAACTGGAATTTCGGCGCCGAGCGGATCAAGGGCTACAGCCGCGACGAGATCGTCGGCCAGCATTTCTCCCGCTTCTTCTCGCCCGAAGACCGCGAGCGGGGCGAGCCGCAGCGCGGTCTCGCCGCTGCGCTTGAGGATGGCCGCTTCGAAACCGAGGGCTGGCGCATCCGCAAGGATGGCAGCCGCTTCTGGGCCAGCGTGGTGGTCGACCGGGTCGACGACGAGGCAGGCAGGGTGATCGGCTTTGCCAAGATCACCCGCGACGTCACCGAGCGCAAGGAAGCGCAGGAGGCGCTGGCCAAGGCCAACGAGGCGCTGGCCCAGTCGCAGAAGATGGAGGCGATCGGCCAGCTCACCGGCGGCATCGCCCACGACTTCAACAATCTGCTCACCGCCGTCATCGGCAGCCTGGAAATAGCCCGCAAACGGGTCGGCATCGACCCGCCGGCCGTCCAGTCGCTGATCGACAATGCGCTGGAGGGGGCCCGCCGCGGCGCGTCGCTGACCCAGCGCATGCTGGCCTTCGCGCGCCGGCAGGATCTGGCGCCGCGCACCGTCGATCTCGCCGAACTCGTCGCCGGCATCACGGCTTTCCTGGAGCGCTCGATCGGGCCCGAAGTCCGCATCGAGACGCGCTTTCCCGCCGGACTCGCACCCGCCCATATCGATCCCAACCAGCTCGAGACGGCGCTTCTCAATCTGATGGTCAATGCCCGCGACGCGATGGATGGCAGCGGCGTCGTCGTCATCGAGGCGGATGAGGCGGCCATCGACACGGCACGGCCGGGCGGGCTCGCGGCGGGGCGCTATGTCCGGCTGGCGGTGATCGATACGGGCGAAGGCATGGATCCCGAGACCGCGAAGCGCGCCGCCGAGCCGTTCTTCACCACCAAGGGCGTCGGCAAGGGCACCGGGCTCGGCCTCTCCATGGTGCACGGGCTGGTCAGCCAGTCGGGGGGCGGCCTGCAGATTTACAGCCGCAAGGGCGAGGGGACCCGCGTCGAACTGTGGCTGCCGGTCGCGACGGCCGCGCTCGCGCCGGCGCCGGCTCCGGCGCGCGCGCCCGAAGCGCCGGTTGCCCCGGCTGAGGACCGGCCGCTCGCCATCCTCGCGGTGGACGATGACGGGCTGGTGCTGATGAACACCGTCGCGATGCTGGAGGACATGGGCCACCGCGTCTTCGAGGCGACGTCGGGCATGGAGGCGCTCGACATCCTGCGGAGCGAGGCGGATATCGAGCTGGTGATCACCGATCACGCCATGCCGCGGATGACCGGCAGCCAGCTTGCCGAGGCGATCCGGGGCGAATGGCCCGGGCTGCCGATCATCCTGGCCACCGGCTATGCGGAGCTGCCCCCCGGCGGCGACAACAGCCTGCCCAAGCTGTCCAAGCCGTTCGGCGAATACGAACTCGCGAAAGCTATCACAGCGATCCTCGGCTCCGGCAAGGCGGCTTCGCCGGGGGCGGCCATCGCCGGCTCCTGAACCGGGGATCCGCGCGCCCTGCAGCGGCGTTCGTGGTGCGTTTGCCACCGACGGTGGGCAAGCGCACGGCGCATCGGCGGCGAGGGTGAAAAACCGCGCCGGGACCTATAAGGCTGTCCGCAATGGGAATCGGGCCGCGTGCCCGGCTGGCAACCGGAGATCGGCTTGAAGCTCTCACCACAGCAGGACGATGCGCTGAAGGCCGTGGCCGACTGGCTGGCGGACGGCGAGACACCGATCTTCCGGCTGTTCGGCTATGCCGGAACCGGCAAGACGACGCTGGCGCGGCATTTCGCCGAGGGCATCGACGGGGCGGTGCAGTTCGCCGCCTTCACCGGCAAGGCGGCGCAGGTGCTGCGCTCGAAGGGCGCCAAGAGCGCCCGCACGCTGCATTCGCTCATCTACCGCCCGCGCGGCGAGGAGACGATCTCCGACGAGACCAGCGGCCTGTCGCGGGTCTCGCCGACCTTCTCCCTGAACCGGCAGAGCCCGGTCGCCAAGGCCAAGCTGATCATCGTCGACGAGTGCTCGATGGTGGACGAGGCGCTCGGCCGCGACCTGATGTCCTTCGGTACGCCGATCCTGGTGCTGGGCGATCCGGGGCAGCTGCCGCCGGTGTCGGGCGGCGGCTTCTTCACCGAGGCCGAGCCGGACTTCCTCCTGACCGAGATCCACCGCCAGGCGCGCGACAACCCGATCATCGACCTTGCCCTGCATGTGCGTGAAGGCAAGGAGCTGATGCATGGCGACTGGGGCGCCGCGCGCATCATCGGCAAGCGCGAGGTGGAAACCGAAGAGGTGCTGGCCGCCGACCAGGTGCTGGTCGGGACCAACCGCACCCGTCGGCGCTACAATGCGCGGCTGCGCGAACTGAAGGGCTTCGAGGGCCCGTTGCCGATGTCGGGCGACAAGCTGGTGTGCCTGCGCAACGACCCGGCCAAGGGGCTGCTCAACGGCTCGCTCTGGCAGGTGATGACGGCCTCGCGCGAAACCACCAAGCCGGGCGTCAATCTGATCGTGAAACCGGACGACGACGACATCGACCAGGGCGCCGCCAAGATCCGGCTGCTGAAGGCCGCCTTCGAGGATCCCGACGCCGACATACCCTGGCCGACCAAGAAGCGTTTCGACGATTTCGACTATGGCTACGCGCTGACCGTGCACAAGGCGCAGGGCTCGCAGTGGAACAACGTCATGCTGTTCGACGAGAGCTGGGCCTTCAAGGAAACGCGCGAGCGCTGGCTCTACACCGCCATCACCCGCGCGGCCGAGCGGCTGACCATCGTCAAATAGCCCCGCCGGGTCCTGCCGGCCGGGAGGCGCGGCCTATTCGGCTGGCGAGAGGGTCGGCGCGTCGCTCGCCTCCGAGCCTTTGACGAACAGCCAGAGGAACATCAACGCCCCGAGGATGACGGTGATCGAGCCGACGAACAGGAACAGGTTTTCCTCGCCGGTCGCGTCGACCATGATCTTGCCGAGGATCAGGAACGCCGTGCCGATCTCGTAGACTGCCAGTTGCGGCAGGGCGAGGCGGCGGGTGCGCAGTTCGGGCCAGACCTTGTGCACCAGGCCGAAGAGGACCGAGGCGACGAAGCCCAGAAGCCCAATATGGGCGTGGGAATTGGAGAAATTGTGGTGCCCGGTCGCGCCGAGCCACGTGCCGAAGACCGCGCCTGCGAGCAGCCACACAATGCCGATGATGACGTAAAGTCTGTCGATCCTGACCATGGCGAAACTCCCGATCCTGCCGAAACAGCTGTGATCCGATGCCGTGCCGCAAGCGACCGGCAGACATGCGCCGTCGCCAGGGCAGTCTAGTCGCGTTGGCGCGTAATATCGACAGGATTTTCGAACTGGTCTGGCATGGTATTCCGTTGGGTCAGTCAGGGGGCATGAAAAAGGGCGGGAGCCTCGCGGTCCCGCCCTTTCCGGTCATCGACGCTTCGCTCGGCTGTCAGCAGCCATTCGCCGTCAGATATACGGTGCGGTCCTCGATCCGGTCCACCGTGACCGCGCAGCCGTCGCCGAGATCGGCGGAGCCGCCGGCCTCGACCTGCTGGCGCCCGCCGCCGACGACGTAGAGCGTCGCGCCATTGTCGCCGAGGCCGGAGACGAAGACCTTCTTCTCGCCGAAGGTCGCCGTCTGGCCGACCGTGATCCCGCCGTCACCGGCGGCCGCATCGCCTTCGCTGGCCGGTTCGGCCGGCGCGGCTGCGGCGTCGCCCTCGGCCGGCGCGGCGCTTGCCGCTGCATCCGGCTGTTCGGCCGGGGTCTCCTGCGGCGCCGCGGCGGCGTCATCGGAAGCCGGCGCCGCGCTGTCTTCGCTGGTCGCGGAAGCGTCGCCGGTGCAGCCGTCGCTGGCGAGGGTCACCTGACCGTCCTCGATCGCCTCGACCGTCACGCTGCAGCCATTGCCGGCATCGAGGGCCGAGCCGACGGCGACCGTCTCGCGGCCGCCACCGCCGACGGCGAAGAGCGTTGCGCTGTCCTCGGCGATGGCGGAGACGAAGATCCGTGTCTCGCCGAAGCTCGCCGTGCCACCGACCGGCACGGTCTGGCTGTTGGCGCTTGCCGCGGCCGGCTGTTCGGCGGGCGCGTCAGCAGCGGCGGGTTGAGCCGTTTCGGCGGCCTCGGGCTGTTCCGCCGCAGCCGTGGTCTCGGCAGGGGCGTCCTGCGCTGCCGCGTCGGGCGCCGTCTCTGCTGCGGCCGGCTGGGCCTCCTGCGTTGCCGCGTCAGGCGCGGCTTCGGCCGCTGCCGGCTGGGCCTCCTGTGCGGGCGCCGCTTCCGCCTGCTGCGGCTCGGGCGCGGCGGGTTCGGCCGCGGCGGCGCTCTGGTCACCGCCAGCCGGCGCTGCCGTACCGCCGCAATCCTGCGATCCGAGATAGGCCGCGCCGGCGGCCACGCCGGCCAGCGTCACCTGGCAGCCATTGCCGGCGTCGATTGCGCTGCCGGACGTCACGTCCTGGGGATCGCCGCCGGCGACCGCCAGCGTCGCGCTGCCGCTTTCGGCGGAGATCGACATCAGCTGCACCGGATTGCCGCCGAAGATCGCCGACTGGCCCGGCAGCAGGATCGCACCGGTGTTGCCGACCTGGCTCGCCAGTGCCGCCGGGTCGCCGCCTGCGGCATCCGATCCGCCCTGTGGCGCGGCAGCCGGTGCGGCGGCGATGTCGCCCTTCAGCCCCTCGATCGCGGCGGCGAGCTCGTCGAGCTTGGCGGCGGCCGCATCGCGGGCCTCGCCGGCGCCGCTCTGCAGCGACTGGCCGAGCGCCTCGGTGCGACTCTGGAAGTCGCCGCCCATCTGGTCGAGACGGGCGCCCAGATCGGCGATGGCCTGCTGGGTCTGCGCCACCGCGTCGTCGGCGGGCGCTGCCGCCTGCTGGCTCAGCTCCGAAACGCTGGTCTGCAGTTTCTCGATCTCGGCCTGCATCCGGCCGGCGACGCCCTGCATCTGGTTGCCCAGATCCTCCTGCAGGTCGTCATAGTCGGGGCCGACGGCCCAGCCGATCGCAATGCCGACGACCCCGGCGACGACGATCGGTATGAAGTTCGAACCACGCATGCTGTCTCTCCCTCGCAACGCGTCCCGGGGGGAGCCCCCGGGCATTGGTAACGTGTTCAACAGACTAGCGGTCGGGAAGGGGCTTTCAACACGCATTCGGCGCGTGAGCCCGGATCGGGAGGTTTTCTCGCCCGGCCGTTGACCGGTCGCCGGGGATCGCACACTTACGGGGCGCCGAAACGTTTCCGCGAGGCCCGCATGTCGACCGCTCTTTCCGTCAATCTCAATGCCGTCGCCATGCTGCGCAATCGCCGCGACCTGCCATGGCCGAACGTGGTCGATTTCGGCCGGATCGCGCTGAGGGCCGGGGCCCATGGCCTGACCGTGCATCCGCGTCCGGACCAGCGGCACATCCGGTTCTCCGACCTGCCGGACCTGCGGGCCCTGATCGACACCGAGTTTCCGGCGGCCGAATTCAACATCGAGGGCTATCCGACCGAGGACTTCCTCGCGCTGGTCGAGACCGTCAGCCCCGAGCAGGTGACCTTGGTCCCCGACGATCCCTCGCAGCCGACCTCGGACCATGGCTGGGATTTTGCCGGCGAAGGGGCGTTCCTGACGCCCATCGTCGCGCGGTTGCAGGCCGGCGGCGCGCGGGTCTCGCTGTTTGCCGATGCCGATCCGTCGGCGATGGTGGACGCGGCGGCCACGGGCTGCGACCGGATCGAGCTCTATACCGGCCCCTATGGCGGCACCCATGCCGACCCGGAAGCGGCGAAGGCCGAGATCGAGCGCCTTGGCGCGACGGCCGATGCAGCGCTTGCGGCGGGGCTGGGCGTCAATGCCGGGCACGACCTGACCGTGGCGAATTTGCCGGCGCTGGTCGCGCGGATTCCGGAGCTGGCCGAGGTCTCGATCGGCCACGGCCTGACGGCCGACGCGCTGGAATACGGCATGGAGACCTCGGTGCGGCGGTTCCGGGCCGCCTGCGGCCAGGGCTGAGTCCCCAGCGAATACCGGGCACTCGAATGCGAAACGGCGGGCTCTGCGGATTTCCGCTTGCGTCC
This sequence comes from Aurantimonas sp., assembly GCF_964217435.1. Lineage (NCBI taxonomy): Bacteria > Pseudomonadati > Pseudomonadota > Alphaproteobacteria > Hyphomicrobiales > Aurantimonadaceae > Aurantimonas > Aurantimonas sp. The sequence continues at coordinate 19,595 of NZ_CAXPJM010000012.1, read as the reverse complement.
GCCACCGACAGCTCCTAGAAGCCGTACCGTAACGTACGGTACGGCTCTCGCGAGCCGCCCCTGGAGGCAGTGTGTCGGCAACCGAAACCATCGCCGTGGAGAGCATGACGGAGCGCCAGTGCGATGTGCTGGACGCGGCGCTGCGCCTGCTCGTCGAGGCGCGCCGGCCGCTGACCATGACTGCCGTGGCGCGTGCCGCGAGCTGCTCCAAGGAAACGCTGTACAAATGGTTCGGCGACCGCGACGGGCTCTTGACCGCGACGGTGCAATGGCAGGCCGCGAAGGTCCGCGGCGTGCCGGTGGGGGCGGAGGCGGCATCGCGCGAGCGCCTTGCCGCGCATCTGACCCAGTTCGCCCGCGACTGGCTGACCGTCCTTAGCGGTCCGACGTCGGTGGCGCTCAACCGGCTGGCCATTGCCGAGGCCGGTTCGAAGACCGCCGATCTCGGTGCCATCGTCCTGCATAACGGGCCGTTCGCCATGGCCCGCCGGCTGAAGCCGGCGCTGGAGGCCGGTCGCAATGCCGGGCTGGTGCGCTTCGAGGACGCCGACGACGCCTTTCGCAGCTTCTTCGGTCTCGTCGTGCGCGACGTGCAGATCCGGCTCTTGCTCGGCGACGGGCTGACGCTCGACAAGGCGGCCGTCGCCCGCGACGCGGAGCGCGCCACCACACAGTTCTTCGCTCTTTACGGAGTGGACGAGGAGAGGCCGGTCACGGCCTGAATTCACGACAACAAGCAAAGCATCCAAAGGAGGATACAGCATGCGCGTCTATTACGATCGGGATGCCGATCTCAACCTCATCAAGTCCCGCAAGGTCGCGATCATTGGCTATGGCAGCCAGGGCCGCGCCCATGCGCTGAACCTGAAGGATTCCGGCGCCAACGACGTCGCCGTCGCCCTGCGCGCCGGTTCGGCGACCGCCAAGAAGGCCGAGGCCGACGGCTTCAAGGTCATGACCGTCTCCGAGGCGGCCGGCTGGGCCGACCTGATGATGATGGCCACCCCGGACGAGCTCCAGGCCGACATCTACCGCGACGAGATCGCCCCGAACATCCGCGACGGCGCGGCGATCGCCTTCGCCCACGGCCTCAACGTGCATTTCGGCCTGATCGAGCCGAAGGCGACCGTCGACGTCGTCATGATCGCGCCGAAGGGCCCGGGCCACACCGTGCGCGGCGAATACCAGAAGGGCGGCGGCGTGCCGTGCCTCGTCGCCGTGCACCAGGACCCGTCGGGCAACGCGCTTGACCTGGCGCTGTCCTACGCCTGCGGCGTCGGCGGCGGTCGCTCGGGCATCATCGAGACCAACTTCAAGGAAGAGTGCGAGACCGACCTGTTCGGCGAGCAGGTCGTCCTGTGCGGCGGTCTGGTCGAGCTGATCCGCGCCGGCTTCGAGACGCTGGTGGAAGCCGGCTACGCGCCGGAAATGGCCTATTTCGAGTGCCTGCACGAAGTGAAGCTGATCGTCGACCTCATCTATGAGGGCGGCATCGCCAACATGAATTACTCGATCTCCAACACCGCCGAGTGGGGCGAGTACGTCTCCGGCCCGCGCATCATCACCGCCGAGACCAAGGCCGAGATGAAGCGGGTTCTGGCCGACATCCAGACCGGCAAGTTCACCTCGGACTGGATGCAGGAGTACCGGGCCGGTGGCGCGCGCTTCAAGGGCATCCGCCGCCTCAACGACAAGCACCAGATCGAGGAAGTCGGCGAGAAGCTGCGCGGCATGATGCCGTGGATCAAGTCGAACGCGCTGGTCGACAAGGACCGCAACTAGGCGCCCGGCGCCTGGCCGATTCGGCAATTGTTTGAGCGCCGGCGGGACCTGTCCCGCCGGCGCTTTGCATTTCGCTTGAATTTCACCGGGTTTGGTTCAGGAATTGCAAAGGAGTTCCTGCGACAACCGGACCGACTGTCCTGGCATGGAGGCCGATATGGCTGCGCTTCCCGAACATGAACCGGACGATTCGGAACGCCGCGTGGCGCCCCGCACGCGCACGCTCAAGCGCGCCAAGGTCATCTTCAACGGCGGCTTCTCCACCTTCGACTGTATCGTGCGCAACATCTCGGCGACCGGCGCCCTGCTGACCATCGACGACGCGGCGCATCTGCCCAAGGAATTCCAGATCCGGATCGGCGAGGAGCGCGACGAGCGCCCGGCGCGTTTGGTCTATCGCCGCGCCATGTTCGCCGGCATCCGCTTCCTCGATGTCGAGCCCGGCCCGGAGGCGGGGGACCAGCGTCCGCTACCGCCGCAGACGACGGCCAGGCCGCCCGAATCGCAGCCGGCCCAGGCTCCGGCCGGCGGCATCCGCAAGATCACGCCGGAGGCGCTGCCAGCCACCCTGACGCGCCTCTTCGCCTGGTCCTGACCGGCGCCGAAACCCACCCTGCGCGGCACCTGACGCCCGGTCCCGGCCACTTGCCGCGCGCTCTGCAAAAATAACCGTCATCGCACTGCAAAAAATGCCCGCTGACGGGTGGACAGCCACCGCGCTTCCGCTTATGTAGCCGCTACCGAACGCCACCGGCGTCGTGGGTGATTAGCTCAGTTGGTAGAGCAGCTGACTCTTAATCAGCGGGTCGTAGGTTCGAACCCTACATCACCCACCAAATTTTCTTGATATAGCAGGCACTTGGGGGCCGCAGGTGTGACCTTGCGGTCAGCGCGATGGCTTCTCAGGTCACGTACAGGTCACAGCCAAAATAGTTTACGAGCCCCCGCTGGGCCTGATTCCAAGTTGCGGGGCCTGCTGCCGCTTCGGGTTCACTGCCACGATCTTCAAGCGGACCACGGACAGTCGTCCAATGCCCAGCGCCCTCGCGAAGGTCTTGTTCATCTGCTTCCCCTTTTGTGGGTCGAGGCGCGTGACCGGTCAGGTCACGCCTGTTGCGATCAGGCACCCCGCGCGTCGCGGTGCCCGCCGTGATTTCGCTCCGCCGAAGTGTCGCCACCCGGGGAGTGAAGGCCTACGGGTTAGCGCCCCTGCCGGTCGGCGCCCGGTGGGGTGGGTCCCACGATTCCCCTCGCAGAGGGGGCCGAACTGGTAGACCTCGGCGGCCGCGTTCACCGTGACGGCCCATCCCGCAAGATTCGAGGTCGCCATCCCGCCCTCCGCCGGCGGTTTCGCGCCCGCGCCTCGGCGCCCCGTGCTGGTCCACCAACACCAGGAGGACACCATCGACGACCCCAACTCCGACCACCTCTACGCCCTGCTTGAGATCGGCTTTGGCCCGATCCACGAATGGCCGCGACCGGACGACGGCCCGGCGGCGGAGGCCGCCATCAACCGTGCTCTCGACGTCGCCTTTCGGCCGCCCATCGACGCCGCTTCCGGGAGGAACTCCGCTTCGGCCAGCACGGCGAGGACGCAGGGGGCTTCCTGTGGCGTTGCTGGTGCCGCGCGATGCAGCAGCCGAACGTCTTCCTCGATCGCTATGGCCGTGGGTACGCGTCGCCGGGAGAGGCAGCCTGATCTCTGCCGCCGATCCCCCTCGAATCTGACGCCAGCCCGCCGGCGCCCAACGCTTCTCTTGGGGCACGCGGGGGACCGGGTCCGCAACGAGGGAGAGAGACAATGACCGACCATACGCATGACATCGCCGTCCGAAGGGCAAACGGCCTCGGCTGCACCCCGGCCGTCGCCGCATACATGCTCGCATTGGAGGCGCACCTCGAGACGCTCGAGGAGAAAGTGGGCGAGCTCCGCTACGACGTCCGCAGAATCCGGCGCGCAGCTTGAGAAGCGAGGGAGAGACCATGACGTACCGTTCCGCCGCCGAAACCATCGCCGCGCTCGACTTCGAAGACAGGAAGTCCTTCCAGTCGGTCATCTACAGGATCCGGCTTGCCGAGCGTGGCGCGGCTGCCGCCATGGCGTACCTCGACACCGAGGTCGCGGCGGGCGACCGGGCCGAGGTCCTGCGGCTGTCGGCGCAGGCCGCCTGATCCACCCCACCCCGTCGACGACACCAGCCCCGGCCACCGCGCCGGTTTGTTTGCCCGCCGGCCGGCTTGACGCCAACCCTCCCGACGCCGCACAAGGCTCTCATGATCTCTCGCTCGCAGCTCATACGTCGCCGTACTGCCTGACGGTCCCTTCCGGGCCGCGCCGACGCACGCCCCGACAGATAGAGCGACCGCCATGACGAGAGACATCCCGCCCAACCCGTTCAAGACGCAATTGCGGTCCGCCGCCCGACACCTCTCGATGGCGCTGCGGCTGCTCGACCGGGAGAGCCGGGCGATGGTCGACCTCGCCCGCGACAGTTATGAGGGCTACCGGGCGCGACATGCTCTAGCGAGCGCTCTAGTCTGCGCCAGCCAAGCGCTCATCACCCCGTATTGGCCCAGGGCGTTTGCCGACGCGGAGGCGTTCAAGGTTGCATTCCGAGACCTGAACCTTTTGCGAGTCCGGGCTCGCGACGCGGAGGTCACCTCCTCGGTGATCGGCGACGCAACTCCGCATCTGCGAATGCTCCTCGAAGCGACCCATCAAGCGATGGAGGATGCGAGCCATGGCTGAGATCTTCTTCACCGCCGACACCCACTTCGGCCATCGCGGCATCATCGCGATGTGCGATCGCCCGTTCTACGATGTCGAGGACATGGACGAGGGTCTCATCCGCCGCTGGAATGACCGCGTGCGGAAATCCGACATCGTCTACCACCTCGGTGACTTCACCATGGGCGCAACGGCGGGACGCGGCCGCGAGATCTTCGACCGTCTGAACGGCCGCAAGCACCTCATCATCGGCAACCATGACCGGGAGAAGGTGCGCACGCTCCCTTGGGCGTCTCCGCCGCGTGACCGCCTGATGCTCCGGCACCCGGAGGAGAAGATGCCCGTGGTGCTCGACCACTACGCCCTTCGCACCTGGCCCAGCCTCCATCACGGTGCCATTCATCTCTACGGACATTCGCACGGCAGCCTGCCGGGCATCGGGCGCTCGGTCGACGTCGGCGTCGATGTTTGGAATTACACGCCAGTGACGCTCAACGAGATCCGCCCGACGCTGGAGCGGCAGCAGGCGGTGCTCGACGACGCGAGGGCGGCGCGGGCAGTCAGCGAAATGGACGACGAGGCTCTCGGCGATGCGCATACGAGTGAACTGCCACTATAGCAAATGTCCGACCGGTTCCTTTCGGCAGCTAATTCCCGTTGTCTCGACTTATTCGAATCCGGTGAGCCCTTCGCCGGTCATGCCGGAATGCAGTCGTTGACGTCGATTCCCGAGCCCTCCAAGTTGCCGTTCTCAAACCGGAGGCGATCCCCATGGCATTCACGAATCCTCACGCAGTCCAGGGCGGCGCTCTCGCCACCGGAGCCATCGCTGCAGTCGTAATGCATCAGACAATCTTCGGCTTGATCGACGCGATCCGCGCCGGCCGCATCGCCCGTGAAGAAGAGGCTGCCCATGGCGCGTGGGACCACGCCCTGTCGTCGGCGCGCCATGATGCCGGTCAGATGTCCACGCTCGCCAAGGCTGCGGTCACGATGGCCCTCGACGCGCAAGACGAAGCCGCCGAACTCCGCGCCGAGATCGCCCGCCTCCGCCGCGCCGTCGACCAGCGCGACGCCGTCATCCGGTCGCTCGGCTGATGCCGTATCTCCCATGGCTCCACCAGACTCTGGTTGACCTCGTAGAGTGGCCGGAGGCCCAAGAAGTGGCCATCGCTCTCCATACGAGCCACGTAAAGGCCACTGAGAACGACGTTGACGGGTCGGGCGGGGTAAACCCTACCTCGCGAAAAGACGTCGCTCTTAGGAAGTGCTCCTCCTAGGCGAACGCGAACGGCGAGGGTGCCGGCTGGTTTTCGACGCTGTGGATTGGTCGCGGGGCAGGGGCCTCGAACAAACGCTCTCATTGTTTGCGGCTTTTGCCGATGGCTCCTGACCGCTGTATTCGAGGCTTCTCCACGGCGGATTGTCATTCGGCGTGCAATTTTGACCCCCTAGGCGGGGTTATCGGCGTCCAAAATTGACCCCCATCCGATGCATCTGAACAGTCCGCGTTTTCCTCTGGAAGACGGGCGGGCGGGGGATGAAGGGCGTGGATACAATTGCGCGCATCCGGCGCGAGTTTTTCGTTCGCGGCCGGACGATCAAGGAGATCGTCCGCGAGCTCCATGTGTCTCGCAACACGGTCCGGAAGGTCGTTCGCTCGAACGAGACGGCCTTCGAGTATGAGCGCTCGGTGCAGCCGAGGCCCAAGCTCGGTGCCTGGAAGCCGGAGCTGGACCGGATGCTGGCGACCAATGACGCCAGACCGGCACGAGAACGCCTGACCCTGATCCGGGTGTTCGAGGAGTTGCGCGGGCTGGGCTACGAGGGCGGCTATGATGCGGTCCGCCGCTACGCCCGTGGCTGGCAGCGCGATCAATCCTCGCTGTCGGCCTCGGCCTTCGTGCCGCTGAGCTTCGATCAGGGAGAAGCCTACCAGTTCGACTGGAGCCACGAGGTCGTTCTGATCAACGGCACGACTGTGACCGTGAAGGTCGCCCACGTCCGGCTCTGTCACTCGCGGATGCTGTTCGTGCGGGCCTATCCCCGCGAGAGCCAGGAGATGGTGTTCGACGCCCACGACCGGGCCTTCGCCTTCTTCAAAGGCGCCTGCACGCGCGGCATCTACGACAACATGAAGACGGCGGTGGAGACGATCTTCGTCGGCCGCGAGCGCGCCTACAACAGACGCTTCCTCCAGATGTGCGGTCATTACCTGGTGGAGCCCGTGGCCTGCACGCCGGCATCGGGCTGGGAGAAGGGCCAAGTCGAGAACCAGGTCGGCCTGGTGCGTGAGCGCTTCTTTGCGCCGCGTCTGCGGGTGAAGAGCTACGAGGAGTTGAACGCCTGGCTGCTCGACCGCACGATCGCCTTCGCCAAGGCCCATCGCCACCCCGAGTTCCGCGACAAGACGGTCTGGGAGGTGTTCGAGGCCGAGCGGCCGAAGCTTGTCTCCTATCGCGGTCGCTTCGACGGCTTCCATGCGGTGCCAGCATCGGTATCGAAGACCTGTCTCGTGCGCTTCGACAACAATCGCTACTCCGTCGCCGCCAGCGCCGTCGGACGCCCGGTTGAGATCCGCGCCTATGCCGATCGCATCGAGCTACGTCAGGACGGGCGGGTTGTCGGTGAACACCCCCGCTGCTTCGGCCGGGATCAGACGATCTACGATCCCTGGCATTATGTGCCGGTTCTGGCGCGGAAGCCCGGCGCCCTGCGTAACGGCGCGCCGTTCAAGGACTGGATCCTGCCGGCGAGCCTCGAGCGCGTCCGGCGCAAGCTCGGCACTGCACCTGACGGCGGGCGTCAGATGGTTGCCATCCTCACCGCGGTGCTGAGCGATGGACTTCCTGCCGTCGAGGCCGCCTGCGCGGAGGCGCTCGGTGAAGGCGTCCACTCAGCGGACGTGATCCTCAACGTTCTGGCGAGAGCCCGCGAGCCCGCCCCCATGATCACCATCATGACCCCGGACGCGCTTCGCCTTAACCACGAGCCGGCGGCTGATTGCGCCCGCTACGACAACCTCAGGAGAGCAGTGTGATGGAACGCTCCGAGATCCTCGGCGCCATGGGCGAGCTGAAGCTTTATGGCATGAAGGCAGCCTTCGACGAGATCATCTCCACCGCCGTGAAGCGCCAGCACGAACCGAGCCGTGTCGTCGGCGATCTGCTCACGGCGGAGATCTCCGAGAAGCAGGCGCGTTCGATCAAATACCAGATCACCATCGCCAAGTTGCCGCTTGCCCGAGACATCGACGACTTCGTCTTCGACGACACGCCGATCAACGAGACGCTGGTGCGCGATCTCGCCTCCGGCAACTTCATGGCCCATCAGCGCAAGGCCGTTCTGATCGGCGGCACCGGCACCGGCAAGACCCACCTGGCCATCGCTATCGCCCGGGCCTGCATTCGATCCGGCGCCCGGGGGCGGTTCTTCAATGTAGTCGATCTCGTCAACAGGCTCGAGGCCGAGGGGCGTGCTGGCCGCCAGGGCCGAATGGCGGAGTACCTGACGCGGATGGACTTCATCGTTCTCGACGAGCTCGGCTATCTGCCCTTCGCCCAGTCTGGCGGACAACTCCTGTTCCACCTGATCAGCCGGCTCTACGAACAGACCTCGGTGATCGTCACGACGAATTTGGCGTTCGGCGAATGGCCATCCGTCTTCGGCGACGCCAAGATGACCACCGCGCTGCTCGACCGCCTGACCCACCACTGCGACATCGTCGAAACCGGCAACGAGAGCTGGCGCTTCAAGCACCGCCTCTGAGCCCTTCCAGCACAGAACGCGCCCGGTCCGATCTCCTCTTCGCCTCCGGCTCCGATCCGCTCGGACCGGGCAAGCAGCCATCGCCCTAGGGGGGCAATTTTGGACGCCGATCGGGGGTCAATTTTGAAGGCCGTTTGACAAAGTTGCGGGAGCCTGAATGATCTATGTCGCCGACGCGATTGACCTGTTCAGCGATGGCTCGATGATCGGTGTCGGCTCCGTCGTTTCACTCGGTCTGACGTGCATCCTCGCGCTCGGCCAGATCATGGCTGATGTGCCCGAAGACTTTGTCACCATCGCCAATCTCAAAGAAAAGGCGCGTCCCGCTGCCGCCGCATCCTCCTGTCCGCCTCCTACGTCATTCCCTGCCTCCTGGGCGCCAGCATCGACTACTGGCTGCTGCGGGCAGGCGAAACGTTGAAGCTTGCCGCCCTCGCCTTCAGCGCGGGTATCCTTCTCCTGGCCGCCGTCGAGGAGATGTTGGAGGAGGCGCAGGAGGCGTCCGAGGACACGCGCTATTCGGCCGCTTTCTCATCGACGGCTGTGCCCTGTTCACGCTGATCGCGTCGTATTTTGAAGGCTAGCCCAACGAGAGCGCCTCGCTGGTCTGGCATTCGGCAGTCATACCACAGCCGCCCTGACTGATCGCCGCGCCCGCAAAATACGTCACTAACGCCGCCGACCACTCTAAGGCGCGGCATCACCGGGCGCCGTAGTTCCCGCAAGCGTCGACGCCGCAGGCCGTCTCGCCTAGCAACTCATCGGCGAGGACCAGCAGCTCGTTGAGACGCGGATCGCTTAGGCGGTAATGAACGAAGCGCCCGCGCTGCTCGCCGGCGACGAGACCGCATTCACTGAGGCACCGCAGATGGTTGGACGCGTTCGATTGCGACAGGCCGGTGATCGCGACGATCTCGCCCACGGACAAGGACCCCGCGCGCAAGGCGTCCAGGATCGACAGGCGCGAGGCGTCTGCCAACCCCCGGAACAATTTCGTCCGTAGGGCAACGGTCGGAAGATCGACCCGCTCGATCAGTTCGGCATCGCTCGACATATCAGTCACGAATGATATATAGCCATTTTCGATCAGGGAAGATGGCCGTGAGCGTAGCAGCTTCAACGAATGATGCCGAGACGGCGCGTTACCGCGTCACCGGCATGGATTGCCCCACCTGCGCGGCGAAGATCGAGAAGGCGGTGCGTTCGGTCGGGGTCGAGGATGTGAAGGTCTCGACGGCCACGCAGATCATGACGCTGCACGTGAATGATCCCAATGCCCGTCTTCCGGAGGTTGAGCGCGCCGTGACAGGAATCGGCTATAGGCTCGATCGCCTGGACGCGCCGAGTCTCCACGCCGAAGGCGACATTGACGACCTACCGAAGGACCTTTCCCACATCACGCCGGCCTACAAGCGGGCGCTCTGGATCGTCGTGGTGCTCAATGTCGGCTACGGCGTCATTGAGATGTTCGGCGGCTTCCTATCAGGATCGCAGGCGCTCAAGGCCGATGCGCTCGACTTCCTGGGCGATGGCCTGATCACCTTCCTCGGCATCCTCGCTATCGGGTGGAGCCTTGTTTGGCGCGCCCGGTCGGCCCTGATACAGGGGCTGTTTCTTGGCGCGCTTGGTCTCGGGGTTCTCGCCAATACCGCCTATCGCGTGCTGGTGCAGCAACAGCCCGAAGCCGAGCTGATGGGTCTGTTCGCGGTGATTGCGCTCGTCGTCAATGTGGTCGCGGTACTTCCGCTGCTGCCTCACCGGACCGGCGACGCCAATGTCCGCGCGGTTTGGCTGTTCTCGCGTAACGATGCGATTGGCAACGCCGTCGTCGTCGTTGCGGCGGGGCTGGTGGCCTGGACCGCCTCTCCCTGGCCTGACCTTGTTGTCGCCGTCGTGATCGCCGGGCTGTTCCTGCAATCCTCCTGGTCGATCATCCGGGATGCACGCGCGGACCTGCGGGAAGCCGCCGCGGCCAGCGGCGCCAAAGCCTGACGGAGGTGCTGCTGTAGTGGACTTCTCCGGCATCGGCATAGCCACGGCCTTTGCCGCGGGCGTCGTTTCCTTTCTATCGCCTTGCGTGCTGCCGCTCGTGCCGGGCTACGTCTCCTATGTCGCCGGGCGCACGATTAGCCCGGATGGGCTTGCAAGCAGTGGGGGAAGTCTCAAGGAGACAGGTCGTACACTTGGCCTGAGCCTTTGTTTCGTGCTCGGCTTCACCACCGTCTTCGTCCTGCTCGGAGCCAGCGCGACGGCCCTGAGCGGGCTTTTGCGCACGCACCTCTATGAAGCCAACCTGATCGGTGGCGTGATCGTCATCGTCTTCGGCCTGTTCACGACCGGCCTAGTGCCCATGCCCTGGCTCGAGCGCGATGTGAGATTTCATTCAGGCCCACATCACGGCGGCCCTTGGGCGAGCTATCTCCTCGGTTTGGCCTTCGCTTTCGGCTGGACACCCTGCATCGGGCCGGTCCTCGGCGCCATCCTGGGACTTTCGGCCGTAAACGCCACCGCCGGAAGTGGAACAGCGCTCCTGGCCGTCTATTCGCTCGGTCTCGGCCTTCCCTTCATCCTCGCCGCCCTGTTCATGCGCGGCTTCATGGCGCGGATGACGGCCATGCGCAGAACAGGCCGGGTTCTGAAGATCGTCGCTGGCGGGATCATGGTGGTCATGGGCATCGCGATGATCACTGGCCATCTCACAAACTTTGCGATCTGGCTCCTCCAGACGTTTCCGGCGCTTGGACGTATCGGATGAGCGCAATCGCGATGTTACCGAGCGCGCAAGGCGGCCTGGAAGTGGAGGCGAAATGAGCGTTTGGATCTGGGTAGTGGTTCTGCTTGTAGCCGTCTATGCCGCGCATTGGGGGTCGGAGCACCTCGCCGACCCCTTCAAGAAGGTGCGCCGGCAATGGGGTATCTCGGCCGCAGCAGGTGGCTCGCTGATCGGCATCGCGACCGCCAGCCCGGAGGTCGGAATCAACATTACGAGCGCGGTCCGGGACGCATCCGGCATCGGTCTCGGCGCTGTCCTCGGATCGACCGTGATCGGCATTCCGACCCTCGTCACGATCGGCTATCTGGCGACCCGCAAGCGCGATCTCCCCAATGATCCCGGTCACGACCGGCACCTGCAAGAGCACCTTCTGCGGGTCGATCCGGCTGCTGTGGGCGTGCAGGCGCTGCCTTACCTCGGAATCCTCGTCCTGCTCGCCGTGCTGACTTTGCCCGCGGCCTGGCGCGGCCTTCAGCCGATCGACGGTTGGCTGCTGTTCGCCGCCTATATCGCTTACCTCGCCCAAGCGTTCCTGCGCGGACGCGGAGAAGGTGAGCAGGTCGACTGGTCAAAGCGCGAGATCTGGCTCGCCGTTGCCGGCGTGTTGGTGCTCGCGCTGGGCGCCTATTTTACCGTCATCGCCACCCAGAACATCGTCAAGGCGCTCGGCATCTCGGCGATCGTTGGCGGTCTTTTCATCACTGCACCTGTGGCGGCCCTGCCAGAAGCCTTTGCGGCCTGGACCGTCGCCCGGTCCGGCCAGATCACGCCGGCGCTCACCAACATCATTGGCGACCACGCCATGGCCGTGACCGTGGGGTTCCTGCCTCTGGCGCTGGTCGGGACCTCCATCGAGAACTTTCATCTGTTTTGGGTCAGCTTCGTCTTCGTCGCGCTTATGCCTGTGCTCTATGCCGCCTTCATCCGCTGGGGCGGCTCCGAGCCCGGATTCCGGCGCTGGCAGGTCTTCGCTCTGGTCGGCACCTATGTGGTTTACGTGCTGATCGTCCTCTTCTGGGTTCTCAAGGTCTTCTGATGGTGCAGACGCAAACAGCCCCGCATACGTCCGCCTCCATGCTGCGGCTGGGGTTGCCCATTGCCGCCGCCTGGTTCCTGATCGATCAGGTCAGCAAATGGTGGATCATCAATAGCGTGATGCAGCCGCCTCGGGTGATCCCGGTGACCGAGTTCTTCAACCTGGTCCTCTGGCACAATACCGGCGTGAGCTTCGGGCTTTTCGGCGACACATCACCTTGGATGCTGATGACTTTCACGCTGGCGATGGTCATCGGTCTCATCATTTGGCTGATGCGCGCCGCAAACCGCCTGACCGCCATTGCGCTGGGGCTCATCATCGGCGGCGCTCTCGCCAACATCCTTGATCGCCTGCGGCATGGCGCAGTCACCGACTTTCTGGATTTTTACGTCGCTGCCTATCACTGGCCGGCTTTCAACCTCGCCGATGTGGGGATCGTGAGCGGCGTCAGCCTTCTGCTGCTCGAAAGTGTATGGCCGAGGGGCGAGGGGAGGGTGCGCAAGGCTGACCCGAACTCCATCCGATGAAGGCGCTCTGATGCCGCAACTTCCCCGTGATACCCGACCAGACGCAACGCTCTCGCTTCTCGCTGACCCCTACAGGTTCATCTCGAAGCAGTGTCGGGCGTATGGATCGGACCTGTTCGAGACCCGGCTTATGCTGCAGAAGGCGACCTGCATGACAGGGCCGGAGGCAGCCAGGCTCTTCTACGACCAAAGTCGATTCATGCGACATGGCGCCATGATCGGGCGCATCCAGAAGACGCTGCTCGGAAAGCACGGCGTGCAGGGGCTGGACGACGAGGCCCACCGACTGCGCAAGCAGATGTTCATGTCGCTGATGACGCCCGAGCGTATCGAAGTGCTGATGGCGATCACTGCGGAGGAGTGGCAGGCACGCGCTCGCCTATGGGCGCTGAGAAACGAGATTGTCCTTTACGACGAGCTTCACGAACTCCTGACAAGAGCGGCCTGCGCCTGGGCCGGGGTGCCGCTCCCCGAGTCTCAGGTTCGACAGCGAACACACGAGATCACGGCGCTGTTCGACGCCGCAGGATCAGTCGGCCCCGCGCACTGGCGGGCGCGGTGGGCGCGCAAGCGGGCCGATCGCTGGATCGAGAATATCGTCGGGCGGATCCGTTCCGGGCAAATCCGCCCGCCGGAAGGATCGGCTGCTTCGATCATTGCGGAGCATCGGGGCTCGAACGGCGAACTGCTGAGCCCGCACGTTGCCGCTGTGGAACTCCTTAACGTGATCAGGCCGATCGTCGCCGTTGGCGTCTACATCACCTTCGTCGCCCATGCCCTCCACCAGTTTCCTGAATGCCGGCGCAAGCTCGAAGCTGGCGACGACACGAGCTTTACGGAAATGTTCGTCCAGGAGGTTCGGCGCTTCTACCCCTTCTTCCCCGCTGTCGCTGCGCTGGTGCGCCGCGATTTCGAGTGGGGGGGATACCGTTTCCCCCGTGGACGACGCGTAATCCTGGATCTTTACGGAACGAACCGCGACGCCAGGACGTGGGACGAGCCTGAGGCGTTTCAACCAGAGCGATTTCGCAAATGGGACGGAAACCCCTTCAACTTTATTCCCCAAGGCGGCGGGGATCACGATTTGGATCACCGCTGCCCAGGCGAGTGGATCACGATAGGGCTCATGAGTCAGGCGACGAAGGTTCTGTCTAGGCACATCGAATACGACGTGCCGGAGCAGGATCTTCGGATCGACTATTCCAGGCTGCCGGCCCTGCCCCGAAGCCGGTTCATCATCTGCCGAGTAAAGGAGAATGCGAACGATCCTATCTAGCGCCGAGCTGGACACCCGCAAGAATCTGGCCTGGGAGCAGCGGTCGTTTTTCGGGCTCTCGGAGCATCTGGAACGCCTGAGCAAGAACGGCGATCCGCTTGAGACGCTCGAGACGACCGTGGATTTCGAGCATCTCCGCGGCTGGTTGGTCGAGGGGCTAGGCTACGGCGACGGCTCCAAAGGCGGGCGGCCGCCGTTCGACCCCGTAGCGATGTTCAAGGCGTTGATCCTGCAGGCGCAACACAACCTCTCCGACGCGCGCATGGAATTCATGATCCGTGACCGGCTTTCCTGGATGCGATTCCTTGGGTTCGACCTGGGCGCTCCGACACCGGACGAGAACACCATCCGGCACTTTCGCAACAGGCTGACCGAGACGGGAACTTTGAAGCGGCTGATGAAGGCCTTCGACTGGCAACTGCAGAAGAAGGGCTACGTCCCGATGGCTGGCCAGGTCGTCGACGCCTCGCTGGTTCCGGCGCCGAAGCAACGCAACACCGAGGGCGAGAAGGCGGCGATCAAGGCCGGAGAGTCCGCCGGCGAAATCTGGACCAACGAGCCGGCCAAGGCGGCTCAGAAGGATGTCGACGCCCGCTGGACGCTGAAGATCGGCGGCAAGGTTCGCTATCGCCCGGACGGTACGCCGCTGCCGATGATCGCGACGCCGGTCTTTGGCTACAAGTCCCACATCAGCATCGACCAGCGCTTCGGCTTCATCCGCGAGAGCGCGGTTACCTCTGCGGCGGCCCCGGACGGACGGCAACTTCGGCATCTCGTGAGCCGACAGAACACCGGTTCGCAAGTCTGGGCCGACAGCGCCTATCGTTCGGGGGAGAACGAGAAGTGGCTAGAGAGCGTCCGCATAAACGGGTTCAGCGAGGTGGCGTAATCTGATTCAATCTCCTGGAAGGGAGATTGCCATGCGTTGCCATGAACTGTCGGATCAGGAATGGGCTGTCATCGAGCCGCTGCTGCCGCAAAACAGCCGCGGCGTCGCCCGGGTCGACGACCGGCGGGTGATCAACGGCATCCTCTGGCGGTTCCGCACCGGCTCATCCTGGCGCGACGTCCCGGAGCGTTACGGTCCTCGGACCACGCTCTACAACCGCTTCACGCGCTGGCGGACCGCCGGTGTGTGGGATCGCCTCCTGGCAGCGGTATCGAAGGCTTATGACGGCGACATCGTCATGATCGACAGCTCCTGCGTTCGCGTCCACCAGCATGGTGCCGGCGCGAAAAAGGGGGATCTGCCGATCCTTGCATGGGACATTCCCGTGGCGGCCTGACCACCAAGATCCATGCTCTCGTCGACGCCGAAGGGCGCCCTGTGCGCCTCGAGCTGACGGCCGGACAGGCCGGCGACGCGCCGATGGCGACCAAGCTGCTCGACGCCGTCGCGCCCGGAGCGACCGTCATCGCCGACAAAGCTTATGACGCGGACGGCATCCGCTCCTTCGTCGCCAGCCGCAATGCCTGAGCGAACATCCCGCCGCGCTCTATCCGCAAGGGCACCTTCGCCTTCAGTCGATGGGTCTACCGCCAGCGCAACCTCGTCGAGCGCTTCTTCAATCGCATCAAGCAGATGCGGGGCCTTGCCACGCGCTACGACCGGCGCGCCGACAACTTCGCCGCCGCTCTCAAGCTGGCTGCCGTCCGCATCTGGATCAATGCCCAATGAGTCCGCTCCCTAGGCGAACGCGAACGGCGAGGGTGCCGGCTGGCTTTCGACGCTGAGGATTGGTCGCGCGGCAGGGGCCTCGGACAAACGCTCTCACTGTTTGCGGCTTTTGCCGATGGTTCCTGACCGCTGTATTCGAGGCTTCTCCACGGCGGATCAGGCATGGGTGCCGCGATCTGCCAGGTGAAACTCGCTCGTCCTGGAGCGGAGTTTACGATCGCATTTGATCTGACCGGGGTTTCGTTCAAATCGAATGTAGTGAATAGATTGTATAAAAATCGCTTCGAAATGCGGTGTCGATTTTGGCTGTAGAGTAAAATCGGTATGCCACTCTTCTCATCATCAGGGAAGGAGGCGGGAATGTTAAAAAAATACAAACTAGTTATTAAAACAATACTTGCAATACTGGTTGCTGCTATCTTCGTGAACACCGCGTTGGCACAGCCATCGCAAATGCCGATGCTGGAGCGCACATCGCAGCCCGTCGGCCACTACGAATTCTGCCAACGATATCAAAGCGAGTGCCAGCCGAATCTGCCGGCTGTCGTTCCGACCCTGACCGAGGATCTCTGGTCGCAGTTGATCGAGGTGAACGGCTCCGTTAACACGGTCATCATCCCGCGAACCGACGAAGAGATTTTCGGTGTAGCCGAGCGCTGGGCCTACCCCACTAAGCAAGGTGATTGCGAAGACTTCGCGCTTCTGAAGCAGTATATGCTCCAGCGTGCAGGTGTTCCTCGTTCAGCCCTCCTTATCACCGTTCTTCGTCAGCGCAACGGTGCCGGCCATGCGGTACTGACAGTGCGAACCAGCGAAGGCGACTTCGTGCTCGACAACCTGGACGAGCGGATCCTTCCTTGGAACGAGACGGATTACCTTTATCTAAAGCGGCAGTCGGAGCTGGACTCCGGAAAATGGATCGGCATAGCGGACGACCGCGACATCCTCGTCGGTAGTGTGCGGTGATCAGCTACTGGATAGGATGACTATCGAGACGGGTTTTCGCGGGGTTTCTGGCGATATCGTTGCAGGCATCACCGATGAATCTTGAAGTGGACTCCGTTTCGCATTTCGCCGGACAGGCGGCGGTTGGGTTTAGGCACTGAGCGAGATGAACTCTCGCGGCGATCGGAACTTCTATTCTGAGTGCGCGTGGACCTCGCAAGAATCCTCGACCCAGTCGGGGAGCAAGGCGAGAATAGTGGCGGCGTCGGACAGAACGGTGATGCTGGCATAGTCGCGCTTCACCGTCTTAACGAAGGCCTCCGACATGCCGTTCGACTCCGGGCTGCGGACGGGCGTGAAGAGCAGAGTCAGGCCGACAGCTCGGGCGGTGTCGGCGGTGTCGTTGGCAAGGTAGGCGCTGCAGTAGTTGTCCGGCAGCCATCCGGCCTGCGCCACGGCGGACCATGCAATGACCTCGCGGTCGCAGACATCCAGGACGAAGAAGATGCGCACGACCTCGCGGTTCCTGGCATGGATCTCCAGATGGTCTGAGCAGTGAGTCAGCGGGGCCACCGGTTCGAGCCCGCTGGTGAACGCACGTTCGAGCGCAGCGCAATGACGACGCAGTCATACGTTCGACCAGGCCGCCGGGCGGTATGGCGCTCCAGCGTCAGGCCATGATGCTGCATGATCCTCAGCACCCGCTTTGCATTGACCGCCGGGCGGCATTCCGCCCGCAGGCGACGGTTCAACAGCGCCGTCACACGCCGGTAGCCATAGGTCGGCCGGGCGTCGACGATGGCCCGGATGGGCGCCAGGAACTCGGCATCCTCGGCCTTGCGATACGGGCCCCGCGGCTTCACGGTCCTACCGCGTCGCTCGTTGATCTGGGAACGAGCGACGTCAAGCGTCCGCGCCACGACGCTCACCGTGAACCGCCCACGGGATCGCTCCAGGACAGCAAGGACGATGTCCGTTTTTTTGGGCGAGCGACGTCGAGCGCCTCTTTGAGGATCTCGTTCTCCATCGTCTTGCGGCCGAGCAGCCGCTCAAGGTCGCGGACCCGCTTTTCAAGATCGCGGACCCTCGACGTGCCGACGACGTCTTCGTCGGCCTGGACGGCCGCATGTCCGCCCTCCAGCATCCGACGCTTCCAAGCAAAGAGCTGCGACGGCGAGACGCCTGCCTGCCGCGCTACGAAGGACACGCTCATCCCAGGCTGCATCGCCTCCTCGACGAGGCGGACCTTCTCGGCCGTCAACCATCGACGCCGGCGCTGCACAGAAGTGATCACTTCAACCCGAGAATACGGGCCATCAGGAGCTTTCGACATAGTCGTACTCATAGGCGGATGCCTATGCCTTATCGGCTATACTACCTGGCTGGTCAAAAACGGGGTGCGCTCCAGCCCCATTCTTTTTCAGCCATTTATCCCTTGCGCCTCCAGTGGGTAGAGGAGCTAGGGGGTGGCCGAATGCCGAACAAGGAGTCCATCGATGACGTCCATCCTCCCGAAACAGTTGGCCAGTGACAAATCCGGCTGTCTCTCCGAAAACCCGGCAGGCGCGATAGCTGGAATTTCAGCCGCCGCTGGCCAAAGCCTCTGATGTCAGCGACAGTAAAGATGGCAGGTTCTGCCGTGCCTGAGGTTCCGAGCAGCTCTTGCAGTCCTACGCGCTACGTATTTGTCGATGTGTGGCGCGGATTGGCGATCATCGGTGTCGTAATCTATCACTTTGGCTGGGACCTGAGCTTTTTCGGGTATGTTTCGCCCTCACTGATGTTCAGTATTCCGGTCACTATATTTGCTCGCAGCCTCGCCGGCTCGTTCATGTTTCTCGTTGGGGTCGGGCTCGTGCTGGCCCATTTCCGCTATACCCACTGGCAAAAATTCCTCACGCGCCTTGCCAAGATTGTCGTGGCGGCTGCCGCGATATCAGTGGTCACGTATGGTGCTTTTCCTACCAGTTTCATTTACTTCGGAATTTTGCACTCCATCGCGTTGGGATCTCTCCTGGGACTCCTCTTTTTGAGGTTTCCAATTGGCTTGGTCTTCTTCGCCTCATTCGCAACGCTGGCGGCGCCGCTCTTTCTCGAAACCCCGACCTTCAACACACGGTTCCTGGCCTGGATCGGATTTGCTGCTGCGCCACCATTTTCGAATGATTTTGTGCCTGTGTTCCCGTGGTTTGGGGTGACACTTGCGGGCATAGGCTGCACCCGGCTCCTTGTGGCCAGGCCATCAAAGCGGGACCGGAAGCCCCATAGCCCCAGGGCACATCTTGGCGGGGTACTGACGTGGGTGGGGCAACGAACGCTGCCCATCTACCTGTTCCATCAGCCACTGCTTTTCGCCGGATTTGTTGTCCTCACCCGCCTCTTAGCGGAGTAGCCGAATCGCCCCCCCCCCATAGAC
This sequence comes from Aurantimonas sp., assembly GCF_964217435.1. Classification (NCBI taxonomy): domain Bacteria; kingdom Pseudomonadati; phylum Pseudomonadota; class Alphaproteobacteria; order Hyphomicrobiales; family Aurantimonadaceae; genus Aurantimonas; species Aurantimonas sp. The sequence goes on along the minus strand of NZ_CAXPJM010000012.1, from coordinate 666 downwards.
CCGGTTATCGAACCAGGAAGATCGGCAATTGATCTAGCTTATCCGCCAAACCGACCGAGCCGTGCTATCTTTGTAGTCTTCTCGAAAAGCCGCCAAGCTGAGCAGGGGCCTTTTGTCCTCGTCCTCGTCGGATGCTCCGCGATTGCGAGTACAATGGCAGCATCCCAGCCGACGAACGAAGCCGTCAATGCCCAGACTTTCGTGCCTCCCGCAGGGCCACCCGGCCGCACCGAAGTCCCGGAGCCGATGGGATCGTTGGACATCGACAAACTGATGGCCGAAGGCCACTGCCGGACATCGTGATCGATGATCCGAATGCGCCGGTAACGATTGTCGAATAGGTCGTGTCCCCATCCGTGGTGTAGCTCGGCGGTAGCGTCGTCGATCTCGTCCGCGCATTTCATCGCGCTGTAGGACGGATCGGCGGCGCGGTGGTCACCAGCGGTTTCCGGTTAGGCTTGGGTTGCGACATCCAACCCGGACCGGAGATCCCCTGATGACCGACGACATGATGAGCCTGCGCAGCCTTCTGGAGAAGACCCCTGATGCCGATCTGCTGCGCGAGATGATCGGCTTTGCCGCCCAGCGGCTGATGGAACTGGAGGTCGGTGCTGCGACCGGCGCCAGCTATGGCGAGAAGAGTGCCGAGCGCCTCGCCCAGCGCAA